>CAZEBQ010000110.1:0-12342 GCA_964510295.1 uncultured Anaerolineales bacterium | reverse complement strand
CTGCGTGATGACGTAGAATACCCAGATCATGGCGCCGACGGCGAGCCAGGCGGCGGCGAAACCGATGACCGACGTGAGCGTCGGCACGGGAACCTCGAGACTCCGCCACGGAAGCAGCCGCCGCCGGGGCGGAACCGCCGCACCCGCGGGCAGCGTGCACGGTTGAAGGGCCGGCTCGCCCGGCGCCACCGGCGTGCGGGCCAGCGCGTAGAAGGTCTCCAGTTGGGCTTCGGCGACGGGCCTCGTGAGCAGGCTCACGACGATGCCCGCCAGCACCCCCGCCGACAGGTAGAACACCATCTGCCACGGCAGGTAAATCTCCAGCACCTTCCCCCTCTCGTGGACGAGCCAGAGACGCTCACCCAGCGCGGTGTCCTGGAGGCGTGCCAACACGTCTTGCGGCAGGAACGCGGTGACCAGCAGCACCGCAACGGCCGTCAGCGTGGCGGCCCATGCGCCGGCCACCGTCGTCCGGCGCCAGAACAGACCCAGCCAGAACGCCACACCCATCATCGCCGAGATTCTCCAGAACCATCTCAGGCCTTCACGGACGTCCGGCAACGCGAACGCCGCCCCGACGCCACCCGCCACCACGGCCAGCGACACGAGGCGGCCGACCCTCAGGTAATGCCGGTCGGGCCGCCCGGGAGCCAGAGGCTTGTAGAGGTTCTCCGTGAACAGCCCCGCCGAGGCGATCATGAACGAATCGCACGAACTCATCACGCTTGCCAGCAACGCCGCCAGAAACACGCCGAGCAGCCCCGGCAGGACCTGCGGCAGAAAATCCTTCGCCATAATGCCGTAGACCTGGTCGGGATTGACCTTCCCACCGCCCAGGTACGCCACCGCTGCAAGGCCCGTCAGACACCACGCCATCGTGCAGATCCGCTTCACGAAGTTGCCGCACGTGAACCCCACACGCCCGTCCATCTCGGTCCGGCCGGCGGCGCAGTTGCCCATGGTGTGCGGCTGGACGACGATGCCGACGAGGCCGTTGACCGCGATCATCACGATGTAGAAGGCGCCGATCTCGCCCGGCGCCACCAGCGAGAACATCTCGCGGTCCGTAATCGTCCGGTGCAGCCCCTCCATGCCGCCCACCGCCTGCAGGACGAACGGCAGCAGAAGGAACGAGAAGACCACCGTCAGGATGCCCTGGATGAAGTCCGTCACGATGGCCGCCGACAGCCCGCCCGCCACGCCGTACGCGACGAACAGCACCGTCATGATGGTGATCGCGAGCGCCGCCGGTATGCCCGTCCCCGCCTCGATGACCGCCCCGGACCCCAGGAGCATGACGCCGATGTTCAGACTCAGCACCGCCATGCCCATGACGGCGAACAGCCCGGCCACGCTCCGGTCGTACCGGGCCGCGAACACGTCGCCGGTGGTGATTGCCCGGAACCGCCGCATCAGCGGCGCAATCACCCAGTAAAACGGCGTCGCGAACAGCCACAGCCACTGGTACCAGATGCCGCTCAGGCCGTTCGAGAACGTCTTGGCCGCCACCGACACCGCCTGGTCGGAGTGGGTGCCCGTGCCGAAGGCGTGGGTCAGCATCATGATCTTGCCGAAACGGCGCGGCATGAAGAAGTCGCCCGTGTTCCGCACCAGGCGCGCCGCCCAGACGCCCACTCCCGTAATGACGACCAGGTACAGCACCAGGCACACGATGTCGGCCGTCTGCATGGGCGCGAGCCTTTCTTCCGACCGGTCCCACGAGAAGCGCGCCTGCTGGTGCGCCTTGCTTCGGCCGACACGTTAGAACCTCGCCGGCAAGGCGGCAAGGAAGAAAGCCGGCCGGGTGGCGGGTGAGGGCACCCGCCACCCAAGCGATATCCACCGAGCGCGGCGGGTCTCCGCACCCGCCGCGCATGGCCGTCGCGTTCATTCGGTCTCCCCTCGTCAATGGGTGGGCGGTCCCCCCGCTTCATCTCGACCATTCTACCACGGGCCTCGACCCTTGCCAGTCCTGGTCGGCTGCTCCCCGGCGGCGGTCGTCGCCTTTCCTCGTTGACAGCCGGACGCCAAACCCGATAGTCTTGGAGCAAGACGGCTGAGCGGCAGGGGCTCTCGAGAGCAGTCCGCGCCTGGTTGCATCGCCGTGCGCGGCGGGCCTGTGCACCCGTCGCGCGCGCAGGCCGTTGGACGCGGTGGGTACGCAGACCCACCACGCACCGCCCTGCTTCCCATGAACGTGCAGGGCGCAGACGGGAGTGCACGCGTGACCGGGCACTGGCCCAACGTGAGCGAGACGCAGAACGAGCAGGCTTACGCCCTCGCCTGCGAGGCCTACGCGGCCTTCGGTGTGGACACCGATGCGGCCATCGCGCGGGCACGCGCGGTGCCGGTCAGCCTTCACTGCTGGCAGGCCGACGACGTGGCCGGCTTTGAGGTCCGGCCCGACGCACTCGACGGCGGCGGCATCATGGCCACCGGCAACTATCCCGGCCGGGCGCGAAACGGCGACGAACTCCGCCAGGACCTCGACCAGGCGATGGCGCTCGTGCCGGGCGTCCTCCGGGCGAACCTCCATGCCTGTTACGCCGAGACCGCCGGTGAGGCCGTGGACCGCGACGCCCTGGACCCGGGCCACTTTGCCCGCTGGATCGATTGGGCGAAGGCCCTCGGCATCGGCCTCGACTTCAACCCGACCTTCTTCGCCCATCCGAAGGCCGACTCCGGCTTCACCCTCTCGCACGCCGATGACGCGATTCGCGCCTTCTGGGTCCGTCACGGCATCGCCAGCCGCCGCATTGCCGAGGCCATGGCCCGCGCGTGCGGCGGGTTGTGCGTCAACAACGTCTGGATTCCCGACGGGGCCAAGGATTCGCCTGCCGACCGCTGGGGACCGCGCGAGAGGCTCACCCGTTCGCTCGACGCCATCTTCGCCGACGAGGTCGGCATCGATACCGACCTCTGCATCGATTCGGTCGAGTCGAAACTCTTCGGCATCGGCAGCGAGGATTACGTCGTGGGGTCGTTCGAGTTCTATTCGAGTTACGCCCTGTCGCGCGGCCTCGTGCTCTGCCTCGATATGGGTCACTTTCATCCCACCGAGACGATTGCCGACAAACTGAGCGCCCTGCTGGGCTTTCACGAGCGGCTGCTGCTGCACGTCAGCCGCCCGGTACGGTGGGACTCGGACCACGTGGTCATCTTCAGTGACGACGTGCGGGCGGTGTTCCAGGAACTCGTGCGCGGCGGGGCGCTGGACCGGGTGTACGTGGCGCTCGATTTCTTCGACGCCAGCATCAACCGGATTGCCGCGTACGCCATCGGCGCTCGCTCGACTCGGCAAGCGCTCCTGTACGCGCTGCTCGAACCGGCCGCGCGCCTGGCACAGTTGGAGGCCGAAGGCCGGGGAGCCCAGAAACTTGCCCTCATGGAAACGATGAAGACCATGCCCTTCGGCGCCGTGTGGGACCGGTTGTGCATCGAATCAAACGTCCCCCCCGGCGCCGCATGGATCGCCGAGGTCGAGGCGTACGAACGAAACGTGCTCGCGAAACGCAATTAGCGGCGCGCGTGAGCGAGCGGCTCGCCCGACCACTCGCTCACGCTCGTGGCTAGTCACGGCGTGTAAGCGGCGCAGGTAAACGAAACGAAAGGATGGCGCGACGTGTCAGTTATCGACAACCTGAATGCACTCGGCAGTCTCATGATGACCAAGGGCCTCGTGGCGGGGCCCGGCGGGAATACCTCCGCCCGCGACGGCGACGTGATGGTCTGCACCCCCAGCGGGTTCGACGTGGACCGTGTGCCCGACGAAGAGTGGGCCACGGTCGACATCGAGACCGGCGAGCACCTCTCCGGGCCGCGACCCACCAGCGAGTGGGAGATGCACCAGATGTGCCTGAAGGCCCGGCCCGAGATGGACGTCATCTGCCATGCCCATCCGCCGCGCGCGATCGGCCTCGTGGCCGGCGGCATGGAGATCCTGCCCTTCACGCCCGACTTCATCGCCTACGTCGACCACATCACGTACCTCGGGTTCATCAAACCCTCCTCGACCGAGATCGCCGAGGCGGTGGCGGCGGCCGTCGCCGACGGCACCAGCGCCGTCAGCCTGCGGAACCACGGGTTCGTCACCCTCGGCATCAACTGGCGCGACGCCTACAACAGGATGCTCATCATCGAAGACGGCGCCCTGCTCCAGATGGCCGCCATCGCCGCCGGCAACCCCACGCCGCTCAACGATGCCGAGATCGCCCACGTCCGCGGCATGGAGGTCGAGGCCTTCCGCCGCAAAGTGCTCGAAGAAGACAAGTAGGCGCCGTCCCGGGCCGACGGGCGCGCCGCCAGCGTCAGGGACTCTGTCATTCCGAGCGAGTCCCGACGCCGGTCGGGACGAGTCGAGGAATCTCGCCGTTCGTTTCTGCTTTGACTTGCGGCAAGCGTGGTGAGAACGACAACGGCGAGACCCCTCGGCTGCGCTCGCGGTGACAGCGTTGTCGCTTGCCGCATGACGCTTCCAGTCAAAGGGCAACCATGACAGACCCCCGACCTCCCACCGCCGACTTCCCCCCGCCGCGCACCTGGAACGCGCGATGGATCTGGATCGACGACGCCGAGCCCAAGCCGAACACGTGGGCCTGTTTCCGCCGCGAGTTCTCCCTCGACGCCTCCGGCCGGGGCCATCGCCTCTTCATCACGGCCGAGAGCCGGTACCGGGTGTGGGTGAACGGGACGCTCGTGGGCGAGGGCCCGCCGCCGTCGGTGCCGCACGTCTGTTACTACGACGAGCATGACCTGGCCGCGGCGGTTGCCGCCGGGCCGAACGTCATTGCGGTCGTCGTCCACTTCACGGACGGCGAGCGCGCCGGGCTCCTGGCGGAACTCGTCGCGGACGGCGGCGAGACGGTCGCCGCGACGGGCCCCGACTGGCGGGCCGACCGGGCCGAGGCCTGGTGGGACGGCGGGTACCGTTTCCGCATGAACGCCTTCGACCCGTACCAGGAGTTCTACGACGCCCGCAAGGCGCCTCCCGGATGGGACCGGGCCGGTTTCGACGACACCGCCTGGCCGCACGCCACGGTCCTCGCCGGCCGGGTGTCGGATCGGCCGCCCTCGGTGCATCCGTGGTCGCACCTCGTGCCGCGCGACATCCCGCCGATGGCGGTCTCCGAGCGGCGCCCCGAGCGGGTCGAGTGCGTCGAAGAGTGCTTGGCCGTCGCCAATCGGATGCGGCCGGAGGACCTCTCGATCGGCCTCTCGCAGGCGGGCCGGCCACTGGAGTTCGCCCGTGTCGATGGCGCCGAGAACCTCTGCGCCGGCGGCGCCGCCGTCGTCCGGTGCAGCACGGAGCACGTCGCGGACCACACCTTCGACGGCGTCCACGACCCGTGCATCGTGCTCGACTTCGGACGGGTCGTGACGGCCCAGGTGGAACTCGACCTCGAGGGCCCCGCCGGCGCGTGCGTCGACGTCGGCCTGGCCGAGCGGTTGATCGACGGCCGGTTCAACAACGCCATCGAAGGTCCGTTCGCCCACCGGTACGTCCTGACCGACGGGCGGCAGGTGTGGCGGACGTGGGCCTGGCGGGGGTTCCGATACGTCAAACTCCGGGTCCGCGACGCCTTCGAGCCCGCGACGGTTCACGCCGTGCGGGCCATCGTGACGACGTACCCGTTTGAGGAGCGCGGCTCGTTCGCCTCGAGCGACGGCGGACTCGACGGCGTGTTCCGGATTTGCCGCTACACGCTGCGGTTGTGCTGCCATGAATCGATTGTGGACACGCCGTGGCGGGAGCAGGCCCAGTGGCTGGGCGACGTCTCGGCCGTCACCCTCGGCGGCATCTACGCGTGCTTCGGCGATACGCGGTTGCCGGGGAAGTTTCTGCGGCAGTCGGCGGCCAACCAGTTTCCGTCGGGGCTGCTCGCAAACATCACAAACCGGGCCGGCCGCGACGGGCCCGGCACGATCCCCGATTACTCGCTCTGGTGGGTCATTGGCCTGTGGCAGCATTACCTCTACACCGGCCAGACGCGGTGGATACGGACGTTCTATCCGCACGCCGTCAAGGTGGTGCGGGCGTTCCTCGACCACGTGAACGAGCGCGGCCTGGTGGCCGGGATGCCGGGCTGGATCTTCATCGACTGGGCCGACGTCGACCGTCGCGGCGAGTGTGCGCCGCTGAACGCCATGCTTTACGGGGCGCTCGAGGCCCTCGGCCGCATGGCGGCCCTGATCGGTGACAACAAGACGGCCGGCCTTGCCGCGATGACGCGCGCAGGCATCCTGGCGGCCTTCCGCAAGCAGTTCTTCGACGAGGGGTGCGGCTGCTTTGTCGATGCGAACGTCGGCGGGATGCTTTCGGAGAAGGTCAGCGAACACGCCAGCGCCGCCGCCATCCGATGGGGCCTGTGCGACGACGCGACGGCGGCCGAGGTGGCCGCACGCCTCTGGGAGCGGCGCGAGGTCCCCTGCACCGAGGCCCAACCGTTCTTCACGAGCGTCGTGCTCGACGCGCTCGCCCGGATCGGACGGATGGACCTGGCCCTGGCGATCATCCGCGAGCGGTGGGGCCGCCGCATGCTCCAACGCGGCGCCACCAGCACCTACGAGGAATGGGGCATCAACGGGTCGTGGCGGTCGGGCGCGTACCGGGGGTTCCTTCGGACGCTGAGCCATGCGTGGTCGGCCCATCCGGCGGCGTTTCTGATTCGCAGCCTGCCGGGGATCGAAATCGTCGAGCCCGGCTGCCGGGCCGTCCGCATCCGTCCGCACGACGTGCCGATGGACTACGAGGTAACCTTCCCGACGCCGCTCGGGCCGATCCGGGTCACCAAGACGGGCGAGCGCATCGAGCGAAGCGTCCCGGACGGCGTGGAAGTCGTGGACTGAGCCGCGCGCCGCGCGACCTGCTTACCCGCGCGGCGGCCTTCCCAGGCCGCCGCGAAGGCGCCAAAGCGCGGTGGGCAATCCTGCCCACCGCGCTCCAGGGCCGTTCGTCCCGCGCGGTGGGTCTCCGTACGTGTTTAGCGTTGTCATTCTGAGGCCCGCTTGCGGGCCGAAGCATCTCGCCGTGGTCTTTGCTGTTTCGTCGTTTCCACGGCGAGACCCTTCGCTTCGCTCAGCGGGTCTCCCGGCGTGCCGAGTGCGGCTGCACGGCCCAAGGGCCGTGCCACCCCGCTGAACACGTACGGAGAATCACCGCGCCACCATGCAAAACGGCAGGCTGGCGGCCTGGGAAGGCCACCAGCCGGATGCGGCAAAGGCCGTCTTGAAACAACCTTCTACCCTGCGGCCGGGCGACGACGGGCGTAGAACAGTTTGATCTTCATGCCGATGCCGACGGCCAGGGCCAGCAGGCCCGCCACCGGGAAGATGCCCAGCGCCACGCCGATGACGCCCAGAACGATGAGCACGGTCGAGAAGACGCTCTGCGTCCGCAGGTCGAACGACCGGCCGCGAAGCCACCGGCGGACCAGGGCGATGGCCAGCAGAAGCACTGCCACGCCCGCCACGCGCTCGGCGCCCTCGATGAGCGGCAGCGACGCCGACCGCGCCGTGATCCCGATCTTCTTCTCCAGCGTGGTGAACCGATACAGCCTGCCGCGCTGAGGCAGTTGGACGTCGAGGCTCGCCAGGCCCGCCGGCATATCCCCGTCCCTCTCGACCCACCCGTGCCCACCCAGACTGATGGTAGTGCCGGCCGTTGCCGCGCCGGCTTCGCGCCCCCAGGCGCTGGCCGAAACACGCCGCCCGCCGCCGACACGGCCGTCCCGCACGATCACGCTGAGTTCGTCGCCGGACCGAATCGCAGGCCGGCCCGTTGTGACGGTCGTCCCTCGGGCACTGAGTTGGGCCTTGTCGAGTTCGGCCCGCTGCTGGAGTTTCTGCGTGTACCGCTCGACGACCTCGGTCTGGCTGAGTCGGCGCTGCTGCTTCCGTGCGGATTCCTCCATCTGCTGGCGGTCGGCCAGGTCTTTGCCGGCGAACTTCTGGAACATCTGTCCGGCGGCCTGGGACTGCGGCATCCGGGTCCGCTGCTGGACGGCAGCGCCCTGTTGTCCACCCACCTGGAACCGTGCGCCGCCCTTGGCCTGCTGCGCCTCGGCCGCCGTGTTCAGCAGTTCGTTTCCGCCGAACCAGGCCTCGTTGAAGTTGACCTTGCCGGGCGCCGGCTGGGCCGGCTGCTGCTGGGCATCCTTCCAGTTGAGGTCGAGGTCCTGGACCAGGTTCCGTGCCCGGCGGTTTCGCTGCCCTTCGTAGACCTCTCGTATCAGGTCATCGTTGAAGGCCACGTCCACCTGCTGGGCCTGCTCCTGAACCTGGATCTCCTTGTCAACATTGTTGAGGACCACGGCCGCGTTCGAGATCTCCGTTTGCAGCGTCGTGTTGTCGTAGCCCTGGTTGCCCAGCGTCACCTTGTACTCGTTGATCTCCCTGGCGATGCTCACCAGGTTCGACCTGGCCCGCGTCTGGGCAAAGGGGTTGTCGGACCGCAGGGTCTGCACGAGGCGGCCGGCCAGTTTGTTCCGGTAGGCCAGGACGCCCGCCTCGAAGGTGCCTTCCTCGGTAACGGGGCTCATGCCGTCGAAGTGGAACCAACGGTGCGTCTCGGGCACGTACAACCGGACCTGGCTGAGTTCCGCCCGGATGTTGACCGGCTGGATAATCGGGAAATCGACGGACCACGCCATGGCGCCGAGCGACGCGATGCGGCCGCCGTACTTCAGGATGACGGTGTAGTCCAGGTCGCCCTCGGCCGTCTTGACGATCGGAACCCGCACCTGCCGCGTACCGTCCATCCGCGTCGGCTTCACCGGCCGGCCGGCGACGACGGCGGTCCAGAGGGCGGCCCCCTCCGGCAGTTCGATCACGAGGAACTGCTCGATCCGGTTGTCAACGTGGTACGTCTGCCGGGCCCGGTAGGCGCCGCTCGAGTCCATGACCAGGTCGGTCTGGGCCAGGCCGATCCGGGCGCCGACGGTCTCGACGGCCGCACGCTGCTTCGTCTGGAACGCCAGACGCGGGGCCTCGGCCCCCGCCGAGACGATGAACGCCTGGGTCATGCCGCCGCGGAGCATCCCGGCCACGGTGGCCCACTCCTTCTGCTGGCGGCTGAGGGGATCGAGGCCGTCGCGGGTCTCGACGAGCACCTCGTCGCGGCCGGCGCTCTCGAGGGCGACGTACCGGCGGTCGGTCCGGCCGGTCTCGACCGTCGGGATCGGCACGTCGTGCGTCCCGCCGGAGAGCAGACGGTCGTTCTCAACGAGCACGCGCAGTTCGTCCATGACCTCGTCCTGGAGTTCCAGCCGCACTCGCACCCGCGACTCGTCCTCCGCAACGGGCGTGACCGTCTTTTGCCTGAGAAGCGGTACGCTGATCCGTGCGTCCTTCATCCACGCCGGCACGAGGAACGAGACCTCCCGGATGCCGGCGCCCCGGATCGTCCAACTGATCAGCACCGTCTCGTCGATCGACCGGTCGGTGACCCGCGCGTTGGTGACCGTAAAGCACGTGACGTCGGGCCGGCGGGCCGTCAGGACGAGCCGCCCGGCATAATCGGGACGCGTGTAGTGAAGCGCGAGCGCCGCCAGGCCCTTCTGATCGCCCCCGAGCCACCCGCTGACGCGCGCCAGGAGCACCCGCTCGACGTTCCGGAGGTCCTCGGTCCGGACCTCGAACGCCGGGTCGGCCTGGACAACGATGTCGCCCTGCTGGCGTTCGACGTCGAGCACCTCGATGTGCGGCACGGCGGTTTCGAGCGCCTTCTGGTCCTCGCCGAGTTTGCCCTGGATGAGGATGGGGCACGCCCCCTGCACGCCGCTGGCCAGGTACACCGTCAGGACCTTGCGGTTGGCCTCGTCGGTCAGGGCCCATTCAAACGTACCGGGCGCGACGACGCGGTCGAGCCGGAGGTCGGCCGGCACCACGAAGCGTGCCCAGTAGAGCGGGCGGTTCCGGACGGTGAGCGTCGCCCGGGCTTCCATGCTCCGCTCGCGTTCGGCCACGCGCACGATCATCTGGACGTCGGCGGTCTTTTCGGCCGCAGTCGGCGTCGCCGCCAGCCGAACCGAGAACGGCGTGGCCACGAACCGGTACGCCTGAAACGGTCGGATGCCGAGGGGGCTTTCCATCTGGCCGGCACCGGGCACGACCTTCTTCGGATCGGCCGGCAGATCGTCGCGGCGGACGCCGGCCGTCCGGACGGTCCGAAGGTCGAGGAGCGGGCTGCGGCGGATCACAAGCCCGCCCGTGTGCCGCTGGGCCCCCGTCACGGCGATGACCGGGGCGTCGAACTCGCCCCCCGCCATCGGCAGCCCCCCCGCGTCGGCCTGTCGCCAGGTCGTGACGGTGAAATCTTCCGCCGCCTTCGCCCGCTTCAGCAGCGTCACGGTCACCTCTTGCCCGTTGCCGGCGGCCTTGAGTTCCCATCCGCGGACGTTCGTCCCTTCGACCTTCTCAACGGTGTAGCCGGCGGGCACCTCGACGATGAAGAAGTCGCGTTCGCCGTGCCGGAACTCCAGGTGCACCGCCCACACCAGCCGCAGGCTGTCTTCCTGGACGTCGAGGACGGCCTTCGAGGAGGCGGTCAGGGTCTGGTCGATCTGTCCCTCGCTGACCTTCGGCCGCCACTGGATGGAGACGGCCCCGCCGGTGGCGAGGGCCGTCTGGATGGCCTCGCCGGCGGCCTTCGTCTCGTACGAGGTGCGGTCGGGCACGCCCGCCAGGCGGACCTCGGTCTCGGCGTCCGGGACGGTCAGCGCCAGGGCGGTGGCGGGTGCGACCGGCAGGCGGCCTTCGACGACGCGCCATCCGCCTCGCCGCTGCATCCGCATCCGCACCGCCACATCGAGCCGGTGCCTCCCTTTGCCCGAGACGTAGAGCACGACGAAGGCCTTCGGCGCCGGCTTCGATGACTTCTTCTTTGCCGCCGGTCCCACCTGGGCAACGCTCAACCGGGCGGGGGCGCCGTCGAGGTCGGCCTTCGCCAGAACGCCACCCTCCAGCGGCAGCGGGACGACGGCGTAGGAGTCGGTGTACACGTCGATATCGATATGCCCTTCGACGAGCAGGAACTCGTCGCCGGTGAGCGTGGCCGCCAGCGCCGCACCCGCCAACGCATACGGGGCGGGCGGTTTCTTCTCGCCGATGGGTTTGTCGGGGTACGCCTGGTTCCACAACTCGACGTATCGGGCGTACGGCACGAGGAGGCGGTCGGCGTCCTTGATGCCCGTCTTGGAGGCAGGATCGTACGGCAGAATGATGGCGTCGGCCGGCACCTTGACCGGCTCCGGCGGGGGAACCACCTGGATGACGTACGGCGCGCCCTTGTCGGCGGGCGCGGCCGAGGCGCCGCTCGCCAGCATCGCGCCTGCGGCGATAACGATCAGGAGCCCTGCGGCCGCCGGGGCTTGAGGCGACAGGACGGCGCCGACCTTCCCGGCAAACCACCGTGTGCAGCCCGCCAGCAGATAGTACGGAATCAGGAGGCACGCCGCGTAGAACGCTCCGTTGACGACCATGGCCAGTTCGATGCGGCCGGTGATGACGGGGATGAGCGTCGCCACCAGCCCCACGCCGACCACGTGCGTTGCCTTGACGGCCACCGGCCGCAGCGTCAGGGCAAGGCCCACCACAAAGACGGCCAGCGCCAGCGCCCACGCGAGCGCCCGCGTTCGTCCGGCGTCGACGACGGTCAGGGTCAGGCGCGGCTCGGTGCCGAGGCTCTGGAACGTGACGGCCTCGCCGGTCTTGACGAGATCGATCTTGAGGCTGGTGACGCCTTCGAGTGCCCAGGCCCGCTTGGACTTCCACTTCTTGGCATCGTCCTTGGTCGCCGGCCCTTTGGGTGGCCGCAGCGCCGGTGGCGGTGGCGCTTTGGGTTGCGGCTTCGGCGTTGTGGCAACGGTGACCGGCGGCTCCTCGGCGGGCTTGGATTCCCAGGGCGACCGCTCCGGCTTAGCCGACGGCGCTGCGAGGCGCTCGCGGATGACCTCGTCGGCCGCCTTGTCGCCACCCGCGCGGCGGTGCTGGCGGGTCATGTCGCTCTCGACCCACAGGCCCTCACCGTCCTTCGCGTCCTTCTCCCCGCCGGCCTCTCCGCGGTAGAAGTAGTCGTCCGCCGAGGGCGACTCCCCCTCCGTTGCGGCGCGCCTTGCACGGGGTGTGGCCTTCTCCATCGCGCAATACAGGGACGGCATGAGAAGCCCGAGGGCGCCGTGCTCGAAGTCCACGCCGCCCGAACCGGCGTAAAAGGCGCCGGCCACGCTGGCGACGGCCAGCGGCGGGGCCGCCACCTGGTCGGTCACGACGCTGCCCTCCGTTCGGACCACCTGATAGCCGGTGGGCATGAACAGTTGCCACACGAGGTCCGCCAGGGGCACTTCC
>CAZEBQ010000109.1:0-12423 GCA_964510295.1 uncultured Anaerolineales bacterium | reverse complement strand
GGCATGGCTTACCTGATGCGGCGTCTGCTCGAGAACACGTCGAACGAATCGTTCCTGCGTCAGACGTTCGTCGAGGGCGTTGAGATGGAACGTCTCCTTGAACCGCCGCAGGCGGTTCTCGACCGCGCCGCGGAAGAGGTCAACCCGTCTGCCTCGCCGGTGGATGAAGGCGCGGACGGCTTCGGCCCGTTCCGCAACAATCCTTTCCCCGACTGGACCGTCGCCGAGGCGAGGGACGCCTATCGCGGCGCCTTGGCCGACGTGAGGCGGCAGTTGGGCAAGACGTATCCGCTGTTCATCGGCGGGAGGGAGGTTGTTACCGACGACCGGGTGGACTCGGTGAACCCGGCCCGCCCGGACGAGATTCTCGGCCGCGTCTGTCAGGCCGGCACGCAGGAGGTCGAGCAGGCCATCGCCGCCGCATCGGAAGCCTTCCCCGCCTGGCGTGACACGCCGCCGCGCGAGCGGGCAGGATACCTGGTCAGGGCCGCAGAGGCTGCCCGCCGCCGACTCTACGAACTGGCCGCCTGGCAGACGCTCGAGGCCGGCAAGCAGTGGAGCCAGGCCTACCTGGACGTGGGCGAGGCGATCGACTTCCTCGATTACTACGCCCGCGAGATGGTCCGCCTGGGCGAGCCGAGTTACCTGGGCGACGTGCCCGGCGAGGTGAACGAGCATTTCTACGAGCCGAAGGGCATTGCGGCGGTGATTGCGCCGTGGAACTTCCCGCTTGCGATCAGTTGCGGCATGTGTGCGGCGGCCCTCGTGGCGGGTAACTGCGTGGTGTACAAGCCGTCGCGCCGGACGCCGATCATCGGTCACACGTTGCTGCAACTGCTGCGTGAGGCCGACCTGCCGCCGGGCGTCTTCAATTTCACGCCGGGGCGGGGCAGTGTCATCGGCGATTTTCTCGTCGAACACCCCCTCATCAGTCTCATCGCTTTCACCGGATCGATGGGGGTAGGACGGCGGATTATCGAGAAGGCCGGGCGCACCCCCGACGGCCAGCCTTCCGTCAAGAAGGCCGTCGTCGAGATGGGCGGCAAGAATGCCATTATCATCGACGACGACGCCGACCTCGATGAGGCCGTGCCTGCGGTCGTCCGGTCCGCCTTCGGATACCAGGGCCAGAAGTGCTCGGCCTGCTCGCGGGTCATCGTGCTCGAGGCCATCTACGACCGCTTCATCGAGCGCCTTCTCGAAGCCGTCCGATCGGCCAGGATCGGCCCGGCCGAGGACCCCGCGAACCTGATGGGGCCGGTCATCGACGGCTCGGCCCGCGAGACGATCGAGTCGTACATCGAGATCGGGCGGCAGGAGGGCACGATTGCCTACCAGAGCGACGTGCCGGACGGCGGCTTCTACGTTCCTCTGACCGTTGTCACGGACATCACTCCGGCCCACCGCCTGGCGCAGGAAGAGATCTTCGGGCCGGTTTTGGCCGTGATGCGGGCGAGGGACTTCGACCAGGCCATCGAATGGGCCAACGCGACCCGCTTTGCGTTGACGGGCGGCGTGTTCAGCCGCAGCCCGGACCACCTCGACCGGTGCCGCCGCCAATTCCGCGTGGGCAACCTCTACTTTAACCGCGGCTGCACGGGCGCCATCGTCGGCAGGCAGCCGTTCGGCGGATTCAAGATGTCGGGGGCCGGCACCAAGGCGGGGGGGCCGGATTACCTGCTCCATTTTATGAATCCCCGTCTCGTCACCGAGAACACGATGCGCCGAGGCTTCGTGCCGTTTGCCGAAGCGGGCGGCGAGGCACACGACGCGCCGGCGACAGCCGAACCCTCATAGGCACGGCAGGAGGAAGGCCAGATGTCTTCTCAGATGACCGAATACCCCTTCCTGGATCAACTGGCCCACCGGTTCAGTCTGCCCGTGCCGGAGCATCTGGACGCGAGCGCCCCGCGGCCTGAAATCCGCGACGCGCTCGAACGGTGGGGCGGCAAGGGCGTCGTGAAGGCCGACGTGATGTCGGGCGGGCGAGGCAAGGCCAGGGTCGTGAAGGTTGTTGACGACGTCCAGCAGGCGATGGCCGAACTGCGGCGGCTGGCCGGCGCCGAGGTCAACGGCATGCCGGCCCGGACGGCGTACATCACGCAGTTCATCCCGTCGGACCTCCAGATCTACTCGGCCGTCACGTACGACTCGCGATTCCTGGGCCCCTCGCTCACGGTGTCGATGAAGGGCGGTGTGGACATCGAGTCGGTCGAAGACCGGTTCAAGCAGACGATTCCGGTTAACGTTTTCAGGGGGCTCGACGCCTACCAGGCGTCGCAACTGCTTGAGGGCCTCAACTGCCCGAAACCCCTGATCTCAATCCTGTCGCGGACGCTCGTGGCCTTCTGGGACATGTTCATCTCGACCGGCATGCGCATGTGTGAGGTGAATCCCTGGCGGGTCGGGCCGGACAACGTGCCGTACGCATGCGACTTCAAGGCGGTCTTCGACGAGGCGAACTTCAAACTCAAGGAGGCGAACCTTCGGTTCCCCGACTATCCGGAGACCGTGACGGAGTTCGAGGAGGAGATGGCCGCCTGGGACGCTTCCAGTTACCGCGGTCAGGCCCACGTCAGCGACCTGGGCGGGCACCTGGTGCTGCCGATTCTGTTCGGCGGCGGGGCGAGTACGATTATCACCGAGACCCTTGAGATCGCCGGCGGCTCCCCCATCTTCCTGTCCGATTTCGGCGGGAACCCTCCCTACGAACGGATGGTCGGCACGGCCGAACGCTGCTTCCGCCATCATCTGGCCAAGGCGTCCACGCTTCTTATCCTCGGGGGGAAGGCGAACAACACGCTGATTGACGTCACGTTCCAGGCGGTCGGCGATGCCCTGGCCCACCATTTCGAGGAGCACGGGCGGGTGGAGATCCCCGTGGTCATCGGGCGCGGCGGGCCCAGGATGGTGCCCGCCTTTCTTGCCATGCGGGAGACGCTGGAGTCGCTGAGGTTGCCCTACGTCATCTTCGGCCACGACACCCCCGTGACGCTTGTGGCGGAGTATGCAGCGCGGCTGGCGAAGTTTGTCGAGACGCGGAAGGAGGCGCAACGTGCGACCTAAAAAACTCTCAGGGCTTCTCAGCCGTGGTGACCGCGTTGCCGTCAGCAATATCACGGGGCGCGAAGCGTCGAAGGTCACCGTGGTCTCTCAGCAATACGCTGCCAATATCGTGGGCGGTTGGGCGCTCGGCAAGGGCGGCAAGACGATCGAGGTGCCGGGCAAGGAAAGCGTTCCCGTGTTTGCCACGTGCGAGGAACTCTACGCCGCGTTGCCGAAGTCGGCGCGTCCGAACAAGGTCGTCATCTACTCGCCGCCCTCGGCCGTCTACGGCGAGGCCAAGGAAGCCCTCGAGTACGGCGGCAAGCATCTCCAGACCCTTTTTATCATCACCGAGAACGTCTCGATCGAGGTGACGGCCAAGATTCGGCAGATCGCGGACGAGGCCGGCGTGGACGTCATCGGGTGCAATACGCTCGGTGTCATCAACGTTCACGACCACGTTCGCGTGGGGGCCGTGGGCGGCGACGCGCCCGAGGAGAGTTTCAAGCCCGGCAGCGCGACCATCATCTCGAACTCCGGCAATATGGTCAACACCATCGCCGGCTACATGCAGGCGGCGGGTGTCGGCACCCATTTCGGAATCTCAACCGGCAAGGACGTGCTCATCCTCACGCCCCTGGTCGAGTTCCTCAAACTTGCCGCACGCTGCGACAAGACCAGGCTCATCGTTCTTTACGTCGAACCGGGTGGCCTCTACGAGCAGGAAGCCGTCGCGTGGATGCGCGAGACCGGCTTCGAGAAGCCCGTCATCGTCTACGTGGCGGGGACGCTCATGGAAGGCCGGCGTGTCTCGCTCGGCCATGCCGGGGCCGTGGTTGAAGGGCCCGAGACAAGCGCCTCGGGCAAGATGGCGCTCTTCGACGAGTATTTCGGAGTCGGGCCGCTGGAATCCGAACGGCGCGTGCGCCGCAAAGACGCCGCCAAGGAGGCGCTGCGCCGCGGCATCCGGGTCACGGCCCTGCACCATCTTCCGGCGGCGGCGATGGCCATCTACGACGCCTTCGGATGGGAGCGCGATTTCCGGATTCGCAGCCGGCTCAAACTCAATCCGTGGTTCATCAACTACGCGCATCTGGCCGAGGAACTGCCCAGTGTCCTGCTGCTTCCGCCGGGCCGGATTCCGGAACCGTACCGGTCGCAGTTCGCGCAACAGATGAAGGTGACCGTGGGCCTGATGCCGGTCCGGCGCGATCTTCGAAACGCCTCGCGCGCCTCGTCCCTGGACAAAGCCGGCCAGCGAATCTACGGGTACTCGCTCACGGAACTGATGGCGAAGCACTCCTTCGGCGAGGCGGTCATCCTCTACTGGACGGGCGAACTGCCGCGCTACGACTTCGAGGCCAGGCTCGTCGAGATGTGCCTGATCGCGTCGCTGTCGAACGGGCCCGGGACGATCTCCGCCCAGGCGGCGAAACTCTCCGCCTCGGCAGGCAACCCGCCGAATGTCGGGATGATGGCCACGCTCGCCGCCATCGGCACGGTCCACGGCGGAAACGGACGCGAGGGCGTCCGATACCTCCTCAAGATCTTCGGCGACCTCGACCTGAAGGACCCCTACGATCCGGACCCCGAGATCGACGTGGCGACGCTGGCCCGTGAGACCGCCGCCGCCTTCAGGAAGGCCAAAGACTCGGCCAAGGAAGCCGGCGTCGATTACGAGCGGATCCCGTGCCTCGGGCACCCCGTGTTCAACGATAAGCCCGTCAACTACGATCCGCGCGAACAGGCGATCTGGGAGGCGATTCACGAGACCGGCCGGACGAACCTGTTCCTGGAGTTCTACCACGAACTCGCCCGGGCGCTGCACGACGCGGGCGTCGCCAGTCGCGTCTGGGCGGTGAACATGGATGCCGCCCTCGCCTGCGTGTGGCTGAGCCTGTGCTGGACGGCGCTGATGGAGAAACGCATCTCGCTGAAGCGAGTGGAAGACTGCGCCCTGCTGGGATTTGCCCTCGGCCGCGCTGCGGGTGGCGCCGGCGAGTTCCTCGACCATCAGGATTATGGGTCGCCCATGGACATGCGTGTGCCCGCGTCCGAGTGCCAGTCGCTCACCCGGCCCCGCGACCTTCCGCAGGAAGGTTAGAGCCGGCCACACCCTGCTGCGATTGACCGTTGACTGCTCGAAGCCACACCGACGCGATGGTATGACGGCGCACCCAACCCCGATGACGCCCTTGGCAGGTTGCCGCAGAGCAGTGTATACTTGGGGCAGCAGCACGTTGCATCCGGCCGCGCCGAGTTGGCGGGCGGCACTGTCGCCGAACCAGGAGGCGCAACGCGCATGACGCGTCTGTCCTTCGTAGCCGTTGTCCTGTTGCTCGCGTGCTCCCAGGTGTCGGCGGCCGATCCGGCGGACAGCGTCGAGAAGGTCGAGAGCCTGCGGCGCGATGCCCTCCTCACCCACAACCCGCTGATGGACTTCCGCCGGCTCCTGTTCGTCAAACGCTACACGTATCACTCCAGCCACTTCTACACGGACTTCATCGACGGCTGCGGCAACTACGGCGGGAACCTCTGCGTCCTGGACCGGAAGACCGGCGAGGTCACCGACCTGGTTCCGGAGATGAAGGACGGCATCTTCGGCCGCTTCGACCTGCACTTCAGCGCCGCGAAGGTCGTCTTCGGCTGGAAGCGGAGCCGGCGCGAGGGCTTTCGCATCTTCGAGATCCGTCTCGATCCCCAGACGGGCCGGCGCCTCGGCGAGGTGCGGCAACTGACCCGTCCGCCGGACGACGAGCAGACCCGCATCAAGAAGTACGACAACTCCTTCCTCGGCGGAACCGCCAGGATGTATTACCATCAGACCGACGACATGCACCCGTGCTATCTGCCCGACGGCGGAATCTGTTTCACCTCCACGCGATGCGAGTACGGCACGCTCTGCGACGCGCCGGACGTCCTCTCGACCGCCGTGCTCTACCGGATGGACGGCGATGGCAAGCACATCGAGAAACTCACCAACAGCCCCGTCAGCGAGTTCTCGCCGTCGATGATGGACGACGGCCGCATCCTTTACGCGCGGTGGGAATACGTGGACAAGGGTCAACTCGGCATCAAGTGCCTCTGGGCCATGCACCCAAACGGTAGCGGCAGCGTGGAGGTCTACGGCAACGACATCCAGTACCCGCCGACGCTCATTCACGGACGGCAGATTCCGGGCCACGGCGACCTGTTCGTCGTTCTCGGAACGCCGCACTATCCGCAGAGCGGCATCGGCACGGTCATCCGGCTGAACATGCTGAAGAACATCCGCACCCGCGAGCCCATGACCTACATCACGCCCCACGTCGACATCCGCCAGGAGCCGGGTTGGAACCACCTGGTGGACGGCAAATGGGTCCGCCACACCAACGGGCCGCTCTACATGGATCCCTACCCGCTCAGCGCCGAGCAGTTTCTCGTCTCGCATAATCCGGACAAGCCCTGGAAGGACGTCCGGGCCTACGGGCTGTACCTGATTGATGAGGCAGGCAACCACTCGCTCATCTACAAGGACGCCGAGTTCTCGTGCTGGCAGCCGTATCCGCTGCGCCCTCGTACCACGCCGCCCGTTGTGCCCGACGCGCGCGACAGCGAACTTGCCGGGAAGAACCTCGCGGTCTGTATGGTCCAGGACGTGTATCACGGCATGGAGGGCGTCGAGCGAGGCTCGGTCAAGTACCTTCGTGTCATGGAGCAGGTTCCCCGCCCGTGGGAGTGCAGGCGGTTCTGGGATCCCCGAAACAAGTATGGCTCGCACACCGCCCTGGTCAGCAGGGGCAGCGTCCTGGCCGTCAAGGTCCTCCACGGCGTCGTGCCTGTGCACGAGGACGGGTCGGCCCATTTCTACGTGCCGGCCGACCGGAACATCTACTTCGAGGCCCTCGACGAGAACTACATGGAGATTCAGCGCGAGCGGACCTACGTGAACTACCGGCCGGGCGAGAAACGGTCCTGCGTCGGATGCCACGAGACCCCCAGCGAACCGTTGCCCAGCCGGTACCAGCCGACGATCGCCCGAAGCAAACCCCCGGCAATGCCCGGCCCGCAACCCGGCGACAAGACCGCCCAACGCCCCATCCACTACATGACCGACGTCCAGCCGGTTCTCGACAAGCATTGTGTCCGGTGTCACGGCGGCTCGAACCCCAAGGGGCGGCTTGACCTGACCGGCGCACGAACCGAGCGATTCTGCCGGTCCTACGAGAACATCCTCGGCCGCAGGCTCGTCAAGACCTTCAACGAGGGCTCCGATTGGGGCGGTACGCCGTACGCGCCGCCGAAGACGGTCGGCTCTTACGCCAGCAGGTTCATCCGGCAGGTCCGCGAAGGTTGTCCGGGCAACGACGCGAAACTGCCGCTCGAGGACTTCGTGAAACTCGCCACCTGGGTCGACGCCAATGCGCAGTACTACGGCACCTACTACGGACGGAAAAACATCCGGTACAAGAACCATCCGAACTTCCGCCCCGTTCCGACGTTCGCGTCGGCTTCCGGCAAGGCGCCCGACCTGAGGCCGGAGGACCGGTAACCGCACGCGGAACAGGCCGGTGGCCGTTTGGCCGACTGGCACCACGCACCCCGAAGCAGGAGACGACGCCATGAGGTCAGCAGACCGCGTGAACCGCCGTCGGTTCATGGCCGGGGCCGCCACGGTGGCGGCCGTTTCGGTCGTGTCGCGCCACGTTCTCGGAGGGCCCGCCCACCAACCGCCGAGCAGCAAGTTGAACGTTGCCGGCGTCGGCATCGGCGGCAAGGGATACGGCGACATCCGCAGTGTGCCCACCGAAAACGTCGTGGCGCTCTGCGACGTGGACCGGGGGTTTGTGGCGCGGGCCGCCAAGCACTTCCCCAAGGCCAAGGCCTACACCGATTTCCGCAAGATGCTCCAGACCGAGAAAGACATCGACGCCGTCATGGTCGCCACGCCCGACCACCTGCATGCCGTCGTCTCGATGATGGCGATCAAGATGGGCAAGCACGTCTTCTGCCAGAAACCGCTGACCCATTCGGTCCACGAGGCCCTTGCCATGGCCGACGCCGCCGGAGAGGCGAAGGTGGCCACCCAGATGGGCAACCAGGGCCAGGCCGGCGAGGGCGCCCGACTCGTCTCGGAACTCATCTGGGACGGCGCCATCGGCCGCGTCCGCGAGATTCACGCCTGGTCGAATCGCACCCGCCGCATCTCGGCCCGCGGTATTCCCCGGCCGAAGGACACCCCGCCCGTGCCCGAGACGCTGGACTGGGACCTGTGGCTCGGCCCGGCGCCCGTGCGGCCGTATCATCCGTGTTATCTGCCGTTCCGGTGGCGCGGGTGGTGGGACTTCGGGACGGGCGTGCTCGGCGACATCGGCTGCCACGAACTCTCGGCCGCGTTCAAGGCGCTGAAGTTGGGCCACCCGGTCACCGTCGAGGCCTGTTCGAGCAACGACCAGGAGGGGCCGGAGATCGCGAACGAGACGGCGCCCGTGTCCTCCGTGGTCACCTACAAGTTCGCCGCCGAGGGTGACCGGCCACCCATAACGCTCACCTGGTACGACGGCGGCATGATGCCGCCTGTGCCCGACGAACTCGAACCCGGCCGCAGCCTGGGCCGCGGCGACGGAACGCTCATCGTCGGAGACAAGGGAAAGATCCTCGGCCACCGCCTTATTCCCGAGGCGCGGCAGAAGGAGTACGGCAAGCCGCCGCAGAAACTGCCGCGCTCGCCTGGCCATTACAAGGAGTGGCTTGATGCCTGCAAGGGCGGCAAACCGGCTGGCTCGGACTTCGCCAACCACGCCGGCCACTTGACCGGGGTCGTCCTGCTGGGCAACATCGCCATCCGGACGCAGAAGAAACTCTGCTGGGACGGGAAGAACCGGCGATTTACGAACTCCGACGAGGCCAACCGCTTCCTCAATCCGCCGTATCGTAAAGGCTGGACCCTGTAGGCGACACCCAACGGGCGCCGAACATAAAAAGCGCGCTGGCATGGCACAGGCTTCTCATTACTAGTACTACTACGCTACTTGCGCGCCTGCCCGGTTGTTGCTCGGCCGGGGAAAAAGCGGGTCAGGGCCATATTCAATGCCAAACCAGCCGTTCGGTTTGGCTTTGAATGGTTTGGCTTTGCCCGCGCCCAAGACGTTCAAACGGCCTGTTGGCTGGTCAAACCGGAAACGGCCCCGGTTTGACCGCCAAGTGGCCCTGACCCGCTTTTTTCCCGGCCGAGCAACAGCCTTGCTAAAAGGTCTCGTAGCGTAGTAGGATTAGGCGTTAAGCCCTGAATGGGGCGGCGCGATGGTCGGCCGCCGCGCGGCAACGCCGCTGGAGAGGGGTGGGGAGTATCACATGCTAAGGAGCCCTCAGATGAAACGTGGAATCAACCGACGCGAGTTCCTCAGAACCATCGGCCTCGGCACCGCAGCCCTGGCCGTCCCGGCCTGCAGTCCCGCGGTGCGCAAGGCGTCTGCCGCGCCGGCCGCCAGGCCCAACATCATCTTCGTCTACAGCGACGACCACGCCTACCAGGCGATCAGCGCCTACGGGTCGAAGATCAACAAGACGCCCAACATCGACCGTCTCGCACGCGAGGGTATGCGCTTCGATGAGTGCTACGTCACCAACTCCATCTGCGGACCCATGCGCGCGGTCGTCGTGACCGGCAAGTACAGCCACCTGAACGGCTTCTGGCGAAACGGCCTCCAGTTCAACGTTGCCCAGCAGACGTTCCCGAAACTCTTGCAGAAGGCCGGCTACCAGACAGCCATCATCGGCAAGTACCACCTCGGCCGCAAACTCAACCCCCAGGGCTTCGATTATTACGAAATCCTCATCGGCCAGGGACCGTACTACAACCCGCCCATGCGAAAGATCGGACACGAACAGCCCGTCAAGCACATCGGATACACCACCGACATCATCACCGACCTGGCGCTGGAGTGGCTCAAGAACACCCGTGATAAGTCGAAGCCCTTCATGCTGATGTACCAGCACAAGGCCCCGCACCGCAACTGGCAGCCGGACCCGAAGCACCTCGCCATGTACGACGACGTCACCATCCCCGAACCCGACTCACTCTTCGAGGGTTACGACGGCCGGCCCACGGCCGTCAAGACCCAGGACATGACGATCTCGAAGACGATGACCCGGAACGACCTCAAGTTGACGCCCCAGCGCGGCCTGACGCCCGAGCAGCGCAAGCCGTGGGACGCCGCCTACGGCCCGAAAAACAAGAAGTTCGAGGAAGCCAAACTCCAGGGCAAAGACCTCATCCGCTGGAAATACCAGCGGTACATCAAAGATTACCTGCGGTGCATCGCCTCGGTCGACGATAACCTCGGCCGCGTCCTGGAGTACCTCGACTCCAGCCGCCTCGCCGCCAACACCATCGTCATCTACTCCTCCGACCAGGGCTTCTACCTGGGCGAACACGGCTGGTTCGACAAGCGATGGATCTACGAAGAGTCGCTCCGGACGCCGCTTCTTGTGCGCTGGCCCGGCGTCATCAAGCCCGGCAGCGTGAACCGCGACATCGTATCGCCCCTCGACTTCGCCGAAACGTTCCTCGACGTTGCCGGGGCCGAGATTCCCGACGATATGCAGGGCCGGTCCGTCGTCCCGCTCCTCAAGGGCCAAACCCCCGCCGACTGGCGAAAGACCCTCTACTACCACTACTACGAGTTCCCCGGCGCCCACAGGGTCCGACGCCATTACGGCGTGGCGGACGGCCGCTACAAACTCATTTACTTCTACGAGGAAGACGTGGACGAGTGGGAACTCATTGACCTCAAGGCGAACCCCGGCGAGAACCGGAACTTCTACGGCGATCCCAAGTATGCCGACGTGCAGGCACGCCTCCACGCCGAACTCAAACGCCTGCGACAACAGTACCAACTGCCCGACGCCGACCCCGACGCCGCTTCACGCAAGAAGAAGCGTTGACGCGCTGCGCCTGAAAGGAGTGTGGAGATGACCCGACACGTCCCGCCGGTCCCCTCGTTCGATGGGACGGGCGACGCTCGCCGCACGTCGCGCCGCGGGTTCCTCGCCGGCGCCGCAGCCGCTCTGGCGGCCCCGTACGTCGTGCCCGCGTCGGTCTTCGGCGCGGGCGATCGGGCGCCGCCGAGCCGACGCGTCGGCATCGGTTCCATCGGCGTCGGCGGACGCGGAACCAGTCACCTGAACGCCATGCTGCACCGCGGCGATGCACAGGTCCTGGCCGCCTGCGACCCGTTCCAGAGCAAACGCGACGGCGCCCGCAAACGGGCCGAGGGCCGATACGCCGACCTGGCGGGGAAGGGCGACTGCAAGGGATGCCTCGCGACGAGCGATTTCCGCGAGGTCCTCGCGCGGCCCGATGTGGACGCCGTCATCATCGCCTCGCCCGAGAACTGGCATCCCCTGCACGCCGCCATGGCCGCCGCCGCCGGAAAGGACATCTATTGTGAGAAGGCCCTCTCGCTGACGGTGGCCGAAGGCCGGGCCCTCTGCGACGCCGTCCGACGCTACAGCCGCGTGTTCCAGATCGGCACCCAGCAGCGCTCCAGCCGCAACTTCCGATTCGCCTGCGAACTGGCACGCAACGGATACCTCGGCCGCGTCCACACGGTCGAGGTGGGCGTGCCCGGCGGCCGTGCCTTGCCGACGGCCCAGCCGAAGCCCGTTCCGCCCGGTCTCGATTACGACATGTGGCTGGGGCCCGCCAAATACACGCCGTATAACGATCTCAAGTGTTCCTACAACTGGTACTTCATTTACGACTACTGTGTCGGATGGATCCAGTCGTGGGGTGTCCACCACGTTGACATCGCCCTCTGGGGCGCCCCGGACCTTGCCCGGAAGCCGCTCGAGATCGAAGGCACGGCCGTCTTCCCCCAGGAGGGCCTGGCCAACACGTCCATCACGTGGCAGGTCAAAGCGAGGACGGCCGACGGCCTCACCCTGAGTTTCTCCGACAACAAGCACCACCCGCAGGGCTGCCGCTTCATAGGCACGGAGGGCTGGGTCCACGTCAACCGCGGCGGCATCCGGGCCGAACCGGCGTCGCTTCTGAACGCCGCAATCAAGCCCGGCGAAGAGCACCTTTACGTCTCGAACAGCCATCACGGGAACTGGATGGAGTGCATCGAGACACGCCGCGACCCCGTCGCGGCCGTCGAGGCCGGCCACGCCGCCACCACGCTCACCATCGTCTCGGACATCGCCACACGCCTCGGCCGCAAGGTCACCTGGAACTGGCAGGCCGAACGCTTTGAGAACGACGACGCGGCCAATCGGATGCTCAGCCGTCCGATGCGCCCGCCCTGGATCATGTGAGGTCACTTTGTGAACGTCGCCTCCCTCCAGGGAGGGTCTGGCGCGGCGGGCCATCCGGGGCGCGCCGGGCAGGTTCGG
>CAZEBQ010000108.1:0-12425 GCA_964510295.1 uncultured Anaerolineales bacterium | reverse complement strand
GACGGGGTTGCAAGGCTTTCGCGCCGCTTGCAAATGGCTTCCGGTTCGGTAGAATGGGGGCGTACGGACGCAACGTGATTCCGGTGACGGCCCTATGCCCGCCAATCTGACCCCGCAATACCTGAACGCGGAGAAGACCTTCCGCGCCGCCAAGACGGTGGCCGAGAAGATCGCCGCGCTCGAGGAGATGCACGCCACGATCCCCAAGCACAAGGGGACCGACAAGATGCAGGGGGACATCAAGCGGCGTCTGGCGAAACTGCGTCAGGCGGCCCGGCAGACCAAGGGCAAGGGCGGCGTCGATCCGTTTCACGTCACGAAGCACGGGGCGGGCCAGTTCGTCCTCTTCGGGACGCCCAACTCGGGCAAGAGCGCCGTCGTCGCCGCGGCGACCAAGGCCCACGTCAACGTGGCGCCGTATCCGTTTGCGACGCACGGTCCGGTGCCGGGGATGATGGCCTTCGAGGACATTCAGATTCAACTGGTGGATTTGCCGCCCGCCACCCGCGAGGCCCTGCCGCCCGGCATGATCGGGGCCGTCCGCAGCGCCGACGGCATTCTGGTGTGTGTGGACCTTGCGGCCGAGGATGTCCCGGACCAGGCGGCGTTGTGCCTGGATGTTCTGGAGAGCCGTGGAATGGTTCCGGAGGGCGCCGAACCGCCCGAGGGCGGCGTCGAGAAACGGATGCTCCTGGTCGGGACGAAAGCGGACCTGCCGGGCGCAGGCGATCACTTCGAGGCCCTTGCCGAACGGTACCAGGACCGCCTGCCGATGCTTGCGACGAGCGCCGAGACGGGCCGGGGGATGGACGCGTTGGCGAGGCGGTGCTTCGAGGTGCTCCGCGTCGTCCGCGTCTACAGCAAGGAGCCGGGCAAACCGGCGGACATGGAGAAACCGTTCATTCTGTCGCGCGGCAGCACGGTGCTCGATATGGCGGCCGCGGTGCACGGTGAAATTGCCGAGAACCTGAAACGGGCACGCATCTGGGGCGGTGGCAAGTACGACGGTCAACCCGTGCAGCGCGACCACGTGCTGGGGGACCGCGACGTGATTGAACTGCACGTCTGAGGGCCCGTCGGGGCGCCGGCACGCCGTGGGCGGGGCGGTGGCGCGTTTAGATGTTGACGTTCGCGCCGAGAACGGCGAGAATGCAGGCGGGGAATGTGGGGGTGGAGTGTCTGCGTGCGACCGGGCCGGTGTGCCGGTCGCGGGCATCATGACCCCGAGTGACAGGTGCCGGCGGCGTCTTTGCCGGCCGGCGACGGCCGGAGGGTGTGGTGTTTCTCTTTTCGAGGTGAGTTGACCATGCTTGGACCACGTAAACGGCTGGGTGAGATCTTGCAGGAGTGGGGCAAGATTACGGAGAAGCAGTTGCGCGACGGTCTGGCGAAGCAGACCAGGAGCGGCCGCCGGCTCGGCGAGATTCTCGTGGCGTCGGCGTCCTGCAAGGAATCGGACGTCACCAAGGCGCTCGCCCTGCAGTTCGACATGGAGTATGTCGACCTGGACATCGGCACGATCAACCCGCAGGTCTTGGAGATGGTGCCGGAGGCGATGATGCAGGAGTACCAGGTCATCCCGCTCGAGTACACCGACGGCCGCCTGAAGGTGGCGATCACCGACCCGCTGGACCTGGAGTCGGTTGACGCGATCCGTTTCCGCCTGAACATGGAAGTGGATTGCGTCCTGGCGGCGCGCGAGCGGGTGCAGACGGTCATCTCGGGGTACACGGAGCAGTCGGAATCGGAATCGGTGGACTCGATGCTGCAGGAGTTCACGTCAACGGACGTTCAGTTCGAGGACCGCGGGGAGAAGGGCGCCGATGACCAGGCCGACTCGGCCCCGATCATCCGGCTGGTCCAACTGATCATTACCGAGGCGGTCCGGATGCGGGCGAGCGACATCCACATCGAGCCGCTCGGGAGCCGGCTTCGCGTCCGGTACCGCGTGGACGGCGTGTGCGTGGAACGCGAGCCTCCGCCGAAGCGGCTGCAGGGGGCGATGACGACCCGCGTCAAACTGATGTCGGGCATGCAGATCGAGGAGAAACGCCTGCCGCAGGACGGCCGCATCCGAATGAGGCTCGACGGCGAGGACCTCGATTTCCGCGTCTCAACGCTGCCGGCCTATCACGGCGAGAGCGTCGTGCTGCGAATCCTGAGGCGCGAGTCGATCAAGATGGGCCTCGACGCGCTCGGGTTCCTTCCGGACGATCACGAGTTGTTCGAGAAGTTGATCACCCGGCCGAACGGCATCTTCCTGGTGACGGGTCCCACCGGGTCGGGCAAGACGACGACGCTGTACGCGGCGTTGAACCAGTTGAACACGCCG
Organism: uncultured Anaerolineales bacterium; assembly: GCA_964510295.1. GTDB lineage: Bacteria > Planctomycetota > Phycisphaerae > FEN-1346 > FEN-1346 > JAUVZF01. The sequence goes on along the minus strand of CAZEBQ010000108.1, from coordinate 10,093 downwards.
GACCGCAAGATCATTACGGCCGAGGACCCGGTGGAGTACCATATTTCGGGGGTCAACCAGGTCCAGGTGAACGAGCAGATCGATCTGTCGTTCCAGCGTATTCTGAGGGCGATGCTTCGGCAGGCTCCGAACATCATTCTGGTAGGTGAAATCCGCGATTTGGAGACGGCGGAGATGGGGATTCAGGCCGCCCTGACGGGACACTTGGTATTCAGTACACTTCATACCAACGATGCGCCCAGTGCGCTGACCCGGATGATCGACATGGGTGTCAAGCCGTTCCTCGTGGCCAGTTCCATTCAGGCGGTGATGGCCCAGCGGCTGGTCCGCGTCCTGTGCCCCGAGTGCAAGGAACCCGACACCGAGATCAACCTGGCAACCCTTCGGGGTCTCGGCGTGACGGACGATCAACTGAACCAGGCGACGTTCTTCCGGCCGGTTGGTTGCGAACACTGCCACAATCTGGGCTACCGCGGCCGCCTCGGCATCTTCGAGATCATGGTCATGAACGCGGAACTGCGTGAATTGGCCTTCAAACACAGGCCGCTGAACGAGATTCGGCATGCGGCTCGGGCCCTCGGGATGCGGGTACTCCTTGAGGACGGACTCATCAAACTGATGAGGGGGGTGACGACGCTCGACGAGGTCCTGTCACGTGCTCAGCGTGAGGAGGCCAGCGTTTAGAAGAAAAAGGCCCCTGACGGGGCTCTCGTTCCGCGCGGCGGCCTTCCCGTACCGCGCGGCGGCCTTCCCAGGCCGCCGCGAACGCAGTTTATGCCTGTTCCTGGTGGCCTGGGAAGGCCACCAGGCGGACAACAAGGCGAAGTCGCGTTGTAGGATTAGGAGAGAACGACCCCTGACGGGGCTCTGAGGCGGGTCTGGCCGGGTCGGCGGGTTGCCTGACCCCGCCGGCGCTGTTACAATAAAGTGGGCGGTGGCAAGCAGTTACGTCGCAGGCAGGGGGCGTGATGAGGGGTTGGGGCGGGGGCGGTTGGTGAAAACGCCGGTTCGAGGCCGAAAACGCGGCCTCTGAAGGGCAGACGATGGTTCAGATTGACAAACTCCTGCAGTTCGTGATTGCCAAGAACGGGTCGGACCTGCATCTGCACGTCGGCCGCCCGCCCGTGGTCCGCATGCACGGTCGCCTCCGCGCCCTGGAAACCGAGGTGCTGACGCCCGAAGACACGGCCGGCCTGATGCGCAGTATCACCTCCGACCGCCATCAGCGGGAGCTGGACGAGGTGGGCTCGGCCGACTTCGGGTTCAGTTTTCAGGACAAGGCGCGGTTCCGGGTGGCGGTGTTCAAGGCGCGCGGGAACGTGAGCCTGTCGCTGCGGCTGATTCCGTCGCGGCTGATGTCGTTGAGCGAGATCGGCCTGCCCGTGACGGTCGAGTCGCTGCTGAGTCGCACGCGAGGGCTCTTCCTGGTGACCGGGCCGACGGGTTCGGGCAAGACGACGACCCTGGCCTCGATGGTCAACTACATCAACGAGAACTTTGACCGGCACATCATCACGGTCGAGGAACCGATTGAGTATTATCACGAGCACAAGCAATCGATCATCAATCAGCGGGAAGTCGGCACCGACGTGAGCAGTTTCAGCGACGCGGTGCGGCGGGCGCTGCGGGCGGACCCGGACGTCATCCTGGTGGGCGAGATGCGCGACATCGATACGATGGAGGCCGCCATCCGCGCCGCCGAAACCGGCCACCTCGTCTTCTCGACCCTCCACACCACCGGCGCCGCCGGTACGGTCAACCGCATCGTCGACGCCTTCCCGGTCGGGCAGAAGGAGATGGTGCGCGTCCAGTTGGCGAGTTCGCTGATGGCGGTGATCTCGCAGACGCTTGTGCCGCGCGTCGACATGCCCGGCCGCATCGCGGCGTACGAGTTTATGATGATTACGCCTGCCGCCCAGAACCTGATCCGAAAGAACGAGCCGTACCGCCTGGAGTCGTTCATCCAGACCGGCCGCAAGTGGGGAATGCAACTGCTGGACGATTCGCTGTGGGACCTCTATTCACGCAAGATGATCGCGGTGTCTGAAATGCTCGAACGGGCTCAGCGCCGCGAGGAAATCGAACAGAAACTCATGGCGACGGCCGACGGCCGCGCGGCGCTCAAGAGCGTCGGAGGGCCGATTGACGTGTCGGACCTCAACAAGTTTCAGAAGACGGCCTCCCACTGACCCGGGCGCCGTCAGGCAAGGAGAGGACAGCCTGTGAGCCGCGTACCGAGCCAGGAAGAGACGTCGGGAACGCCTGAGTCGGCCCCGCCCGAGACGGCGGCCGTGCCGGAGACGGTCGAGGCGCCGGGGGCGCCCCGGGCGGCGAAGCGCAAAAAGCGAAAGTCACGCCCGAAGACCATGGCCGTCACCACCCAGAAACGCCTGGGCCAGGTGCTTCTGGAGATGAAGAAGGTTACCCAGAAGCACCTTGACGAGGCGCTGAAACTCAAGGAGCAGAAGGGCGGGGCCATCGGCGCCGTCCTGGTGGACCTGGGGTACTGCGAGAAGGACGACGTCTCGGCGGCGCTGGCCGTCCAGGCCGGCATGCGCCGGGTGCACCTCGATGAACTGGAGGTGCCCCCCGAGGTCGTCGAGCAGATGGATGGGATGGTGGCCCGCAGTTACAGCGTGGTCCCGATCGAGTTCGACTCCGGCATCCTGACGGTGGCGATGGCCGACCCGAACAATTTCAGGGCCCTCGACGAACTGCACATGCTCCTGGGCCACGAGATCCGGGCCGCCGTGGCCGACCCGGCCACCGTCATCCGCGCCCTGGACAAGTACTACGCGCACGCCGAGAGCGTGGAGGCGGTCATCAACGAACTGGGGTCGACCGCCGAATGGATCGCCGATCACGAGGAATCGATCGACCTGGAAGACATCCGGACGATGAGCGAGAGCCAGCCGGTCAAGAAACTGCTGAACCTGGTTCTGCTTCAGGCCATCCGCGACAGCGCCTCCGACATCCACTTCGAGCCGTTCGAGGACGAGTTCAAGATGCGGTATCGCATCGACGGCGTCCTCTACGAGATGGTCCCGCCGCCGCGGCACATCGCGCTGGCCGTGGCGAGCCGTATCAAGGTCATGTCGAACCTCGACATCGCCGAACGACGCGTGCCGCAGGACGGCCGCATCGAACTGACCGTCGGCGGCAAACCGGTGGATCTGCGAGTCAGCGTGCTGCCGACCATGTTCGGCGAGAGCGTCGTCATGCGCGTCCTCGACCGCAGCCAGGTCGAACTCGATATCAGCAAACTGGGACTCCGCGAAGATGAACAGGACGTCATAGGCGAATTGCTCATGCTTGCCAACGGCATCGTCATCGTGACGGGGCCGACGGGTTGTGGCAAGACGACGACGCTGTATGCGGCCCTGTCGGCAATCAACCGCGTCGAGACGAAGATCATTACCACCGAGGACCCCGTCGAGTACGACATCGACGGCCTGATTCAGGTCCAGATGAATCCGGACATCGGCCTGACGTTTGCGCGGTGCCTGCGACACATTCTGCGGCAGGACCCCGACGTGATCCTGGTCGGCGAGATCCGCGACCTCGAGACCGCCCGGATCGCCATCCACGCCTCGCTCACCGGCCACCTTGTGTTCTCGACCCTCCATACGAACGATGCGCCGACGGCCATCACGCGGCTGCTGGACCTCGGGCTCGAACCGTACCTGGTGACGGCGACCCTCGAGGCGATCGTGTCACAGCGGCTTGTCCGGAAAATCTGCAGGAACTGCCGGGCCGAGTTCGTGCCCACCGAGGAGATGCTCGCGGAACTCGGCCTGACGCCCGAACAGGTGCGCGGCCGCACGTTCTACTACGGCAAGGGCTGCGAGGACTGCAACAACACCGGATACAAGGGCCGGACCGGCATCTACGAGATCATGCACATCGACGATCCCCTGCGCGACCTCATCATGCAGGGCTCGTCCACGAACGTGATCCGCGAAGAGGCGAAAAAACGCGGCATGAGAACGCTGCGCGACAGCGGACTCATGGCGGTCTACGACGGCATTACCACGATCGAGGAGATTATCCTGGCAACCGTCACCGAAGGGTGACCGACGCCGGGCGAAAGGAGGCCGGCTGATGGCGGTGTTCCAGTACGAGGCGATGGATGCGCGTGGCCAGGAGGTCCGGGCCGAGGTCGAGGCCGGCAGCCAGGAAGAGGCCATCACCAAGATCCGCGCCCTCGGGCACTTCCCGACCCACGTTCGCACCAAGGGCAAACGCGCCAAAACCGTTACCGCCGGCCCGAAGAAGAAGGGCAAGACCTTCTCCTTCGGCAAGGTCGGCAACAAGCAACTCACGCAGTTCACGCGCCAGATGTCCACCCTCCAGGACGCCGGGCTGCCGATCCTGCGAAGCCTCCGCATCCTCGAAGGCCAGACCAAGCCCGGTGTCCTGCGCAACGCCCTCCAGGACATCGTCGAGGACGTGGAGGCCGGCTCCACCCTCTCGGAGGCCATGGAGAAGCACCCCAAGGCCTTCGACAGCCTCTACGTCCATACGGTCCGTGCCGGGGAAGCGGGCGGCGTGCTCGACCAGATCCTCCGGAAACTGGCCGACTTCAAGGAGAAGGCCATGGCCCTCAAGCGCCGCATTGTCGGCGCCATGGTCTACCCCGTGATGGTCATCGGCGTGGCGGTGATTATTCTGGTGGCCATCATGGTGTACATCGTGCCGAAGTTCCAGGAGATCTTCCTGAAGTTCGACATCAAGGGCGGCCTTCCCCCACCGACGCAGATGCTGATTATTTCCTCGCACGCCGTCCGGACGTACTGGTACCTGCTTCCGCTGGTTCCCCTCTCCATCTGGTTGGTGATGAGGGCGATTCGGGCCAGCGCCTTCGGGCGCTATGCCATGGACTGGATCAAGATGCAGTTGCCCGTCGTCGGCAGCATCGTGAACCGGCAGGCCATCGCCACGTTCGCCCGGACGCTCGGGACGCTCATCGCCGCCGGCGTGCCGATTCTCGAAGCGCTCAACATTACCCGCGCCACGGTCGGCAACGCGGTCATCTCCAAGGCCCTGGGCCAGGTTCACGATTCCATCCGCGAGGGTGAGAGCATCGCCGGACCCCTGCGAGCGAGCGGCGTCGTGGACCCCATCGTCGTCAACATGGTGGACGTCGGCGAGGAAACCGGCGAACTCGACAAGATGCTCGTCAAGGTGGCCGATACCTATGACGAGGAAGTCGACCACCTGGTCGGCAGCCTCGTCAGTGGCATGGAACCGGTCATGATTATCTTCCTGGGCGGCACGATCGGGTTCATTGTCATCGCGCTGTTCCTGCCGCTCGTGAAACTGATTGAGTCCGTGGGGCAGAAGTAGGGCGCCGCGGCGCCCGCAAGGAGGCCGTGATGGGCAGGCGAAGACGCACGTGCGGCTTTACGCTGATTGAACTGCTGGTCGTCATCGGCATCATCGGCGTACTCATGACGCTCCTCGTGCCGACCGTCTCGAAGGCCATGGCCATCGTCCGCCAGCACGTCACACGCTCCATCATCACCGAACTCGAGATGGGCATCGAGGCCTTCAGGACCGACTTCAAGGTCTATCCGCCAAGCAAGCCCTACATCGCCAGCGACCCCGCCGCAGGCCGGCAGAACACCGGCCCCGCCAACCTGGCCTATTACCTCCTCGGACCCGGCCGAAGCGGATGGGGCATGGCGGGCGGTGGCCTCATGCCGTTCGCCGGTTCGAGCCCCACCCGGTCCTACGGACCGTACTTCCAGGCCGACGAAGACGCGATGGCCTACGAGACCCGGGGAGGCAAGACGGGCCAGGTGGCCGGATTCCTCGATGCCTACCAACCGGCCGGCGTCATCCTCTACTTCGCCGGCAGGATCGACGCCACCGGCGCCATGCGGTTCCGCTGGGCGGACTGCGGCATGAACACCGATGGGGCCAGGAATAACTACGCCTCCCAGGAGTACTTCGAGCAGTGCGTCATGCAGGCCCTCGGCAGCGGAACCAACGCCCCGAAGCAGTATCTGCGCGACGACTTTTACCTGGTGTCGCCCGGACTGGACGGCCGGTACGGGGCGATTATGCAGAACAGGGATACCGGCGAATGGATACCCGCGGACCTCAACATCCCCGGTTCCCGATGCGACGATATCGGCAACTGGAAGAGGACGCTCGAAAAATGACCGGCCAGGACCGCACGATGGAGGTGCACGCCATGCCACGCTTGCACGATACCGGGACCCGCGCCTCGAACGGGTTCACGCTCGTCGAACTGCTGGTCGTCATGGGCATCATCGGCCTGCTCATCGCCCTGTTGCTGCCCGCCGTCGACAAGGCCGTCCGCGCTACACGCAACGGCGCCAGCAAGGTGATCATTCAGTCGCTGAGCGTGGCGCTCGAAGCGTTCAAGGCCGACTGGGGAGCCTATCCGCCCAGCGACAGGAACAGCGGCGAGTGGGGCACCCCACCCCCCAGTTACGTGAACATCGGCGGTGAACTGATGGCCTACGCCCTCATGGGACCCGGCGGAAACGGATGGGGCGTCAAGGCCGCAGAAGCCGGCACCGGAACCTCCGACTGGATCCTGCCATTCGGAGGCGAGGCCAGAAAGGCTTACGGGCCCTACTTCACCCAGGAGTCCGGCGACCCGACCGCCGTCCACGACGGGTTCCCCTCTTACGGAGCGGGCGGGATCGTCCTCTATTACCGTTTCGACGCCGGGGCCAGTTCCGGCGCTGGCGGCCTGTACGGAGACTACGACTATGCCGACAACCCCACAGGCGATACCGACTGGCGCGACGGCGCCGGATTCAAGGACAGGACCCACTTCAGACTCAGCACCGTCTACGAAGCACTGGACCGCATACCCAGGTGGCAGCGGGAGGACTACCTCCTGATTTCCCCCGGCGCCGACCGGCTCTACGGCCACGTGTACTTCGACCCGAGCAACCCCGACCTGATCAAGGCGGCGACCGCAAGCGATATCAGCGCAGGCAGGGTCGCCTACGACGACATCACTAATTTCTAGCGACGACGCTCTTGAACAAGGAACCGCAATCATGAACGGCACAGACACACCCAACGGCGCCCGGGGCTTCACCCTGGTCGAACTGGTCACCGTCATGGGCATCCTGGCCATTCTGGTTGCCCTCATCGTCGGCGCCGCCCAGGGCGTGAGCGACCTGGCCGCCAGAAAGACCACCGAACGAATCCTCGCCAGCCTCGACAGCGCCCTCGTACACTATTACGAGGACTGGGGCAAGTTCCCATGGTACCAGGAGGAGAGCGACCCCGACCTGGCCGAACTCCTGGGCGCCGTCGCCGGGAGCGACTCCAGGGACAGGAGCCTCCCGAAGTACTGTCCCATTCCGATACAGGGCCGCTTCGAGAACGAGGTGGAGGCCATGCTCTACGCCTCCCTCACCATGCGCGAACGCAACGGGCCTTACATGCCCGCCGGAAGCCCGAACGTCAAACTCGTACCGTATAAGGCCTTCATGTACCGCGTCTATGTCGACGCATGGGGACGGCCCGTCCACTACTTCCAGCCGCAGGGAGACTCCAAGGTGCCCCTCCTGATGTCCGAGGGACGCACCAAGGATTTCTTCGACCCCGTCAGGCAGTCGGGCGACATCTGGCCCGCGAGGAGCAAGGCCGACAACCTCACCAATTACGACTTGGATGACCTCGGCGTGACGCACATCCAGGGCGACCGCAAGTACTGACCCGATCGGCGAACACTTACGCAGCAGCGGGGCAGCCGCATGAGAAGCAAGAACGGTTTCACGTTAGTCGAAATGCTGGCCGTCGTCAGCATCATGCTCGTCCTGATGACCGTCACCTTCGGCATCTTCCGCCTCTTTGCCGAACGGACCGGGCCCGACGCCGCCGTCGCCAGAATCCAGGCCTTTATCAACGGCGCGCGCAGCCACGCGGCGGCCACCGGACGCGACACACGCATCAAATTCAGGTCCAGGCCTGAATCGGGCGGAAGCGAAATGCTCGAAGGCTCCACACTCGTGCTCCAGGAGTACTACTACAATACACGCGACAGCCAATGGGACTGGCGCGATGTCCCCGGAACCCTCCCCCACATGCTCGGCACGCACGTGTATGTCTGCAAGGGACTTCCCGACGTGGGCGGTATCGCCCCGCCGGCCCCCGCCGACCGCCTGAACCCGACCATCAATGAGATCACGATGTGGCGCCAGTACGAACAGGAGGTCCTCGACAAGGTCGCGGACCACGCTATGTCCGGCGCGAAACTCAAACCCGAACACGACATGTTCTTCATCGAGTTCTGTCCCGCCGGATTCCCACCCGTCGAGCCCAGAACCACCCAGTCCGAGGGCCCCGTGGTTCAGGACGGGTTGACCATCGTCGAAGTCGCCGGCCGCACCGTCACCGGACATGCGTTCTACGCCATCAACACCAACACCGGCACACGGCTCATCTTTGAATAGGGCCCTGCCGCGCGATGACCGTTGCGAGGGCCAGGGAGCCTGTTGCGCGAACCGCGCGGCGGCCTTCCCAGGCCGCCGCGAGCCCCATGCGGGAGGGATGAGCCATTGGCATCTCGCGCGGTGGGTCTCCCGACCCGTACGTGTATAGCGTGTCATTCCGAGCGAGCGAAGCGAGTCGAGGAATCTCGCCGTTATCCGTGTCCGGACGACGAGATTTCCTGCGGGCACTTGGGCTGCAGCGCTCCGCTCGCCCTCGCCAAAGGCGAGGGCTCGGTCGAAATGACATCGCTTCGAAAGCACGCTAAACACGTACGAGTCGCGTGACCCGCCGCGCGGGAAGTTCGAGCACGAACCGCGCGGAGCCTGCCGTGCACGAGGTCTCGCTGGCCCATGCCGTCTGGCGACAGGTGACTGCCGAGATGGAGAAACACCCCGGCCGCCGCCTGATGGGCGTCCACGTGGCCGTCGGCGCCCTCAGCGGTGCGGCGCCGGAGTTGCTCGAGTTCGCCCTCGGGCTGCTCGTGGCCGAGTCTCAATGGCCACAGGCCGCCATCGACGTACGCGATGAGCCCGTCCTGCTCGTCTGTCGCGGTTGCGGACACGAGTATCCGATGGACGAGATGCGTCTGAGGTGCCCCGCCTGCGGCAGCGCCGACATCGAGCCGGTCCGGGGGACCGAGTTGCGGCTGGAATCGCTGGAGGTCGAGTAGACGATGAAGGAGCGCATTCGCCTCGACAAGAGGATCGTCACCGAGAACGACCGCTTCGCCCGAGACCTGGCCGAGCGGTTCGACCGGGCCGGCCTGCTCGCCGTCAACCTCATGAGTTCGCCCGGCGCCGGCAAGACGGCCCTGCTCGAAGAGACCGCCCGCCGACTTGCCGGCAGGCTCCGCATGGCCGCCGTCGACGGCGACCTCGCCACCGACCGCGACGCACGCCGCATCGCCCAGGCCGGCATGCCGTGCCGACAGATCAACACTGGGGGCGGATGTCACCTCAACGGCAGGCAGGTCGCCCGGGCCATCGAGGCCTACGACCTCGACGAACTCGACATCCTGTTCATCGAGAACGTCGGCAACCTCGTCTGCCCGGCGTCCTTCGACCTGGGCGAGCACCGCCGCGTCGTCGTCGCCTCGACGCCCGAGGGCGAGGACAAACCCGTCAAATACCCCGTGGCCTTCCGCAGCGCCGATTGCGTCGTCCTCAACAAGATTGACCTCGTCGAGGCCACCGGCTTCTCGCCGGCCGACTTCAGCCGCTTTGTCCGTGACCTCGGACTCGACGTTCCCCTGCTCCAACTCTCCTGCAAGACCGGCGAGGGACTCGACGCCTGGATCGGGTGGCTTCGCGCCGAACGCGAGGCCGTGCGGCGGGCCGAGGTGCCGGCGAAGGAATGATTTCCTTGGATGCCGCACGCCACGTGGTATAATAGACTCTGACCTGTCAGGAGGATACGCCGTGGAACAGTTGGCCTTTTGGATGCCGGGACCGTGGGAACTGGCCATCATCGCCATCATTGCCCTCATCCTGTTCGGGCGGCGACTGCCGGAAGTCGGTAAAAGCCTCGGCAAAGGCATTGTCGAATTCAAAAAGGGACTCAAGGAAGTCCAGGACGAGGTCACCAAGACCGCCGACGAGATCGACAA
>CAZEBQ010000107.1:0-12466 GCA_964510295.1 uncultured Anaerolineales bacterium | reverse complement strand
CGAGGCCGCCGCGCCGAGGCCGCCGCATCGAGCCCGCCGCACCGAGCCCGCCGCGTCGAGGCCGCCGCGTCGAGGCCGCCGCGCCGGGCCCGCCGCACCGAGCCGGCCGCGTCGAGCCCGCCGCACCGAGCCCGCCGCGGGAGCGGCGGGGCACGTTCGGCACCATGGCACTCAGAATTCTCAACGCCCGACACAAACGGTAGCCAGGCAAGGCATTGGAGATAACCGATGGCAAAGCAACTGATGTACGCGGACGAGGCAAAACGCAAGATGGCGGCCGGCCTGAAGCAACTCACCGATGCCGTCAGGGTGACACTCGGCCCCACCGGCCGCAACGTCATCCTCCAGAAGTCCTACGGCAGCCCCAAGGTCACGAAGGACGGCGTGACCGTCGCGAAAGAGATCGAACTGCCCGAGAAGTTCGAGAACATGGGCGCCAAGATGGCGAACCAGGTCGCGTCGAAGACGGCCGACGTCGTCGGCGACGGCACCACCACCGCCATCGTTCTGGCCGAATCGATCTTCAAGCAGGGCCTGCGGCACGTGACGGCCGGCGCGAACCCGATGGCCCTGAAACGCGGCATCGACATGGCCGTTGAGGCCGCCGTCGACAGCATCTGGGACCAGAGCCACAAACTCAAGGGGCATGACGAAATCGCCCAGGTCGCCACCATCAGTTGCAACGGCGACGCCCAGATCGGCGAACTCATTGCCAAGGCCCTCGACAGGGTCACGAGCGACGGCGTCATGACCGTCGAGGAAGGCAAGAGCATCGAGACGGTCCTCGATTTCACCGAGGGCATGCAGTTCGACAAGGGCTTCCTGAGCCCGTATTTCCTGACGAACCCCCAGACGATGGAGTGCGAGTTGGAGGACGCCTACATCCTGATTCACGAGAAGAAGGTCTCGAATCTGCGCGACCTGGTGCCGCTGCTCGAGAAGACGGCTTCGGCCGCGCGGCCGCTCCTGATCATCGCCGAGGACGTGGAGGGCGAGGCGCTGGCGGCGCTGGTCGTCAACCGGCTGCGCGGCGTCTTGAAAGTCTGTGCCGTCAAGGCCCCGGGATTCGGCGACCGCCGCAAGGCCATCCTTCAGGACATCGCCGTCCTGACCGGCGGAACCTTTGTCAGCGAAGACCTGGGAACGAAACTCGAGAACCTTGAACTCGACCACCTCGGAACCGCCAAACGCATCGTCGTGGACAAGGATTCCACCACCCTCATCGACGGCGGCGGCAAGAAGAGGGCCGTCAACGAACGCATCGCCCAGATCCGCACCGGAATCGAGACCACCACCAGCGACTACGACCGCGAGAAACTCGAAGAACGCCTTGCCAAACTCACCGGCGGCGTGGCGATCATCAAGGCAGGCGGCGCCACCGAGACCGAGGTCAAGGAGAGAAAGGCCCGTGTCGAAGACGCCATGCACGCCACGCGTGCGGCCGTGCAGGAAGGCGTTGTGCCCGGCGGCGGGGTCGTGTGTCTGAGGGCCATCGGCGCCCTCGAGGCCGTCAAGAAGAAGGCGCGGGGCGACGAGAAACTCGGCGTCGAGACCGTCAAGCGGGCACTCGAAGAGCCGATGCGCCAGATTGCCCAGAACGCCGGCGAAGACGGCTCCGTCGTTGTCGAAGAGGCCCGTGGAATGGCCAAGACCCACGGATTCAACGCACGGACCCGCGAGTACGGCGACATGGTGAAGATGGGCGTCATCGACCCGGCCAAGGTCACGCGAACCGCCCTTGAGAACGCCGCCTCGATCGCCTCGCTCATGCTGACCACCGACGTCATGGTCACTGACGCACCCGATGACGAGGACGAAGCCATCGACGACGAAGCCGTCGCATAGACGGAGCCGTCGGGGTGACGTGGTTGGCCGCCTCGAAGAGCGAGGCCCGCTTCAGAACCGAACTCCCGCGTGGTGGCCTTCCGAGGCCACCACGAATGCTGTGCTCGGCGGGTTCAGTCGCCGAAGGCTTGCCCATGCCCGACGATGACGACTATTACGCGAGTCTCGGCGTGGCGCGCGGTGCCTCGGCCGACGCAATCAAGAAGGCGTACCGGCAGTGCGCCATCAAGTATCACCCCGACCGCAACCCCGGCAACGCCGAAGCCGAGGCCCGATTCAAGAAGTGTGCCGAAGCCTACGAGGTCCTCTCCGACGCCGACAAGCGGCAGCGATACGACCAGTTCGGGAAGGAGGGCCTCCGCGGTGCCGGCGTCCACGATTTCTCGCACGTGGACGTGCGCGACATCTTCTCGATGTTCGAGGATGTCTTCGGCTTCGGCGACCTGTTCGGTGGACGCCGGGGCGGACGCCGGGGAGCCCAACCCGGCCAGAGCCTCCGCTGCTTCATCGACCTGACGCTGAAAGAGGTCCTCTCAGGGTCGGCCAAGACCGTCCGCCTGTCGCGCCAGGAGTTGTGCGAGGCGTGCGGCGGAAGCGGCTCGGCCTCGGGCCGGCGCCAGACCTGCCGCACCTGCGGCGGGCGGGGACGCCTCCAGCACGGAGGCGGATTCTTTCGCCTCGTGCGGGATTGCCCTCAGTGCGGCGGCACCGGAACGATCGTTGCCGACCCGTGCCCGACGTGCGGCGGGCGGCGATTTGTGACACGCAAACGCACCATCGACGTCCAGATTCCACCGGGCATCGAGGACGGCCAACGCATCCGGTACGCCGGGCAGGGCAACGCCGGCGACCCCGGCGCCCCGCGAGGCGACCTGTTTGCGGTGGTCCGCGTGCAGCCGCACGCCTTCTTCGACCGTCACGGCGGGGACCTGCTATGCATGTTGCCGATCAGTTTCACGCAGGCCGCCCTCGGCGCGAAGGTGGAGGTGCCGACCCTCGAAGGGAAAGAGGAGATGGAGATCACGCGCGGCACGCAGAGCGGCGACCTGTACCGGCTCGACGGCAAAGGCCTGCCGGACGTGCGGGGCCGCGGCCGCGGCGACATCCTGGTGCAGGTGGTGGCCGAGATCCCGAAGAAACTCACGCGCCGCCAGAAGGACCTGCTTCGCGAGTTTGCCGAGACCGAAAAGAAAGGCGTGCTGCCGCAGCGAGAGAGTTTCCTCGAAAGACTCGCCGGCTACTTCAGCCAACCCAGTGAGAAGGACAAGAACCCGTCATGACCCGAAAGAAGAAAAACGGGACGCCGCGCGACCCAACCCCCGACCGCCGCGATGAGCCCGAGAACGCCCCGCCCGACGAGCCCCGCCGGGAAGGGGCGCCGGCCGAAGCCGAGGACGGCCTCGCGGCCGGGCAGCGCGAGTGCGACGAACTCCGCGACCGGCTCCAGCGTCTGGCGGCGGAGTTCTCGAACTACCAGAAACGCTCTGAACGGCGCGTCCGCGACGAGCGGATGGAGGCGGTCGGCGACCTCGTGCTCGACCTGCTTCCCGCGATCGACAACTTCGAACGCGCGATAGAGGCGGCCGAAGCGACGCCCGACTTCGACGCCTTTCTCGAAGGCGTCCGTCTCGTCCACGACCAGTTGCTGGCCGCACTCAAGAAGCACGGCGTCACGCCCATTCACGCCGCCGAGCGTCCCTTCGATCCGGAGCATCACGAGGCCGTGGCCCACCTGCCCAGCGACGAGCATCCGAACGGCCATGTTATGGAAGAGATGCTCAGGGGATACCGGTTCGGCGAGCGGACGCTGCGGGCCAGCCGCGTCGCCGTCTCCAGCGGAAAGCCGCAGGCCGAAACCCCCGACCAAACCGAGGCCGATGAAACCGGCGCCGGCAGCGCTGACGCAACCGACCCCGAATGAAGGAACGGCTATGCCAACCTATGAGTATAAATGCGAGGCCTGCGGGCACGCGTTTGAAAAGTTCCAGTCCATTAAGGCGAGGCCCGTACGCAAGTGTCCGGCGTGCGGCAAGATGGAGGTCCGGCGGCTGCTCGGAACGGGCGCGGCCCTCATCTTCAAGGGTTCCGGCTTCTACGCCACCGACTACCGCAGCCAGTCTTACAAGGATGGCGCGCAGAAGGATAAGCCGAAGGCGGACGCCTCCGACAAGGGCGCCGAGACGTCCGCCGGCGCGTGCACCGGCTGCAAGAAGGCCGCAGGAACCTGTCCCCATCGCGACAAGGAGTGAACGCACCGGTGCAGGAGCGATGTCGGTACTGCGACCGTCTTCTGAATCCGGCCGACCCGGACCACAAGCGGTTCTGGCCGTTCTGCTGCGAGCGGTGCAAGATGGCGGAACTCGGCCGATGGCTTGACGACGGGTACGTCATCAGCCGGCCCATCGACGAGGTGGCCGACGACGCCGCCGCCACCGACCGCATCCCGCCGGAGGAGGGGGGCAAGGATAATAGTCCTTGACACCTCTCGGCATGCGGCCGAATATGGTGGCCGCAGCAGGCGGTCTTCGCTCCAAGGCCGGCCACGTGCTGAAAGACGAGCCGGACGTTTCCTGAAAAGGAGAGGCCGATGTCCGAAGAAGGCGGTGGAATCCAGACGGTGGACTGGCGCCGGTCGTGTACGTTTCTCGAGATTCTGCGGTCGTTCCGGATGGCGATTCATCCGGCGAACCTCCTGCTGTGTTTCCTGGGCCTGGCGGTGAGTTTTGCCCTGGCCGCCGCCGTCGACGAGGCCTTCGAGACCGACGTCAACGGGGCGAGCCTGCTCAAGCACGTCCATCGCATCGCCACGACCACGTTGTGGGGCGAGTGGGCCCTGCCGTATGTGGGCGGCAAGACGTCGGACGATTTCCTCACCTTCCTCATGGCGCCTGCCGCAGCCGCACGCGAGGCCGGGGAACTGGCCGCCGCTTACTGGCAGGAGGAACCGGGGGCCGCCGTCATCATCACGCTCCTGTCGCTGGCCGTCTGGGCGGTGGTCGGCGGGGCCGTGACACGGATGGCCGCCGTCCGCGTGGCGCGGGAGGAGAGCGTCCCTCTGAAGAGCGCCCTGGGGTTCAGCCTTCGCAAGTGGCCGAGCACGGTCACGAGCCCGCTCATTCCGTTCGGCGTGCTGGTGTTCATGGCGATCATCATGGGCGCGCTGACGGGTCTGCCCGGCATGATCCCGTATGTTGGCGAGTTCTACATGGGTATCTTCCTCGGCCTGTCGCTCCTGATGGGCGTGGTGCTGGCGTTGATCTTCATCGGCGGCGCCTTCAGCGTGGGGCTCCAGTGGCCGACCATCGCCGCCGAGGGGTCCGATTCGTTCGACGCCATCAGCCGCAGCATCTCGTACATCTCGAGCCGGCCGTGGCGGTACCTGTTCCTGACGGTCTTCAGCGTCATCTACGGCTGTGCGACGTTTATCCTGGTGAAGTTCCTCTCGTTCCTGACGTTGCGGTTGACGCACGAGGCGGTTTCGACGTTCACGATGGGGGTGGGCGGGGCCGAGGATAAACTGCTGCGTCTCTGGAGTTTGCCGGAGTTGGCCGCTCCCTGGCCGCAGATGGCGTCTTTGGAAGCGCCCGAGTACGCCGAGGGCGCCGCCGCCTACCTGTTCGCCTTCTGGGTCTGGGTGGTCCTGGGCGTGATGATGGCGTTCCTGGCGAGTTTCTTCTTCTGCTCGCAGACGGTCATCTACTTCCTCTTGCGCAGGGGCGTGGACGCCACCGACATCGAAGAGGTGTACATGGAAGAGTCGGAAGAGGAAGAACTGCCGGTCGAGCAGCCGGTAGAAGACGCCGACGCCGACGAGGCCGGTGACGAGGGTGCTGAAGAACCTCCGGCCGAGGAAGATGCCGCAGACGATGGCGGTGAGGCTCAGGAAGAGGAGAAGGGCGACGAGTAACGCGCCGCGCGTTAACCCGCACAAACTCCAGGGCCGGTGACGGCGTCGGCCCTTGGCGTATCCACGTTGAGATGGTGACGGCCGGGTGGCACGGCAGCCCGGAGGGCGGCCGTGTTGGATACCAAGCGCCCACGGTCGCGGCTGCGCCGCTTCCGTGCCACCCCCGGAAGGGGGGTGTGTCGCTAAACACGTACTTGCCCGGCCATGTGCCCAGTCGGACTGTCACATCCGCTCGAACGGCTCGTACAGCCGCCGGTAGTCGTCCTGGGCAAAACGGTCGGTCATGCCCGCGATGTAGTCGGCGATGACGCGCTCGAGACCCTCGGTTTGAGCGCGGCGGCGGTAGGCCGGCCGCAACTGGTCCGGATTCGTCCGGTACGCCTCGAAGATTTTTCCGATGAACCGCTTGGCCTTCGTGGTCATCCGCACCACGCGGTGGTGGCGGTAGACGCGGTCCATCATGAACGCTTCGAGTTCCTTGACCTTCGGTTCGAGTTCGGCCGAGAGGTGAATGAGCCGCCGGCCCGCAGCGCGGACCTCGTCGAGGCTCGCGACGCCGGCGCGTGCGATCTCGCGCTCGCTGGTAGCGAGGAGGTCGCAGGCCATGAGGTCGATCAGCAGTTTGGCGATCCGCCGGATTCGCTGGTCGGTGGACAGGTCGGCAAGCGTCTTCTCGAAGTCGGCGGCCGCCTGCCGGAAGATCGCCAGGCCCTCCAGGTCGGCCGCCGAGATAATGCCCATGGCCAGGGCGTCGTCGAGGTCGTGGCTGTCGTAGGCGATGGCGTCGGCGATCTCAACGACCTGCCCCTCGAGCGGCGGCGGGGTGTCGCCGAACCCGTCCACGGCCGGATGGTCGTACTGCGTGGCGTGCTTCGCGATGCACTCGCGGACCTCCCAGGTCAGGTTCAGGCCGCGAAACTGCGGATACGGGTGTTCCAGGTAATCGATGATGCGCACCCCGTGACGGTTGTGCTCGAACCCGCCGTGGTCGGCCATCAGTTCCCGCAGCGCCTCCTCGCCGGAGTGCCCGAACGGCGTGTGACCGATGTCGTGGGCCAGGGCCACCGCCTCCGTCAGGTCCTCGTTCAGGTTGAGCGCCCGGGCCAGCGTCCGGGCGATCTGGGCGACCTCCATCGTGTGGGTCAGACGGGTCCGGAAGAAGTCGCCCTCGTGCGTCAGGAACACCTGCGTCTTGTACTCGAGGCGGCGGAACGCCGTCGAGTGGACCACGCGGTCGCGGTCACGCTGGTAGGCCGTCCGGTACTCGTGCTCGGGCTCGGCGTGGACGCGCCCCCGCGTCTGGCCGGCCTTGGCGGCGTAAGGAGCCAGTTCGCGGAGTTCGCGGTCCTCGAAGTCGCGGCGGGTCAGCATGAGGCGTCGTCCGGTTGGCCGTCGGCGCCGGCTTCCGTGACGGCGGCCACGATGCGGTCGTAAATGTCGTCGAGCGACTGCGGGATGACCTTCGTCTCGCCGAGGACCGGCATGAAATTCGTGTCGCCGTCCCAACGCGGCACGAGGTGCAGGTGAAGATGTTCCGGCAGCCCGGCGCCGGCCGTGCGGCCGAAGTTGAAGCCTACGTTGAAGCCGTCCGGACGCAGGATGCGACGGAACAGGCCCATCACGTCGCGCGCCAGGCCCATCAGGGCGAGCAGATCGCCGTCCGCAAGGTCCGCCAGGTCACCCGCGTGGGCGTTCGGAACGATGAGCGTGTGCCCGTTGTTGTAGGGAAACCGGTTGAGGATCGCAAACGCCTTGGGCCGGCGCATGAAGACGAGGACCTCGCCGTCGTCCGCGGCGTCGCGGGCCGCGCACAGGAAGCATCCGTCGTGACCGCCGCCGCCGCTCATGCCGTCGATGTAGGCCATCCGCCACGGTGCCCAGAGCCGGTCCATAGCCGTCCTTTCGTCAGCGGCCGCACGTGGTGCACGAACCGGACGTGCACGTCGCGCACCCGTCTCCTGCGCTTCCCTTGCTCGCCTCGCCGCCGGCCGTGGCGAAGGTGGAGAACACTTTGTGAACGTTCCCGCTCTTGCAGTGCGGGCATTTCGGACGACGGCGCTCGGTCATCGACCGGAACAACTCCTCAAACCCCTTGCCGCACGCATCACAGGCAAACTCGTACAGGGGCACCTTTGCGACCTCCTTTGCCGCCTGGACCCTCTTCGGCCGGCATGTATTCTATACAGCCGCCGTGTATCTCTCAAGCGAGAACGGTCGCGAAAATGACCGACGCCTGCCGCGACCGGAACAAATCTTTCTTCCCCAGCGAAGGCGCGGTATAAAACAGGACTCTCTGGCGGTGGGGAAGGGGCTTTGAGTGAGAACGTACTTCGACTGTATCCCGTGTTTCGTGCGGCAGACCCTGGATGCCGTTCGCTTCGTGACCGACGACGAGGCAATCCAGGCGGAGGTCCTCCGGAAGGTGCTTCGCGCTGCAAGCGAAATGGACATGCGCATGGCCCCGCCGGCGATGGGCCAGCAGATCCATCGCCTCATCCGACGGTTGACGGGGCAGGACGACCCCTACCGCGACGTGAAGGACCGATTCAACCGTTTCGCCATGGGGTTGTATCCGGAGATGAAGGCCCGCGTGGAGGCTGCGGCCGACCCGCTTGCGGCGGCGGTCCGCGTGGCGATCGCCGGCAACGTGATTGATTTCGGCGTCCGGTCTGATTTGACCGAGGCCGCCGTCCGCGAGACCATCGACCGGGCCATGGGCGAGCCGATCTGCGGAAGCGTGGACGACCTGCGCGACGCCGCAGCCGAGGCTCGCGACATCCTCTTTCTGGCCGACAATGCCGGCGAGATCGTCTTCGACCGCGTCCTCATCGAAACGCTTCCCACCGAGAAGGTCACGGTGGTTGTCAAGGGCCGGCCGGTGATCAACGACGCCACGATCGACGATGCCCGGGCCGCCGGTCTCATCGGCCGCGTGACCGTGATCGACAACGGCTCCGACGCGCCGGGAACCCTGCTCGATACGTGCAGCGACGCGATGCGGAAACGCTTCGATGACGCCGACCTGGTCATCGCCAAGGGCCAGGGCAACTACGAGACACTGAGCGACTCGGAACGCGAGATCCTCTTTCTGCTCATGGCCAAGTGCCCGGTCATCGCGAGAGACCTTGGCTGCGAACAGGGAGCGCTCATCCTCCGGAGGTTGGCACAGACACGAAAGGATACGGCGTGACGCGTCGCCGAGGCCGGCCTCCAATTGGCACGGGCGTAGCGCACGCCCTATAATGGGCTCAGCGGGGAACTCTTTCGGATGGTGCTGCCGTGAGCGAGATCCTTCGACCGTTTCACATCATGTGCAAGCCGGTGTGCGGCGTCTGCAACCTCAACTGCCGCTACTGCTACTACACCATGAAGCCGCGCGAACTCTACCCCGGCACGAAGCGGTTCATGATGACCGACGAAATCCTCTCGACCTACACCCGCCAGTACCTCGAGGCGATGCCCGTGCGGTGCGAGTTCGGTTGGCAGGGCGGTGAGCCGCTGCTGGCGGGGAAGGACTTCTTCCGGAAGGCCGTCGCCTTTCAGAAGGAGTTCGGCCGCGACGGACAGGTCGTCTCCAACGGACTCCAGACCAACGGGACGCTGCTCGACGACGAGTGGTGCGCGTTCCTGGCCGAGAACCAGTTCCTGGTGGGCATCAGTCTCGACGGGCCCGCTCAGGTGCACGACGTCAACCGCGTGGACCGGCAGGGGCGGCCCACGTGGCACCGCGTGTGGGCCGGGCTGGAACGGCTCAGGAAGCACAACGTGGAGTTCAACGTCCTGGTGACCCTTAACAGTGCGAACGCCTCGCACGCCGGGAACATCTACCGGTTCTTCGTCAACCGCGGCATCCGGTACCTTCAATTCATCCCGATTCTGGAGCGCAAGCCCGGCACCGACGAGCCGAGCGATTTCTCGTGCACGGCCGAACAGTTGGGCCGATGGATGCTCGACATCTTCGAGCAGTGGGCCCGGCGCGACGCGGGGCGCGTCTCGGTTCGCTTCATCGACGACATCCTGCACGTCATCCTCTACGGTCGGGCCTCGACGTGCGTGCACTCGGAGCGGTGCGCGGCGGCGCACATCCTCGAGTGGAACGGCGACGTGTACGCCTGCGACCACTTCGTCTTCAAGGAGTGGCTGCTCGGCAACATCATGGAGGCGCCGCTGGTGGAGATTCTAAGGCGGCCCCGGCTCGAGGAATTCGCCGCCCTCAAGACCGACCGGCCCGCCGTCTGCCGCGACTGTGAGTACCTCACGTATTGTCAGGGCGGCTGCCCGAAACACCATCGCCCCATCGGGACGGACCCCGAGCGGTTTAACCATTTCTGCGAAGGGTACAAGATGTTCTACAAGCGGGCGCTGCCGGAGTTGAAACGGATCGCCGAGTACATCCGGCGCGGCGAACTGCCCCCGACGAAAGGCGACGCGCCCGACCGGCCCACACGCCCCCCCGGACCGACCGAGCGCTACACCGGTCCGAAGGTCGGCCGCAACGACCCGTGCCCGTGCGGGTCCGGACGCAAGTATAAGAACTGCTGTGGTCGCACCTGAGACGCGCTCCCGGTCAGAATGCCCAGATGAGGTCCGTGTGGAGCATCACACGCTGGCCGTCGGGGTCGGGGTTGTAGATGGGCTCGGTCAGGTAGAGCGTTGCGGCGGCCTGCATGTCATCGGTCACGTTGTAGACGACGCCGACGCGGAGCCGATACCGCGCGCGTCCCTCATCGTCGTGAAGGCCGCCCGTTGACTCGGCAAAGCGGCGGTACTCGTACCGCAGGCGGAAATCGCCGAAGAACGTCAGGTTCTCCATCCAGCCGGGCTTCATGGTGTCGCGCGATTCCGCCATCATCTTCTCAACGAGTGCCCGGACCTGCTCGCGGCTGAGTTCGGGCCCCCCGCCCGCCTCGGCCACACGGGCCTCGAGCTGGGCCAGACGCTTCTCCAGCAACTCGTTCCGGTGCTTGAGGGCCTGAATCATGGTGAGCAGGTCTTGCCTGGTGGGACCTTCCTCGGCTGCGGCCATCGTGCCGGCTGCGACCAGCACCGCAACAGCGAGCAGAGTGATGTTGTGATTCATCGCTCCTCCCCTCCTTTCGGATGCGCGCGGGATTCTAGCAATATGCTCCGGTCGGCGTCAACCGTTCGTCGGTCCCGACGAGATGGGGGCGCGGCAACGCTTCGGATATCCGTTGTCAGACCATCGGCATGCCGCTACCCTGATACTACTACGCTACGTTCCGCGCGGCGGCCTTCGCGTTCCGCGCGGCGGCCTTCCCAGGCCGCCGCGAACGAACGCGAACGCCGTTCATGCCTGTTCCTGGTGGCCTGGGAAGGCCACCAGGCGGACAAAAAGGCGAAGTAGCGTTGTAGGACTAAGTCCGTACGGTGTTGAGGCGGCGGTTGAAGACCTGGAGGAGGCGTTGATGAACGCGGCTTCGCAACAGCCGAATCTGACGGGCAACGTGACGCTGGTGACGGGCGCCGGCCGGGGCATCGGCCGAGCGATCGCCCTGGCGCTCGGAGCGGCCGGCGCCCACGTCGTTGCGGCCGCAAGAACACGGAGCGAGATCGACCAGGTGGCGCGTGAAATCGTGGACGGCGGCGGCGCTGCCTCGGCCCATGCCGTGGACCTGGCCGACACCCAATCGGTCCGGGCCCTGTTCGCCGCCGTGCGCGAGACGCTCGGACGGCTCGACGTGCTTGTCAACAATGCCGGCATCGGTCTGTACGGCCAGGTGAAGGATTTCCCGGTCGAGGACCTGGACCGTGTGGTGGCCGTGAATCTGCGCGGCACGTTCCTGTGCTGCCAGGAAGCGATGAGGCTGATGGCGCCGCAGGGGAGTGGTTACATCATCAACATCTCCAGCGTGGTGGGCTTCAAGGGCTACCCGAATCAGGCGGCGTACACCGCCACGAAGCACGCCGTCATGGGGCTGACCAAGACGCTGGCCGCCGAGGCCCGCAACGACGGCGTCCGTGTCAGTGCGATCCTTCCCGGCGGGGTGGACACGGCGATGGTCCGCGAGGCCCGTCCGGACCTGGACCCGTCGATTCTTCTCCGGCCCGAGGACGTGGCGGGGGCGGTCCTGTACCTGCTGTCGCTTTCAGACCGGGCTGCCGTTGACCAGATCTACATTCGTCGCCGGTCCGGCCAACCGTTCTGAGCGGCGATTCCTCAAGCGACCGGCACGTCCAGCGCCGGCACGGCCAGCAGGTCCACTTCCGGAGCGTCGGCCAGGGCGGGTGGCGTGGCCGCCGGCTGTTCGGTGGCCATGGTGGCGGCTATTGGGACGGCAGGGTGGGGAACGTGACCGGGAGCATCCGCTCCCGGCTCGGCGGGTGAAAACTCCGCGGGTGAAGAATCTGCGAGTGAAGCATTCGCGGGTGGCATGGCCACCGGATGTTCGGTGGCCATGTTGTCGGCGGTGGCGTCGAGCACATGGCCACGCGAGCGTGGCCATGCCGCCCGGCTGGTGTCGCTTGGCGCGGCGGTTGCGATGAGTGGGAGGGGGGACGGGGCGCCGGTTGCCAGGGGGCCGCCGGAGGTGGGAAGGTCGTTCAGGTGCGTGCCGGCGGCCAGCGCCGCCGTGTAGCGGGAGGTGAAGCCGTTGATGTCCCACGAGTCGACCGCTCCGTTCGGCTCCTCGGCGATGGGGCCGAAGCCGCGGAAATCGGCGTCGAGGTTGCCCGCCAGGTACTTCTGCGTGAAGC
>CAZEBQ010000106.1:0-12519 GCA_964510295.1 uncultured Anaerolineales bacterium | reverse complement strand
GTGAAGCGCACGAGGTCGCCCTCGACGCGGAAGAGGTGAGTGCTGCGGTCTCCGGCCTGAATCAGCGTCTTGGAGCCTTCGCCAAGCAGTGTGAGCCCGGCAGGGACACGCACCGTCGCCTTGAGGACGTACCGTCCGGCGGGCAGGAACACGACCCGAACGCCGTCCTTCACCGCGCGGTCGCAGGCGGCCTGCACGTCGTCGGCGGTGCGCCCATCGACGGAGATGCGCGTGGCGAATCGCGTTTTCTCGGCGTCGCCCAAGGGCACGTCTGGCCCGACGGGGCCGCGCGGGCCGACGGCCGGGATGTCCGCTCCTCGGCGTTCCTGCTGTGCCGCCCCCGCCGCGCAAGCGGCGAGTGCCAACGCCACGGCCAACGGTATCGCTCGCCTTATCATCTGATAACCTCCCGATAGACATCCATCGGCGTCCAGAGCGACTTGGGCGTCTTGTCGGTGCGGTCCCACAGGTAAGTGAGAAGGTAATCCAGGACACCGGCCGCAGGGCTGCGGAAGACAAACGGCTCGCCCGGTTGGCTGATTTCGACCTGCCTGTGTATGTAGCGCCCACCCAGCCGCGCTACCAGTTTCCACTTCCCTGCACAGGGTGCTTTGAACCGGGAGGTATACGTCTCGCCGGCGAGCGGTACGGAGGCGTTCACTGACAGGGCCACGAAGACAGCGGCGGACAGCCAGAGTCGCCCGGTCGTCATCGTTCTCCTTTCATCCCGACGCCTTGCCGAGAACGGCCGCTCGCGTCACTTGCCTGGTGCCTTTGCGGCCCCGTCCGACCGGAGCAGGTAGAGTTGCGCCTTGGCCCACAGGCTACCCTCGCGAAGGATAACGGGCTCGCACATGGGCCGCACCTTGGGCTCGACGTTGCACAGCATCAGCCACTCGTGCAGGTTGCCGCTCTGTCGGCTGGGCTTCGGGCTGTTGACGTAGCCGCCCACGGTCGGCTCCTCAAGGGAACCGTTCCACATGGCCTCCAGGAGCGTCTTGGCGAACCGCTTGAGGTCCGTTTCGGTGAAGACGATGCCGCTCTCGGCGCACGCGAGGACGAAGCCGATGTCGAGGCTCCCGTGGCCGGTGTCTTCGGGGCGCTTCTCCTGCGGTTTGTCCCAGGGCTTGTCCCATTCCCCCGCCGCGTCCCAGTAGTTCCACTCGTAATGGTTGCCCACAAGGCGGAGGCAGGACTTGAAGAATCGCGCCATCTTCGTGGCGCGCTCCTTGTAAACCGGTTTGCCCGTGATGCGATAGAGGGTGATTTGCACTGTGCCGAGCGGCAGGTATTGATTGTGGGGCAACGTCGCGCCGCTCGGATCGAAGGCCGGGTCTTTGGGGAAGACGAGAAGACCGCCCCGCTTCGTCTCGCGCCAGTACCTGTTCCACTTGGGAATGAGTTGGGTTTCGATGGTGCCGAGGAGTTTGTCCGCCCGTTCTCCATAGGCCGGGCGCAGCGCCCCGTCGCGCTTCACGAGTTCGATGGCGCGGCAAATCGGCATGAGCACCATGCCCTCGTGGACCGCGTAGTCGAAGTCCTTGGGCCGGCGGGTGATGAGCGTGAAGGTGTCGCCCTCGGCCGGCGCGGCCGAGGGCGTCAGCCGGATCCCAAACGGTCCGCTGAACGCCTTGCCGACCTGGTACCGGACGGCGGGCAGCGGTTGCCCGTCCTGGCCGGATTCCACCTTGAGGGTCCCGCTGCCGTGGGCGATGAGGCGGAACCGGCCGTCCTTCACCTGGCGGCTCACTCGGGCGTCCGAGAGCCACTGCGTTTTCGGCTCCATCTCGGTCCCGGACCGATTGGCAGGCCCTCGTTGCACCTCGGCGTATGCGGACGAGTACCGGCGCGAACGCCAACTCAGGAAACCGTCGCGATTGGGCGTGAGACTGGCGAACATGGTCTCGGCATACTTCAACAGGCGGTCGAGCCAGACACGCTCGCCCGTCGCCTGGTACAGACAGACCAACGCCTGCAACTGCTGGCCGCACGACCAGCCCAGCATCGCGGAATCGGCGTCCTTCCACCTCCCGCCCCGCTCAAAGACCTCCATCGCGGCGAGCAGGTCTTCATGAAGCGACTCCGGCGGCTTGGGCAGGGGCGCTGCCCGGGCAGGCGACGCGCCCGGCGCAGCCGATGGCAGGGCGAGCGCGAGACAGGCGACACATGCCGCTGCAAGGAACGTGATTGCCAGTGATCGGCAGCCCACCTTGTCCTCCGCTCTTCCTGCCGCACCGGCAAGCGGGAAAGGAGTGGCCTTTCCTCGGCCGATCAGATTTCGTACGGCTCGACGACGATGCCGAGCGGACCGCGGAGCCGCAGGAGCAGCCAGAAGACGTACGGTGCGAGAATCGCCGTCAGCGCCGCGTCGAGGACCGATTCTTCCATCGACCGAAGGATCGCCGGCGGCGCCTCGCTGAAGTACCGCGTCGCCAGGTACCAGCCGAAGTGGATCACGAGGACGGCGGCGAAGGTCAGGGCAGACTGGGTCAGCACCCACGTGCGGTTCAGCCCTGTCCGGACGGCGCTCAGGGTCGTCAGCAGCGCACAATACAGCAGCGCCAGAACGCCGAGCCGGCCCGACACGCTCACGAGGTCGGCCCCCAGTCCCAGGCACCACGTTGCGATGAAGACCTCGTGCCGCCGGAGATACAGGGCGATGAACAGCGCGACGATCAGCACCAGGTCCGGCCGCGTCCAGTGCCCGTCAATCGGGATGGCCAGACCGCCCGGACGAAACACCGTCGTCTGGATCACCAGACTGACGTAGCCGACAATCGCGACGAGAATCCAGCGCATCGGTTACCCTGTATGAACGACGGCCGACAAGGCCGGCGCTCGATTGCGGGGAAGATGTTTCCGGCCCTTCGACTCCGCTCAGGGCAAGCCCTTCCGGTCGGGGCTCGACGTCGGTTAGTTGTCCGGGCCGGGGAGTTCGGGCGACAGGACGTAGACGTTGCGGGCCTCGGCGGGAGAGATGCGCGGCTGCACCTTGAGCGAGTAGAACAGGGCCGTGCTCTGGAGGTCGCATCGGGCGACCCGGCCGACGATGAGATAGGGCGGCAGGGCGGCTTCGGGCGACGGGCTCGTGACGACGAAATCGCCCGGCTGCACGTCGCTGGTTCGCGGGATGCCCTCGATCAGGATGGTCTTCCCGTCGCCGGCGCCTCGGGCCACGCCCTCCGGACCGGGCCGCCACTGGCCGTCGCGGCGGGTCACGATCTGGACCATGAGGCTGGTGCGGGGGTCGGTCAGCAGTCGGATGGTGCTCGTGAGGGGCCCCACTTTATCGATGACGCCGACCAGCCCCGCGGCCGCCAGCACCGGTTCGCCCTGCTGAATCGCCTCGCGTGTGCCGCGGTTCAGGCGTCGCGAGATGACGGCCCCGCCTCGCGAGACGCCGCTGTGGAGTCCCTTCGTCAGCAGGCCGCCTGCGCGGCCGCCGCCCACTTCCGGCGCGAGGAGATTGCCGGGTATCAGGCGGCAGGGGAGACCGTCGAGCGCCTTGCGGAGGCGCGCCAGATCCTGCACCTGCCGGTCATACTCAGCCAGTCGGACCGTGGCCTCGGCCAGGGCGTTTTCGAGGCCATCCAGCCGGCTCTGAAGCCCCGTCTCGCCGGTGGGGCGGACGGGGGCGCCGTCGCCGATCTGTTCGGCAAGGTCGAGCGTCCACCCCCGGGTCAGGTTCTGAAGCGGCACGAAGACGGGACCGGCCCAGACCCTGGCCTGATCGGTGAACGACTGCGGAAGCAGTACGAGCGCAACCGCGACCACCGGCATCGCCGCCATGACGATGCGCCGCAGGAGCAGCCGGCGACCGCCGGCGCGGCTGGGTCTGTGAGACTTCCGAGCCATGACATCCCCACGTTCCGTCTACAACGGTTCACGGTTAGTACGACTACGCTACGTTCCGCGCGGCGGCCTTCCCAGGCCGCCGCGAACGCCGTTTATGCCTGTTCCTGGTGGCCTGGGAAGGCCACCAAGCGGACAGAAAGGCGAAGTAGCGTTGTAAGGTTAGGCGTGGCAACTTTAGCGCGGCGGGCCGTCTTTGCCCACCGCGCCAAGGCGCAAGTGCCACGGCGACCCCCCCCCCCGAAGGTGGATCGTCCTCTCGACGTGAGGACTCCACAACGTAAAACCCATCAGCCGACAGCGGGTAACGCCCAAGCCGGCCGCTTGGACAACGAGGCTCGGCCCGGCGAGGTCAGATGTCCTCGTCCGTGATGTCGATCGTGCCGCCCCACTGGTCGATGTGGTCGAGGAACACGCCGGTTCCCCGGGCGACGCACGTCAAGGGGTCGTCGGCCACGCTGACCTTCAGTCCCGTGGCCTGGGCGATGATGCTGGGCAGTCCCTTCATCAGCGCTCCGCCGCCGCACATCGTGATCCCATTATGGACGAGGTCGGCCGACAGTTCCGGCTTGGTCTTTTCGAGGGTCCGCTTGATGGTCTCGACCATGGCCTGGACGGTCTCGCCGAGGGCTTCGCGGATTTCCTGGCTGGTGACGGTGGTGATGCGCGGCAGTCCTGCGATGAGGTCGCGTCCGCCGACCTCCATTTCGAGTTCATCCTTCAGTGGCGCGGCGCTTCCGATCTCGATTTTTATCCGCTCGGCGGTTTGCTCGCCGATCAGGAGGCTGTAGGTCCGCTTCATGTACTCGATGATGGCGGTGTCGAGGTTGTCGCCGGCCACGCGGATCGATTCGCTGCACGCGACGTCGGCCAGGCTGATGACGGCCACCTCGGTCGTGCCGCCGCCCACATCCACAATCATGCTGCCGGTCGCCTCGTCGATGGGCAGCCCGGCGCCGATGGCGGCCGCCATGGGCTCTTCGATCAGGTGGACCTTGCGGGCGCCGGCCCGTTTGGCGCTCAGGTTGACAGCCCGTTTCTCAACGGCCGTGATGCCGGACGGAATGGCGATGACCACTCGCGGGCGGATGAAGGCCCCCCGTCCGTGGACGCGGCGGATGAAGTAACTGAGCATCGCCTCGGTGATGTCGAAATCGGCGATGACGCCGGTCCGCATCGGCCGCACTGCTGCAATCGACCCCGGGGTCCTGCCGAGCATCTTCTTGGCGATGTCGCCGACGGCCATGCCGTCCAGCAGTACCCGTCCGGTGTCTTTGCTGACGGCCACCACGGAGGGTTCGCACAGGACGATGCCCTGGCCGCGGACGTAGACCAGAGTCGTGGCGGTACCGAGGTCGATGCCCATGTCGGCCGAGAAGAGGCCGATGATGCGGTCGAAGATCATCCTGGTCCCCGCGCCGGCCCTCACGCCGCAACGGGGCGGCGCACGTGCCGGCCAACGCTCAAGATCGGCTCGTCCGGCAGATCAGTTGGCAGCCGGTGCGCCCGCGGGCGTACCGGCCGGGGGCGTTGCTCCCCCTGCGGGCGCCGGCGGCGTCGGTTCCGGAGCGGGAGGTGTTGGTGCGGACGGAGCGACGGGAGGCGTTGGTGCCGGCGGCGCAGCCGGAGCCGGCGTTGTGCCTCCGACGGGCGGCGCCGCGACCCCCTCCGGGAACTCCTTGATGGCCTTGTCGACCTGCTCCAGTTCCGCCCAGACCGAGTCCTGACGGCGCTTCTGGACGGCGGGCTCTCTCTTGGCCTGCTTGCCCGCGTCCGTCACGCCCAGAACGCACCCGTACCGGTGGTTCATCGTGACGGCGAGCATGATCGCGGTTGCCACGAGGGCAACGGCCCCGAGCAGAAGCAGAACCGTATAGATGTTGCTCATCGGCTGGGCCGCAACCCGAACGCCGCTACTCGAACCGATTTGTGACATGGTCGTTCACCTTCACGGTACCGCGGATCACACTGAGTTCACCCGCCGCGCTGTTGTTCGACACCATGTTCACCAGCAGCGTGGCCAGGTACTTGTTTTCGCCCTTGTTGTAGACGAAGAATTTCATGCCTTTGACGACGCCGTCGTCGGTCCCGAGGTTGATCTCGGCCACGCGGGCCTCGTTGTCGGCCTTGGTGACCATGCCCTGGACCTTGGCGGTCGGGAGGGCGGGGACCTCTTCAGGAGGCTTGACATCGGGATAAGTCACCCTGATGTGCTCGAGCCGGCTCTCGGCGGCAGCCAGTCTCTCGGCCGTCTGGAGGAGGTTCTCCTTGGAGTTCGACAGGTCGGCCAGGGCGGCCCGATACTTCGCCTCCAGTTGGGTGTACATCGTCAGGAGGTCGTCTTTTTCTTTTCTGGCGTCGTCGCGTTCTTTTCGCCAGGCGTTTCGGTCGGCCACCTCCTTGGCGAGACTCACCTTCAGGCCTTCGAGAGCCGTGGTGAGTTCCTGGAGCCGCTTTTCCTGATTCTCGTTCTCGCCCCGGAGCGTGGTGTTGGTGTTCTTGATGAGGGCGAGTTCGTTGTTGAAGGTCTCGATCTGCTGCTGCTTGAGGGCGGCGTCGGCGTCCCACTTGCCCTGGACGGCGTCGCGCTGTTGCATGTACTTGTCGCGCTGCTGGAGGGCCTTGTCGAACTGACGGTGCTCCTCTTCATAGCGCTGCCGCCAGTTCTCGCGGAGGACGACCTCGGTAGTCACGAGCACGCCGACCGCAATGGACACAAGGACCACCAGAACCGTGAGAATTTTCCCCAACGTGCTCAAGGTCTTCTCCTTTCAGAAGCCGCCGGCTGCCCGCGCTGGCGCGAGAGACCGCCTCCGGTTCCTTTGCTCATCTCGCCTGTAGACACACCCCCCCCGCCCCAACCCCTGTGTTCCTGGTGGAGAAGGTCGATTCTAGTTGCCCCTCGTGAACCGTCAAGCAAAAATTCGGTTCTCGCAAGGAATTACGAACGGCGCGGTTGCCGGCCGCCGGGGGCCGGGAGCGGTTGAAGCGTGCCCCGTCCCGCAAAACAGGGTGGCCGGGGGGCATCGCCACGCTTGCCTGGCCAGGAGCCCGTAGGCCGGGGCGCGCCCCGGCAGCGGTGCCGGCAGCCATCGCCGGGGCGGCGCGTTGCTCTGCCCCGGCCTACGCTACTTCGCCTTTTTGTCCGCCTGGTGGCCTTCCCAGGCCACCAGGAACAGGCATAAACTGCGTTCGCGGCGGCCTGGGAAGGCCGCCGCGCGGAACGTAGCATAGTAGGGCTAACGGCCGCTCCGACGCCGCGACGGCAGCGGCGTCGGCGGCGCCGGCGGGGTGGCGCCGGCCGGCTGATCCACCAGAATCTTCGTCCGCCAGAACGCCTCGGCCGACCGAATCCGCAGGATCGACGCCGCCGCCGCCGTCCGTTCCAGGGGAAGACGGCTGTGGAGCAGTTTCGCCAGCCGTTCGATGGCGGGGCTGTAACCCGTCTCGCCCAGTTCCCGGACGGCCACCACCCGCGTGTCGGGCTCGGGCACCTCGGCCAGGTCCAGGAGCATTCCGATTCGCTTCAGGTCGCCCCGTTGGGCAAGGGCGGCAATGGCGGCAAACTTGACGTCGAGGAACCGGCTTTGGCACAGACGCCCCAGCCGCGGGATGTCTGACTCGTCGCCCATCCGCCCGAGCAGACGCGTCGCGTAGTACCGGATCTGGTGCCGCTCGTGGCCCGTCAGCGTCCGGACCCGTTCGAGGCCGTCCCTCGAGCCAAGCCGGTGCATCGCCTCGGCCGCCCGGAGCACGACCACGGCATCGGGGTCGTTGAGTTTGACCTTGAGCAGGCCGACGGCCGTCCGGTTGCCCATCAGGCCGAGGAGCCAGGCGGCGGTGCGGCGGAGCGCGACGTTCGGCGAGGCCAGCCCGTCGCGCAGGCCTGTCACCCGCGCCGGCTCGCCCGTCATGGCCAGGGCGAAATGGGCCGCCAACTGGACGGCGGGGTCGGCGTCGCGCAGTTTACGCTGAAACAGGGCGATAGACCCGTGCTGACGCATCGTGCCCAGCAGCGCCACCGCCGTGGTGCGGACGCGCGGGTCGCGCGCGCCCGCCAGGGCCTCGACGTCCTGGATCGGCGGCTGGCGGTCGGCCTCCATGAACGTCTCGGCCGCCAACGCCTGGAGCGGCGGCTGGCCCGACCGCAGCGCCGCCACCAACGCCAGGTACGGGACGTCTTCCCCCGCGGGACCCGTCAGGTCGCGGTGGGCCGGTTCCTCACAGCCGCACGACGACACCGCGATCACCGCTGACAGAATGAGCAGGCGTTTCACGCTACGGTCTCCTTTCGCTTGTGGAACCGTCTGACGGCTATCGGCGAGACCAGCGCGACGGTTGCGATGATGCAGGCCCCCGCGAACACGTCGCCGATATCGGTGTACGGTGCGCGGCGTCGGTCGAGTGTGATCCGTCCGACGATCCGGCCCGAGAGGTTGCGGCGGCGTCCGTCGGCATCGGCCACGACCTGCTCGATGCGGCCGGTCGGGGAAATGATGGCGCTGATGCCGGTGTTGACGCTCCGGACGACGGCCACGCGGTTCTCGACCGCCCGGAACACGCACAGGTTCAGGTGCTGATCCAGTTCGTACGTGCCGTCGTCGGCAAGCCAGCCTCCGACGAACCAGCCGTCGTTCGAGATGTTGACGATGAAGTCCACGGCCTTGTTGGCCGCGCCGGGCGCCAGGGCTAGCCGAGGTCTCGCGCGGCGGGTCTCCTGACCTGCCGCGCCATCCACGTCTCGGCGCGGTGGCTCAGGAGAGCCACCGCGCGGCATGGGCTCGGCACCACCGCGCGGCATGGGCTCGGCACCACCGCGCGGCATGGGCTCGTCGCCGGCGCTTGGCCGCACCATTTCGCGGATGCGGTAAGCCATGGCGTCCTCGTAGCAGATGGCCACCTGGAACCGCGACTCGCGCCCGTCGAACGTCAGCGTGAACGGCGCCTGGCCCGGGTCGCCGGGCGTCAGGCTGTAGTCGTAATGGTACGGCGTGAACGACTGAAGCCGCTTGTACAGCCACGGCCAACTCTGGAAGGGCAGGAACTCGCCGAACGGGACGAGGTGGACCTTCGAGTACGTCCGGTCGGCCGCGTAAGGCTTCGTTTGCGGCGAGACCAGAAACGCCGTGTTGTACCGCGGACCGCGAGGGACGAACAGGTTGCCCGGCAGCCGCGCTATGCGCTCCACCTCCTGGTTGTGCGCGCCGAACAGGATCGGCGAGCCGGCCCGGCAAGCCATCTCGCGAACCCGTGACCAGTAGCCGCGGTAACGCTGGCGGAGAGCGGCATAGCGGCACTGGGCGTCGGCGTTCTCGATACGGTCAACCCAATCCCCGTCAAGGAACTGCTCGTTCATGACGCCGGGAACCATCGTCTCGGGCCACACGATGAGGTCCACCCGCAGGTCGCGCTGCTTCGCTAGCGCCAAGGCCGACTCCGTCAGGTCGATCTGCCGGCTCAGGAGACGCTCCTCCAACTCGAGAATCTGCTTGTGCCGGGCCTGGCGCTTGACCTCTTGCGGCACGGCCGTCTGGATCGACGCCACCACGGGCCCCTCGCGAGCCGCGTCCTGGCTCAGCCGCCACACGCCGTAGCCGACCGTGCCGGCCCAGGTGACAAGCGTGACGGCGCCGGCCACGATGATGGTGCGGCTGAGATGCAGCGCCTTTGCCTCCGAAGCGTTTGCGCGGCCGGCCTGCGCACCCGCCGCGCTCGGCACAACCAGCGGCCGGACCAGCAGGTCGGCGACCAGGCCCGACGTCGTGAGGCACAGGAACGTGGCGCCGTAGGCGCCGACGGCGTCGGCCGTCTGAATCAAGACCAAGTTCTCGTACTGCGTGTGGCCGACGAACAACCACGGCAGGCCCGTCAGCATCCAGCCGCGAACGAACTCCAGCGCCACCCACACGGTCGGCGCCACAACGGCCATCGGCACGGGCACCGCCCGGCCGATCCGCCGAACCAGCCACGCGCCCACCGCCCAGTACAGCGACATGTAAGGCACGAGCGCCACGTACCCGGCGGTCGTCACGGGCTGGACCCAGTAGAGGTTGACGGCGAAGAAGACGAGCCCGCCGGCGAAGGCGGCCCAGAAGGCGTCGCGCGTCGAACGGGCCCGCACCGCCGTCACCAGCAGCGGCGCGAGCGCCAGGTGCGCCAGCCACGAGATCTCCGCCGGCGGAAACGCCAGTGTCAGCAGAAGCGCCGAAGCCACCGGCGGCAGAAACAGCATCGCCAGCCCGCGGGCAAGCGACCGCTCGGGCCGACCATCGCCGGCGCGTTTCTCGGCGCGCGGGCTCCCCTTGGGCCGGGCGCTCGCGCTCGGGCGCCTTTTCTTTCTACGTGCAGCCATCCATGGATTCCGGGTGCGACAAACCGAGGACCATTGTCGGCGGCGCCTGCGGGAGTGTCAAGGACGTGACCGGCCGCGAAAAGCGTTGCCTTGGCCGCACGCCTGCTGTACGCTCGATGGGCGTGTACGCGATCCCGCCGCGGGAGCAGCGGGGCACGGTCGACCGTCCGAGGCTTTGCATCTGCACAAGGAGCCACCCATGGCCAAGAAAACCACTCTCGGCGTCCTCGTCGGAACGCGGGGATTCTTCCCGACGCACCTGGCGCACGAGGGACGCAAAACCATCCTCAGAATCCTGAAGGAGGAAGGCTTCAACTCCGTCTGCCTGGCGGCGCGCGACGCCACCGGTGGGGCGGTCGAGACCCTGGCCGACGCCCGCGCCTGCGCCGACCTCTTTAAGAAGAACGCCGACCGGATCGACGGCGTCCTCGTGACGCTGCCGAACTTCGGCGACGAGAAGGCCGTCGCCAATGCCCTTCGCTTCTGTGGCCTCGACGTGCCGGTCCTCGTGCACGCCTGGCCCGACGATGCCAAGAAGATGACGGTCGAGAACCGCCGCGACGCCTTCTGCGGCAAGATGAGCGTCTGCAACAACCTCGACCAGTACGACATCGACTTCTCGCTGACCGACCTGCACACCGTGGACCCCGACTCGAAATCGTTCCGCGCGGACCTGGCGCGTTTCGGCGCCACCTGCCGCGTGGTGCGGGGTCTTCGCGGCGCGCGGCTGGGAGCCGTGGGCGCGCGGACCGGGCCGTTCAACACGGTCCGGTTCTCCGAGAAACTGCTGGAGGCCAACGGCATCTCCGTCGAGACGATCGACCTGTCGGAGATCTTCGGGCGGGCAGGGGCCCTGAAGAAGGGCGACGCCGCCGTCCGGAGCAAACTCGGCGCCATCAAGGCCTACACCGACTGCTCGGCCATCCCCGAAGCCGCCCTGGACCGCATGGCCCGCTTCGCCGTCGTCGTCGGCCGCTGGATGAAGGACTTAGGGCTGGCCGGCACGGCCATCCAGTGCTGGTCCGCGATCGAAGAGTTCTACGGCATCGTGCCATGTACCGTCATGAGCATGATGAGCGACGCGCTGCTGCCCAGCGCCTGCGAGGTGGACATCACGGGGCTGGTGGGCATGCTCGCCCTCCGCTATGCCACCGAAAGCCCGGCCGCCATCGTCGACTGGAACAACAACTACGGCGACGATCCGAACAAGTGCGTCCTGTTCCACTGCTCGAACCTGCCGAAGAGCCTCTTTGCGAAGCACAAGATGGCCGTCCATGAGATCATCGCCGAGAGCGTCGGGGTCGAGAACACGTGCGGCTGCATCGTGGGCCGCCTCAACAAGGGGCCGTTCACCTACTGCCGCGTAGCCACCGACGACATCGCCGGCGAGATGCGGGCCTACGTCGGCGAAGGGCGGCTGACGGCCGACCCGCTGGTGACGTTCGGCGGCTACGGCGTGGCCGAGATCCCCGACCTCCAGGCCCTGCTCCAGTACATCTGCGGCCTGGGGTTCGAACATCACGTGGCCATCGCGATGGGTCAGGTGGCCGCCGCCATCGAAGACGCCCTCGACACCTACCTCGGCTGGGACGTGTACAACCACGCCGACTGACACGGGTCCGTTGCCCTAAGCGGACTTACGTAAGTCTCTTGCTGTGGCGAGAACGGCACCCGCTCGCTTACGCTCGCGGCTAGTCACACTCGCGCCCGACCAGCCACGTGAGAAAACCAGCCGGGTGCCATGCCGGGTGCCATGCTTTCGCTGGCGAAAGCCGGGTGCCATGCTTTCGCTGGCGAAAGCATGCACTGCCGCCTCACCCGCTCGCTTACGCTCGCGGCTAGTCACACTCGCGCCCGACCAGCCACGTGAGAAAACCAGCCGCGCACGTAAGTAAGCGGCGCAAGCGCTTGGGCTACGAGCCCAATCAGTTGTCGCCAACCGGCTGCCCGGCTCGCCGCGCCTTTCCGTTTCCCGAAACTTCCCTGCACTCGGCCTGTCAAACGGGTATGATGGAAGGGCGGTTTTGCCGCGCCCTCGCCGATTCGGTATGGGGTGTCGGGCGGTCCGAACTTCGGGAAGGAGACGGCCATGAGGCACTCCTGTTGGGTGGTCCCGTTTGTTGCGGCAGCGATGGTCCTTGGCGGCACGGTGGCGTATGCGGCCCCTGCGCCGGGGGAGGAAGGTTTCCGACTGACGCTTTACAACAGCAACTTCGGCGTTGTCCGGGAGGTGCGGCAAGTCAAGTTGCCCGAGAAGGTTGCTACCATCCAGTTCCGCAACGTGGCGGCCGGGCTCGACCCGCGCACCGTACGCT
>CAZEBQ010000105.1:11112-12548 GCA_964510295.1 uncultured Anaerolineales bacterium | reverse complement strand
TGGACAAGGTCGGCAAGGACGGCGTCATCACCGTCGAGGAAGGCAAGAGCCTCGAGACGACCGTCGACCTGGTCGAGGGCATGCAGTTCGACAAGGGCTACATGTCTCCCCATTTCGTGACCGACCTGGAGGCCATGGAAGCCGTCCTCGAAAAGCCCTACGTGCTGGTGCACGAGAAGAAGATCTCGGCCATCAAGGACATGCTGCCATTGCTCGAGAAGATCGCCAAGTCCGGCCGCCCACTGCTCCTCATCGCCGAGGATGTTGAGGGCGAGGCCCTGGCCACACTCGTCGTGAACAAACTGCGAGGCACGCTGCAGTGCTGCGCCGTCAAGGCCCCCGGCTTCGGAGACCGCCGCAAGGCCATGATGGAAGACATCGCCACGCTGACCGGCGGCAAGGCCATCTTCGAGGACCTCGGCATCAAACTCGAAAACGTCGAAATCGCCGACCTCGGGCAGGCCAAGAAGATCACCATCGACAAGGACTCGACCACCCTCATCGAAGGGGCCGGCGCCACCGACGCCATCACCGGCCGCATCGACGCCATCCGACGCGAGATCGATACCACCACCAGCGACTACGACCGCGAAAAACTCAACGAACGCCTCGCCAAACTCGCCGGTGGCGTCGCACAGATCAACGTCGGCGCCGCCACCGAGAGCGCCTGCAAAGAGAAGAAGGCCCGCGTCGAAGACGCCCTCCACGCCTGCCGCGCCGCCGTTGAGGAAGGCATCCTCCCCGGCGGCGGCGTCGCCGTGCTGCGGGCACGGGCCGCACTCGACAAACTCCGGCTCAAGGGCGACCAGAAGATCGGCGTC
The DNA here is from genome assembly GCA_964510295.1 of uncultured Anaerolineales bacterium. Lineage (GTDB taxonomy): Bacteria > Planctomycetota > Phycisphaerae > FEN-1346 > FEN-1346 > JAUVZF01. Next base: position 11,727 of record CAZEBQ010000105.1, on the reverse strand, counting down.
GAGATCGTCCGCCGCGCCCTCGAGAGCCCCATCCGCCAGATCGCCGGAAACGCCGGCATGGACGGCTCCATCGTCGCCCAGCGCGTCCAGGAAGCCGACGACCCCGCCTTCGGCTTCGACGCCCTGACGCACACGTACTGCGACCTCGTCAAGGCCGGCGTCATCGTGCCGACGAAGGTGGAGCGTGCGGCCCTGCAGAACGCCGCCTCCATCGCCGGGCTGCTTCTGACGACCGACGCCCTGGTGGCGGAGATCCCCGAAAAGAAGAAGGCCCCCACCGGCGCCGACATGGGCGGTGAGGGGATGTATTGAGCCGGTGCGAGCACTTGCAGACGAAGATGGTGAGGTTCAACCGCGCGGCGGCCTTCCCAGGCCGCCGCGCGTCTCTATCCGCTAGAGCGTTTTCAAGTAGCGCGGCGGGTGCGCAGGCCCGCCGCGCTCGGCATCTCCGGGGCCAAGGCGCGGCGGTTCAGGACAACCGCCGCGCCACCAGGCGGGCTGAAAACGCTATAGCAACCTCGAACGCGACGTCGCCAATCTGAGACCTGCAATCTGAAATCCCAAATCTGAAATCCCAAATCTGAAATCCCAAATCTGAAATCCCAAATCTGAAAT
>CAZEBQ010000105.1:1330-11012 GCA_964510295.1 uncultured Anaerolineales bacterium | reverse complement strand
AATCTCAAATCTGAAATCTCAGGCGGAGAATCTCAAATCTGAAATCTCAGGCGGAGAATCTCAAATCTGAAATCTCAAATCTGAGATTTCGAATCTCAGACCGTCTCACGCCTCCGCCATCTCGATGCTGAAACGCTTCATCTTCTTGTAGAGCGTCGTGCGGTTGATGCCGAGGGCCTGGGCGGTGGCTTGGCGGCTGCCGCCGAAGGTGTGCAGCGCCCGCAGGATGATCTCGCGTTCGGGCGCCTCCAGCGCCCTCTTCAACGGAAGCGTCTGCCCGTCGCCGCCCGCGCCGGCGCCGGCGGTGCGCATCTCTTCGGGCAGGTCGTCCACGGCAAGGGTCGCGTTCTTGGTCAGGATGACCGCCCGCTCAATCACGTTCTCCAACTGCCGCACGTTGCCCGGCCAGGCGCATCCCTGGAGAAGACGCATGGCGTCGTCCTGGAACCCCAGTATCTTGCGTTCGGTCCGCCTGCAGTAATCGTCGAGGAAACGTTCGGCCAGCAGCGGGATGTCGGCGATGCGCTGCCTGAGCGGCGGCAGGTGAATCACCACCACGTTGACGCGGTAGTACAGGTCCTGCCGGAAATCGCCGCGCCGCACGGCCTCGTCCAGGTTTTCGTTGGTCGCCAGGAGGCACCGCACGTCCACGCGCTGCGTCTTCGAGCCGCCGACGGCCTCGAAGTCGAAATCCTGAAGCACGCGAAGCAGTTTGACCTGGAGCGCGGGCGTGGCGGTCGAGATCTCGTCCAGGAACACCGTCCCGCCATCGGCCTGCTTGAACTTGCCGGCCTTGTCGCTGATGGCCCCCGTGAACGAGCCGCGAACGTGACCGAACAGTTCGCTCTCGAGCAGCGTCTCGGGCAGCGCCCCGCAGGCGACTTCGACGAACGGCTTGTCTCGCCGGTTCGACCGCTGGTGAATCGCCCGTGCGACCATGCTCTTGCCCGTGCCGCTCTCGCCCGTGATGAGAACGGTGGTCGGCGTATCGGCCACGGCCTCGATCACGTCGAAGACGCGGAGCATCTTGTCGTCGTGCCCGATGATGTTGCCGAGGCTGTAGCGCTCGGCCAACTGGTTCCGGAGCGACCGATTCTCCTCCATCAGCATCTGCTGCTTCAGGGCCCGCTCGATGGTGAGTTTGATCTCGTCGTCGATAATCGGCTTGGTCAGGTAATCGAAGGCGCCGCGTTTGATCGCCTCGACCGCGCTCTCGATCGTGCCGTAGCCGGTGATCATGATGACGGCCGTGTCGGGGTACCGGTTCCGGATCATCTTCAGCAGTTCGAAGCCGTCCACGTCGGGCATCGACACGTCGGCGATGGCCACCCGGAACGCGCCCGCCCCCAGGTGCGCCGAGGCTTCCTGAAAACTCGACGCCGTCTCCACGCCGTACCCCTCGAGCCGTAGAAACTCCGACAGGCTCGTCAGGATGATCTCGTCGTCGTCAACCACCAGAATCCGCACACCGGACATCATCCCCTCCTTGACGGTTCGCTGCCTACACCGCGGCCAGCGGAATGCGCACGGCGAACACCGCGCCGCCTTCCGGCCGGTTGGCGGCGGTCAGCGTTCCGCCCTGTTTCTCCACCAGGTCCTTCGAGATGACCAGACCAAGCCCCGTGCCCTTGCCAATGGCCTTGAGACTATAGAACGGCTCGAACAGCCGCGGCAGCGCCTCCGGCGGTATGCCCGGGCCGGTGTCGGTCACTTCGATGAGGAGCGCATCGGCCTGGCTCCGCGCCGCCACACGGACCCGTCCGCCCGACGGCGTTGCCTCGACGGCGTTCTTCACAAGGTTGAGTACCACGTGGTACAGGCTGCCGCTTCGCAAGGTCGGCAGTTCGGGGTCGCACGCCACGTCCATCTCAACGCCGCCCTTCTCGGCCGCCGGCGCCACGGCCTGACTCGCCTCGGCCAGGATATCGCGGATCGGCATCGGCTCGACGGCCCCGCCGGCGCTGCGCGAGAACTCGAGCAGGTCGCGCACGACGGTGACCATCCGCTGCAGACCCTTCCCGGCGTCGGCGAGGTACCGTTCGACGCGCGGTCCGTCGCCTTCGCCGCCGGCCCGTCCGGCCAGGTTGACGAGCCGGATGATACCATCGAGCGGATTGTTGATCTCATGGGCCACCACGGCGGCCAGCCGGCCCACGCCGGCCAGCCGTTCCGAGGCCACCAGCCGCCGCTCCATCCGCACGCGTTGCGTCACGTCCTCGACGATCAGCACGCCGCCGACCACCTCCCGCCGGCCGCTCAGCAGCGGCGAGCACGAGAGGTTCAGCCGCACGGCCTCCTGTCCGGGCCGATCCAGAACCACGTCCTCGGCCAGCCATGGACGCCGCATGTTCACCACGTCCCGCAGACCGCTCTCCCACTCGGGGTCATACCGAGCCACGTCCGTCCGTCGTGCGGCATCAAGGACCGAGCGGTCGTCGGCCCAGAGGCGTTCGCCCGCCGCGTTGCGGATCGTCACGCGGAACTGCCGGTCGAACACCACAATCCCAACCGGGACCGACTGGAACAGTTCCTCGTTGATCGTCTTGACGCGCTGCAGTTCCGCCGACGCGTGGGCCAGTTCCGCGCCGACCTCGCTCAGAGAGTGCTCCATCTGCTGACGGAACTCGGCATGCACCAGCGACGTCTCGGCCGCCACTGCCACGATGTTCCCGAGCGCTGCCATCAGCGCCACGTCGGTCGGCGTGAAGGCATCGCCGTCGGCAAGGTCGCCCAGCACCAGCATGCCCAGCAGTCGCTGCGGCCCGGCGATGGGCGCCACCGCCAACCCGCGCCAGCCGCCCATCTCGGAGCCGAGCGTCAGCCCGGGATCCTCGAGAACGAGCGGTCGCCGCTCGCCCAGGACGATCCGCCGGACAAGGCCCACGCCGAGCAGTTCCTCCGGCCGGAACCCCTTCGCCGCCCCCGCCGCCAGACCCAGACGCATGCGGTCCAGGTTCCCGTCGCACAGGCAGACGGCCCCGCTGGCGCACCGGAACAGGTCGAGGGCGCCCTTCAGGGCCTCTTTCTGAAGCGTGCCGGGATCCTCAAGGGAAGCCAATCCGGCGGCAACGTCGGCCAGCAACCGGATCCCCCTCAGGTCGGGCGTCGGAGAGCGGTCGCGCGGGGGTTGTTTCGGTTTTACCACAGTATCGCCCAATGACGCGGAGAATCGCGACTCCCCGGGTGCACGTGCGTTGTAAAAATACAACATTTTCGGCCAAAGTCAAATCCGACGCCCACTTTTCCTCACACAACGCGGTTGACACCCCGGCGGCGACGCGCCTATACTCGCGGCGGTCTACAGTGGAGGGCGGTTCTGTGAGCCAAAACGACGATTTCAGACCCCGCGTCGGCATCGTCATGGGCAGCGACTCGGACCTCGACAGAATGCGGCCGTGCGCCCAACTGCTGGATGAGTTCCGCATCGCCCACGAAATCCGCGTGATTTCCGCCCACCGCACCCCCGACGTGGCACACGAGTACGCCACCACCGCGGCCGCACGCGGCCTGGGTGTCATCGTTGCTGCCGCCGGGGGCGCTGCCCATCTGGCCGGCGTCCTGGCGAGCCTCACGCCGCTGCCCGTCATCGGCGTGCCCATCCAGACGAGCAGCCTCGGCGGCCTCGACAGTCTCCTGTCGACCGTCCAGATGCCGGCCGGCGTGCCCGTGGCCACGGTCGCCATCGGGAAGGCGGGCCCGGTGAATGCGGCCATTCTGGCGGCTCAAATCCTGGCCGGCGCAGACCCCGACCTGCGTGAGAAGATCGTCCAGCACAAGGCGCGGCTCGCTCAGAAGGTGACCGAGGCCGACGAGAAGGTGAGGTCGCCCGATGCCTGAGCAGACCGTCCGATGGGTCGGCGGTCTCGATGGCCGGATGGAGATCATCGACCAGACCCTTCTGCCCACCGAGTTCACGAGGCTCGCCCTCGAGACCGTCGAGCAGGTTTGGGAAGCCATCAAGGTGCTCCGCGTGCGTGGCGCCCCCGCCATCGGGGTGGCGGCGGCGATGGGCGTCGTCGTCGGCATCCGCGGCGCCTCCGACGACGAAGCCGACGTGCTCCAGCGCGTCGAGAAGACGGCTGCCTACCTCGCCACCAGCCGGCCGACCGCAGTCAACCTCTTCTGGGCGCTCGAGCGGATGAAGCGCGTCGCCGGGGAGCACCGCGGCGAAGGCGGCGCCGCCGTCAAGGCGGCGCTCCTCGCCGAGGCCAAGGCCCTCCGCGACCAGGACGCACGGGTGTGCCGCCGCATCGGCGACGCCGGACAACACCTTATCACGGAAGGCTGTGGCGTGCTGACCCACTGTAACGCCGGCGGCCTCGCAACGGCCGAGTACGGGACGGCCCTCGCGCCGATGTACCGGGCCCACGAACTCGGTCGCCGGTTCTCCGTCTACGCCGACGAGACGCGGCCGCTGCTTCAAGGCGCGCGGCTGACGATGTGGGAACTCGCTCAGGCGGGTATCGACTGCACCCTCATCTGCGACAACATGGCGGCGGTCGTCATGCGGCAAGGGAAGGTGAACCTGGTGATCGTCGGGGCCGACCGTATCGCCGCCGGCGGCGACGTCGCCAACAAGATCGGCACCTACGGCGTCGCGGTCCTTGCCAGGCACCACGGGATACCGTTCTACGTGGCGGCACCGTCGAGCACGTTTGACCTGTCGCTCGACTCGGGCGATGCCATTCCGATAGAAGAGCGCGGCAGCGACGAAGTGACGCACGGTTTCGGCCGCCAGACCGCCCCCGACGGCTGCCAAGTCTACTCCCCCGCCTTCGACGTAACGCCGGCCGACCTGATATCCGGCATCATCACCGAGCGCGGCCTGATCGAAAAGCCGACCCGCCAGCGCATTGCCGAGGTGCTTGGCTGACGGCAGAGCCTAACGCTCGATTGACACGCGCTGTGCGGCTGGCGTAGAATCTAGTGCTACATGCTACTTCGCCTTCTTGTCCGCTTGGTGGCCTTCCCAGGCCACCAGGAAGAGGCATAAACTGCATTCGCGGCGGCCTGGGAAGGCCGCCGCGCGGAACGTAGCGTAGTCGTATTAGACAAGAGGCGTTTCGATCTCAGAAGTGCGAGGTGCGGACCACGGCAGAGCGTATCGAAGTCAATCCGAACATCCATTTCGGCAAACCCTGTGTCGCCGGCACGCGGATCCCCGTCGCCGACGTTCTGGAACTCGTTGGCGAAGGCGTGCCGTTCGACGAGATCATCCGCAACCACTATCCCGACATCGAGGCCGAGGACATCCGCGCCTGCGTGCGGTACGCCATCGAGGTCCTCGGCGTTGAGGACCTGCACATAGCGTCCGGCTCATGAGATTCCTCGCCGACCAGGACATCTACGCCGTCACCGTGCGGTTACTGCGTCAAATCGGCCACGATGCGGTAACGGCAGCCGAGATGGGCGCGTCCGGGCGCCCGAGTTACAAACTCCTCGCGATAATCCTGCCATAAGACCTGCCGGAAGCCCCGGCTTCTTAACGCCATACGGCATTATCAACGAGACCGGCCTTGGCCCGGCCTGGGGTCTCGCGGTCACAGTTCCACGACGCCGGCGACCAACTTATAGCACTGCGGATCGGGGTCATGCTCCGGGAATGGTCCGCCAAGACTGATTGTCAGAATGCAATCTGAACCGATCTTCATATTCCTCTTTGTCCGCCGTTCGGCCACCAAGTCCGTCACCACCATGTCGTACCGGCTGCCTCGGTATGGAAAGGACGCCCGGACCTGGATTCGCCCACGGGCGGACGTCGCTTTGCGGAACTCAACCCTGCGGGCCCTGACCAGTTGAAGGGACTTCTTCCGCCCGGACGGCAAGGCTTTAATAAACTTCCAGGCAACGCGGTCAGGGCGTCTGCTATGCAGGATGAACGGCATGTCCTCACAATACCGCAGGATTGCTTCGACCCCAACCTGTCCGACCTTTCTCCACGTGCCCTTCGCAACAAGCCTGTTCTCGGGCTGGAATTCGTAACCCGGGCCACGTCCCTCAACAGGGATGGCGAGCACGTCCAGCAGTTTCACGTCCCCGCCTTCGATGCGCTGCATCTGTTCGGGGATAGCGCCGTCGGAGGAGGTCGAGCATACCGGCCGGACCCATCTTCCGGTGTTCACGTCGATTCCAGCAATGCAGCGAGCACCATACTTTCGCGAATTGGCGAGACAGATGATTCTCACGATGGTCCCCCCCAAGCGGTCAATGATGTTACAAGTGGGTTATATCCGTCCTGCCCCATTTGCTCTGCAAGTATTCCGCCACCAGCCGCCGGTGGCACTTCTCGGGCGTTGGTTCGCTACACAAGAGACAAGCCCTATCCATCTGGTCAGGCGTCAGGATGCTCTCAATGCGCCTGTCTGCCATCACCGTCACGAAGCGGCTTTCGTAGACGGCCCACGGAATCTTGTTCTTCCTGTAGGCATCGAGAATCTCTTTCGTCGGCGCGCACTCCGCCACGTGGACATATCCTATGTCCGAGATGCGGTCCAGAAAGAACTCCAAATCGCGTCGCTTCGTAAACCCGGCCAACTGAGACACGTTGTTCAAGCGAACATCCACTACCCGCCGTACCCCCGCCTTTTCCAGGGTGGCGAAGAACTCGCGGGCGCTCTTCTTGGCAAAGCCGATCGTGAAAACCGTAATGCGCTGCGCGGATGTGTTGTCATCTCCCACCGCGCGGTCCTCCTTGAGGCACTTCATCACCATACGCTATCCGTCCGGCCTGGATGTCGTAAGCCCTCTCAATCAGGTCGCGCGTGGTCAGATCGGGCTCGAAAAGGGTCCGTTCAAGGCCGAGCGAGTGCACCAGCCTACGTTCGGCATCTTCGTGGGGCTCAGCCCTGCCGTCGGAGAGAATGTGGAATATCTCAAAGCCCTCCGTCCGCAGTGCTCTGCACACAAGAATCATGCGGTGGCAGTCCAACGGATCCTTCTCGGCACACAGGACAGCCACCCGTCGCTGGCGGCAAAGATCGCCCAGACGCTTGAGCCCCTGCGTGAAGGGAACGGTGTCCCTGAGGCGCCGGAAATCGACACGCCCCTCCCGGTTGCACTGCGCATCTCCAGGACGCGCCCCCAACTCGCTTCCCATATAAACGTAGTCTATCCCGTTCTCGCGGAGCATGCGGGCAAGCGACTCTCTGTTGAAATGCGGAGTGTACCTGCTATAGGGCGAAGACCGGACATCAGCAACCGCCATAATGTCGTGTTGCCTCAGCAGCCCAATCAACAACTCTGCCGTGTGATTGGAGTGCCCGATCGTATATAGGCGACAGCGTTGCGCGAGAGTCACGCGAATGCCCCGTCAGGTTTTCGGCCCACGCCTCATCTCATACTGCGTGCGTGTGCCGTGCACCTCCATCATCGCAGGCCAAACGGACCACTTCAATTACATTCTACCCCGACACCCGAAACGCCGCATGCACGGCGCCGTGGCGGGCTTTGTGGGTGAGAACGTTGAGGGCGGTGCGGTAGTCTTCGAGCGGAAAGATGTGCGTCAGCAGCCGGTCGGCGGGGAAACAGCCGGCCGCCATGAGTTCATGGACCACTTCGTAGGTGTGACGCCGAGCCCCTTTCCACTCCTCCACGCCGCGACCGTGGCTGCCGATGACCGTGAGTTGCTTGTACGGCACGGGGTCCCAGTCCACCCACCTCGGATGGCCCATCCCGACGATGACGACGGTGCCCTGCGGCCGGACGAGCCGGAGCGAATCCTCGACGCTGCCTCGGTTTCCGAGGGCGTCGTACGCGAGGTCCACCCCGCCCAGGAGGATCTTCTTCCCGTACTGGCCCCGCACCGTCCGGAGGTCGTACGCCTCCGCGAGCCGGTCGAAGTAGTCGCGTTGCTTAAGGTCCTCTCGGTCCCAACACACATCGGCCCCCAGATGCAACGCCAGCGTCTGCTGGAACCGGTACCGGGCGACGGCAAAGATGCGGCCCTTGAACCCCGTGGCCCGAAGGAACGCGATCATCCCGAGCCCCACCAGGCCGCACCCCAGGACGAGGACATCCTGGTCCTCGTCGCCCGGCGGCCGGCGAAGCACCGCATGGACGCTTGCGGAGATCGGGTCCACCAGCACGGCCTGCGGGTCGGTCAGGCCGTCCGGCACGGGCACGAGTTGCGACTTGTGTGCGACGAACGAGTCTGCCCACGACCCGCCCACGGTGCCGCTGTGTCCGACCGAGAAACCCAGGCCGTCCTGCCCCTGGGCCTGGTTGTAGCACGCGCAGAACTGCCCCGCCCGGCACGAGGGGCACGGCCCCAGGCCGCGCGCCGCACACGCCATGACGGGGTCCACGTTGACGCGCATCCCCTCCGGCACGTCGCGTGCGCCCTGCCCGCGTTCGGTCACGATGCCGACGTTCTCGTGACCCAGGACGACGGGCTCGATGATGAAGGCCTTGGCAAACGAGTCGGGCGGGTTGCCGAGCCTAATCATCTCGACGTCGCTGCCGCACACCCCCCCCAGCAGCGGCCGCACGCGGACCCAGTCGTCGCCGGGCAGAGGCTGCTCGGGGATATCGCGAAGGCGAAGCGTGGACAGTCGGCCCCAGTAGACGCTCCTGGCAAACCGTCCGAGACCCTTACACAGGAACCACTTCGGGACGCTGATATGGAACGTGATGGCTCGCACGTCGTGTCCCGTTTCACAAGTCGCCGACCGCCCGTCCATTCTAGAGGCGATCTTCCCGAGTTTGCCTGTGACCACCTTGTCGTTCGCAACGAACAGAACTCATGGTTCACGAGCGTCTGCGCCACCCAGTGCTTTGAGACTACTGTATCTCTGACGGGACTCATTGGATCTCATTGTGTTCCCCGCTCAAAGACCAGCACCCAATCCTGCGGGGACGGCACGTTCTTCTTGAAACCAACGGACTCTGGCGTCTTGTCGCCCGCTTTGGCGCCGGCCTTGATCGTACCCTGATCAAATTCCCGTCCCGTAGCCGGATCAAAATAGTAGACATGCCAGTCGACGTTCGGCTCAAGATTCTTCACTGCCGGGCCGCTCCAGTTATAAATGTTGCGTCGCGGCATGTAGATAATTCGCACTTCGCCGGGGATCCCAGCGGCAAAGCAGCCTTTCTCGACCCATTCGGGATGCGTCTCGAACCGAGACCACGGATACTTCTCCAGTAGTCTCTTGCCCAGCCCGAGTTGGGCTGACCCGGGGTAGTTCATCCCCTGCTTCCACGTCGTCAGGTCATACACCGGCGTGATGCCGGGATCGCCTTCCACGCTGGCGTGCCAGACCCCCGCCGCGCCATAGGTATGTCCCGCCGCGCCGCTAAGCATGAAACTCCAGAACAAGTGACGCTGCACATCCTGAAAGTTCGTCTGCATGTGCCCTTCGTAACAGGCCTCGCCGCAAACCACCGGCCTGGCTGGATCCTGCAAAAGACAAGACGTGATCAGTTCAAGTGTTTGCCCCGCTGTCTTAAAGCCGTCGTGACCAATCGCCACCATGTCGAAATCAAATACCGCATTGTCCTTTATCGCATGTCGTGGGTGTCCCGGGGCGTGGTAGACGAGAAGATGACGATAGGGATCCGTGTGCTTGAGATATATCGCCACCTTGGACCATGGGCCTTGCGAATCCCTGGCTTCACCGCCGAGGATCCAGACAGCGGGATGGGCGCCATACCGGGCGACCAGATGCCGCCAGTGGCGCTTGTATCC
>CAZEBQ010000105.1:0-1230 GCA_964510295.1 uncultured Anaerolineales bacterium | reverse complement strand
AAACCCTTGGCCTTGCGGTCAGCGGTCAGTTCCTGAAAGCCTTCCCAAGTCATGCGCTTGCACAGATTCTTCCACCAGGTGTCTCCCAGCCAGAAGAACGGCGTGCCGTCAGCATGTTCAAAGCGCCGCCGGTCTTTGGCCACCCGGATAGGACCGTGCCGATAGAGCGTGTTCTCTCCTCGATACGGAATCACTTCGATCTTCCCCGCCATGCCGTGAAGTCCCGAATTGCTCGTGTCCGAACAGTCGAGCGTCCATGTGTGGACCCCTGGCGCGCTCGATGCATAGCGGAAACGCCAACGGTTGCCTCCAGCCCAGAACGCGGGCACCCGAACTTGCGCTCGATCCGGCCGCGTAATGATCGCGTCAAGTTCCACCGCAATGAACGGGTTCTGGTAGGTCTTCTCGGAAACGCATGTGATTTCCGCAATGCAGTTAGCCTTGACCCTTTGAGCGTCCTCTGCTGCAAAAGACGACACTGACATTGCGGCAATCATGCCGGAAATCGTGATGACTCCTGCCGTTCTCAAGGTGATAAAGGGCATATCATCTCTTTCGCATCTTCGTCTCGTCGAACTTGTTTATCCGAGATTTCCCATTTGGCTCTGGCCGGCCCCGCCGGCCAGCACTTGCGATACTGTATTCCAGTCCCCCCCCCCGAATGCAAGAGGAAACTCCCGAACGGATGGGAAGCGCCCCAGACATCGTACCCCCTGGTGCGGATTCTGGCGGCGGGGGTGGTGCCGTGGAAGGAACTGAAGCAGAGGTGGCGATCGCTGTGGCGGGAGGCTCGCCGATAGTCGCCCCCTTGCGCTGGATGGGCAGGCGAGGTCGGGGGGACGGAGTTCCCCCGAAACGTCGTGCCGGTAAACCACGAATTCGGAAGGGACCTCTAAAGCCAGACGGGCACACAACGGGTAAACCCCCCGACCCGCGCCGGCCGCTGCGAACCCTGCCCGGCGCAAATCGGTCCTTGCCGACCGACACGATTGCCGCAACAATGACCAGCGAGGCGTACGCTTACGACAGAGAGAATGGGAGGGTGCCATGAGACTAACCCGTCGCAGATTCCTGAAGTGGTCGGCCCTTGGCCTGATGTCCGCCGGCTGTTCACGACCGGCGCCGGTTACAGCGGCCGCCGGCCGCACGAAACGCCACGCCGACCGCGCAGGGGGCAAGCCCAATATCGTCTTCATCATGGCCGACGACCTCGGCTACGGCGACCTCCAG
>CAZEBQ010000104.1:5271-12566 GCA_964510295.1 uncultured Anaerolineales bacterium | reverse complement strand
GACGACCAGCACGCCGCCCCGCCTCGGCAACCGGCGCCGGTGGTACACCCGAATGTCGAACACCAGGATGAACAGCACCCGCGCCACCTGCTGCAAGGCTCCGTACCAGGCGTGTCTCAGGCCGTTCACGCCTTCTCCCCTCTGCGCCGCCCGACCTCGGCGGCGAGCGCATCGACCATCTGCTCGATCGTCAGGGTCGAGGTATCCACGTGGACGGCGTCTGCGGCGGCCACCAGCGGGCTGACCGGGCGTGAGGTGTCGCGGCGGTCACGTTCGAAGATCTCGGCGAGCACGTTGCGCCAGGAGCGGATCCGGCCCCGCTCCTCGAGTTCCCGTTGCCGCCGCCGCGCACGGACCGCCGGGTCGGCGTCCAGGAAGAACTTGACGTCGGCGTCCGGAAAGACCACCGTGCCCTGGTCGCGTCCCTCGGCCACGACGTCGCCGGCGCGGTCGGCGAACGCCCGCTGCCGCTCCACCAGCACGACGCGGACGCCGGGCGTCCGGGCCACGTAGTGTGAGTGCGTGCTGATGCGGTTCTCCCGGACGGCTTCCGTCACGTCCACCCCGTCGAGGCGAACGTGCTGCGAGCCCGGCTCGCCCTCCAGGCAGACGGTCGTCGAGGCCGCCATCTCGGTCAGGGCGCCGGGGTCGTCCAGGTCCAGACCGTCGCGTAGCGCCTTGAGCGTCAGGGCGCGGTACATGGCCCCGGTATCGAGATGGGCGGCGCCCAGCCGCCGGGCCAGATGCGCCGCCGCCGTGCTCTTGCCGCTCCCGACGGTGCCGTCAATGGTGATAATCATGGGACGCCAATTATACCGGGGCCGGCGAGACGTGAAAAGAGTGGAAAACCCGTCGGCGTCGGCATAGACTGGCGGGGCGATGAGCGTGCGCGGCATCTATCGAATTCTGCGTCTGCCGCTTTTCGTCACGGCCGTGGCCGACGTCACGGCCGGCTACACGGTGGCGATTCTCTGTCGCGGCCTGGCGTTCGACTGGCGTCTGGCGGCACTTCTCGGCGGCACGTCGGCGGGGCTCTACCTGTTCGGCATGGTCCAGAACGACCTGGTCGATATCCGCCGCGACCGGCTTCTGAAAGTCCCACGGCCGCTCGTCACCGGCGAACTCGGAATCGGCACCGCCGTCATCCTGCTGATCCTGACGGGCGGCTTGGCGGCCGTCTGCGCCGTCATGCTCAGCGTGGTCACGCACAGGGGCGGCGCACTGACGCTCGCCATCGGCACGTTTGCCGCCATCAATCTGTACAACCTGGCCGCCAAACGCGGCCCGCCCTTCGTCGCTACCACGCTGATGGGGTTGTGCCGGTTTCTGAATTTCGGCATCGGCGTGGCAGCCGCCGTCGGGGTCCCGCGGCACATCGGCCTCGACCTGCTGCATCCGAGCGGCCCGCTGTGGATGCGTCACGGTCTCGCGTTGTTCTTCGCGGCCGTGGTGGCGGCCGGCTACAGCATCTGCGTGAGGCGCGGCGCCTCGGTCTCGACGCGACCGTGGTCGGTGGCGTTCGTGGTGGCGGCTGCGGCGGGGTTTGGGATGATTGCCATCAGCGTGGCGGCCGAGTCGCCCGCCTTCGCGGCGCCCGTGGCCCGGGTTTTTGCCGCACTGCTCCTGGCGGGTCTGTGGCCGGGAGGCCTCTGGTCGGCTGCCGGGCCCGCACGCAAACCCAGGCAGTACGAAGCGTTCATCGAGCGCATGCTCTACTGGCTCATCGCGATGGACGCCGCCTTCGTCTTTGACGCATGGCTGATGACGCGGTGAGACGCGCCGGCGGTGGACCACCATACCCGCCGCGAACAGGCGCTTGCATGATTCATGCGCGGTGGGTGCAGAGACCCACCGCGCACGGCTTGTGTCGGCCGCGCTGTCTCAGTCGTGCGGCAGGGAACACTCGTAGAGCCGGAGCAGCGGCAGTCGCAGCCTCACCTCCCACCCTTTGCCGTCCTCCGTCGGGCGCGACACCGCGACCCGCACGCTGGAGAGGAAGGTCTTGAGGTCGCGCCGGAAGCGGCTGTCCTTCGCGGCACGCTGCCGCACCGTCACGCCGGCGGCCAGTGTGACGGCATCGACCTTCTTCTCGGCGGCGGCCAAGGCCCGAGCCTTGGCGGACCGTGCCGCGAGCACTCGGGCCTCCTCGCGGTCTTTGGCGTCGGGGCTGAAGGGCGCCTCCCCCTGGGCCTCAACCGTCTCGGCGGCCCAGTCGGGCAGCGGCGCCTTGGGTCGGGTGACCGTGGCGTCGGCGGGACGGATCTCGGAAGCGGGCGGCATCCCGCGGCCCGTTGCGGTCAGGCGGGGCTCCTTGAGGCGGATCGAGAGCCGATCGAGTTGCTCGTCGGTCCACGCCTCGTCGCCGCGGAGCGTCCGGATGTCTTTCAGCACGCGGATCAGGTCGGCAGTCATGGCAGCCACGTCCACCTCGGCCACGCGGTCGGGCATCATGCGAGGCGGGCCGGCCACCGGCAGCGACCGGACGAAGCCGTCGAACATGGCCTCCGATGCCGACAGACCGTCCACCAGGCTGCCGATCCGCTCGGTGGGACCAAGGTACACGGCTTTCAGCAGTTCGGCCATCGCGGCGTACGCCTGGATGCGCGCCGCCCGGATCGCTTCCACCCGGCCGGTCGCCGTCACCCGCCGCCACCCGGAGGGGAACATCTCGGGCATCTCTTCCAGGGGCACCGACTCCAGACGCTCGAGTACCTCGGCCGACGGGTCTCTGAGTGGGCGGCCGCGCCCGCCGGCCCGGACATACCCGTCGACGGCCACGTACCGGAGGTCGGCCAGTTCGCCCGTCTCGTGTTGGCCGGGGGTGTAAAGTTCGGCCACCCGTCGGACGACGGCGGCCACCGGCACTTCGACGTCGACTTCGGCGACGCCGTCGGAGTAGACGCGCGGCTCACCGACCCTGCGGGCGGCCCGGAGGAACACCCGCAGGGCGATCTCCTTATCACTACCCGGCCCGATCGCCCCGCCGACCGTCTTGACGGCCGACACGCGCGCCGCCAGCACCGTCTCGATCAACCGGTTGACGGCATCGACCTGGGCGGCGCGGATCGCCAGCATCCGGGCCTGGTCGGCGGTGGGGCCGGCCGGCTTCGCCAGCGTCGCACCACAGGCCGCACACGACGCCGCCATCAGAACTCCCACGGTCACGAAGACGTATCGCACGTGCGGCATGTGTTCAGCCACCCAGGATGGTTGCATTCAGGTCCGCGAGTTCGTCGGTCCCACGGTGGAGGCCGATCGCAACGGTCGTCTCAAACGATTCGCCGGGGTCGAGTTCGGGCATCTCGCCCCTGGCGCGCAGGGCGTCGCGCGGCGGGAAGGGGCAGTTCATCGGCTCGACGCCCACCACATACGTGCCCTGCCCCATCATCTTCCACTCGGCCATCTGCGGCAGCGTATCGAGGGTCCACGTGACGGACACGCCGAGACCGCCGTCCAAGTCCGGGTTGACGATGGCGGCACGGGCCAGGCCGTCGTCGCCGGCCCTGGGCACGATCTGGTAACACATCTCCTCGATGCCGGCGGTGGGCGGCTGGAACTCACAGTGCGTTCGGATGTTCGATTCCGCAAAATCCGTCACGCCGCTGACCGACGC
Source organism: uncultured Anaerolineales bacterium (assembly GCA_964510295.1). Lineage (GTDB taxonomy): Bacteria > Planctomycetota > Phycisphaerae > FEN-1346 > FEN-1346 > JAUVZF01. The sequence continues at coordinate 8,953 of CAZEBQ010000104.1, read as the reverse complement.
CACGTTCACCAGCAGGCGGCTGCTCTCCGAAACGAGCGGCCAGCCGAGGTTCACGTGGTACAGCAGCATGGCGGCGCTGCGGGCGTAGCCGGCGTTCGTCACGCGGTCGGCTACCTCGATGGTCCGCGAGCCGAGGGCGGTCGTGATGGTGCGCTCGAGGACGAGCGTGGGCTTGAACACCTCGGCCTCCCGCACGTGGCCGCGGATCCGAATCCGGTACACGTCGCCGTCCCAGGCACAGTCTGCGGCGACCTTCTCGGCCGAGAGGTGCGCTGCGCGGCCGTGAAGACCCCACGTCTCGCCGTCCTCGGTATCCGGCGCCCCGAAGTGCCGCAGCCCGCACGTCGTCAGCAGCCCGCCGTGAAACGACCGCAGCCAGCGGAAGCCTTCGGGGTCGAACCGCTCGGGCGCAACGGGCCCCGTGCTCGACTCCCACGCGATGGGCCGGCCGCCCAGGCGCGCCGAACCGATGTCCAGGCACCGGTCCGGAAGGACCGTGAACGCCAGCCCCGATCCCGTCCAGACGTCGATGCCGCGCATGCCGCGCGCCGGCCCCTCGTCGAAGATGAACGGCCGCGCACCGGCCACCTGATCCATGCGGCCGACGCGCTCGGCGAGTTGGGCGGGCGTAAGCGATTGGTTGAACAGGTCGGGCATAATAGGGGCCTCCAAAATCACGCGCCGGGCAAGCCCGGCGGCTAACTCAGCCGCCACGCGCCGGGCAAGGCCAGGGGCTAACTCAACGGCCACGCGCCGGGCAAGGCCAGGGGCTAACTCAACGGCTACGCGCCGGGCAAGGCCGGGGGCTAACTCAACGGCCACGCGCCGGGCAAGCGTGACGCTAACTCAACGGCTACGGGCCGGGCAAGGCCGGCGGCTAACTCAACAGCCATGCGCCGGGCAAGGCCCGAGGCTAACTCAACGGCTACGCGCCGGGCAAGGCCGGGGGCTAACTCAACGGCTACGCGCCGGGCAAGGCCGGCGGCTAACTCAACGGCCACGCGCCGGGCAAGCGTGACGCTAACTCAACGGCCACGGGCCGGGCAAGCCTGAGGCTAACTCAACGGCCACGCGCCGGGCAAGGCCCGAGGCTAACTTAAGCGGCACGCGACGGGCAACGCCCGAGGCTAACTCAACGGCCACGCGCCGGGCAAGGCCGGGGGCTAACTCAACGGCTACGCGCCGGGCAAGCCCGAGGCTAACTCAACGGCTACGCGCCGGGCAAGGCCGGGGGCTAACTTAAGCGGCACGCGACGGGCAACGCCCGAGGCTAACTCAACGGCCACGCGCCGGGCAAGGCCGGCGGCTAACTCAACGGCTACGCGCCGGGCAAGGCCGGCGGCTAACTCAACGGCTACGCGCCGGGCAAGCCCAGAGGCTAACTCAACGGCTACGCGCCGGCCAAGCCCGGGGGCTAACTCAACGGCCACGCGCCGGGCAAGGCCGAGGGCTAACTCAACAGCCACGCGCCGGGCAAGCCTGAGGCTAACTCAACGGCCACGCGCCGGGCAAGCCCGGAGGCTACCTCAACGGCTACGCAACGGGCAAGCCTGGCGGCTAACTCAACGGTCGAGGTTGAGGGCGCCGACGAGGTCGCGGGGACTCGCCAAGCCCAGCCGCTGGAGCGCCTCGCGCAGGCCATCGACCAGTTGCGGCCCCGTCAGCGGGTCCACGAAATTGGCGGTGCCGACCGATACGGCCGTGGCGCCGGCCCGGATGAACTCGACCACGTCCTCGGCAAACTGGATGCCGCCCAGGCCGAGGATGGGGACGTCGCGCGGCCCGGCCACCTCTTCCCACACGCGGCGGACCATGTACAGGGCCACCGGCTTGATGGCGGGCCCCGACACGCCGCCGATGACGTTCGTCAGGGCGGGCCGGCCCGTCCAGGGGTCGATCGCCATGCCGCGCAGCGTGTTGATGAGACTCAGGACCTCGGCCCCCGCGTCCACCGCCGCACGGGCCGTCACGGCGATGTCCGTGATGTTCGGGCTGAGTTTGACGATGAGTGCGGCGCGGGAGACCTTCGCCCGCACGTCCTCGACGAGGCGGGTCAGGACGGCCGGGTCGAGGCCGAACTCGATACCGCCCTCCTTCACGTTCGGGCACGAGACGTTCAGTTCGATGCCCGCGACGCCGGCGGCCGCATCCAACGCAGCGCACACCTCGAGGTATTCTTCCCGGGTCGACCCCGCCACGTTCACGATGACCGGCACGTCGTAGGCGGCCAGCGCCGGCAGTTTCTCGTCGAGAAACGCTTCCAACCCGACGTTGGCCAGGCCGATGGCGTTGATCATGCCGGCCCGCACCTCGGCCAGGCGCGGCGGGGGGTGGCCCTGGCGGGGCTCAAGCGTGACGGACTTCGTGACGATCGCCCCAAGGACCGACGGGTCGTAGAACCGGGCCAGTTCCTCGCCGTAGCCGGCGCAACCGGAGGCCGTCGCGATGGGGTTCTTCATCGCGATGCGGCCGAGCGTGACGCAGAGGTCGATTTCGGGCCGGGTCATGGCTTCGCGCTCTCCTGCGACGGACGCGCCGGGCAACCCCGGCGGCTGAGTCACTCCCACACCACGTCGCGGGCGTCGATGACGGGGCCGTCGCGGCACGTGAGCCGGTAGGTCCACCCCGTCTCGCTCGCGGGGTCGTGCACCTTGGCGGCACACGAGAGGCACACGCCGATGCCGCACCCCATGAAGCATTCGAGCGACACCTGGCACGGCGCATCGCGTCGCTCGGCCAGGCGGGCGAGGGCCCGCATCATCCGCTCCGGTCCGCATCCGTACAGCGCGACGGGCCGGTCGTCGCCCGCATCCTTCAGTCGCCGCCTCGCGGCCTCGATGGCCGTTCCGCGAAAGCCGGCCGACCCGTCGTCGGTCGAGAGAATCGTTTCGACGCTGCCGAGATCGGGGTCGGCCATTCCGTCGCACGGCGCGACGGCGTCGCCGGTGGCGGCCGGCGCGCTGCGGAACACGGCGGGGACCTTGTCAAGCGTGGTGGCGCCCAGGATGAGGACGCACGGGCGTCCAAGTTGCCTGACCCAATCGGCCAAGCCGAAGATCGGCGCCACGCCGCACCCGCCGCCCACGAGGACGCAGAGCCGGTCATCGTCGGGCGGCGTGAAGTGGTTGCCCAGCGGACCGACCACGTCCATCGGCGCACCCACCGGCCGCGCCGCCAGAAACCGCGTGCCCGGCCCGACCTGGCGCACCAGCACCTCCAGCCGCACGCCCGCCCCGTCGCGGAGCACGCGCGAGATGCTCAAGGGTCGCCGAACGACGGGCCACTTGCCGCGTCCGAGTTCCAGGCCGGCGGCGACCGGCCACTCGCCGCCTTCGTCCCACTCGATCGGGCGCCGCTCCGACGCGGCCGCCGCCCGCGGATCCGACTCACACAGGATGTTCACGAACTGACCCGGCAGGCTTTCCCAGGCGGGCGGGGCAGCCAGGACCAGACGCGTGTAGTTGCGGCCGGCGTCGCGCCGCTCAAGGACCGCAAGGCCCAGCCGCTGCGGCGGCGACGTGTCGCTATGAACGTTCACCGATTCGGTTACCATGGTGCACCTGCCCGTGCCATCGAGGTTGGCCCAGCGATTATTCCACCGCCTGCAGGCGATTCAAGGCTTTTCCCCGTTTCACCGCGCCGACGCCCAAGAACGAAAAGAAAAGGTACCAGGTACATTTTT
>CAZEBQ010000104.1:0-5171 GCA_964510295.1 uncultured Anaerolineales bacterium | reverse complement strand
TGACCATGCCACCCGGCGTTTTCGCTTTACACCGGCGCGCTGCGTGCCATAGACTTCGGGGTTCATTGCCCGTGTCGGAGGGGAACCGGCGGCCGGTGTGCCGCCGCTGTCATGTCCGAAAAGCCACTACCCGCGCTCGCGCTCGTCACCCTCGGATGTCACAAGAACCTGGTGGACTCCGAGCGGATGCTGGCCTGCCTCGCCCTCGACGGGTTCGCCATCACGGCCGACCCGGACGGTGCGGACGTGGCCATCGTCAACACGTGCGGCTTCATCGACGTGGCGCGGGCCGAGAGCGACCGGCACATCGACGCCCTCGAAGCGATGAAACGCGACGGGCGTCTCGGCCACGTCGTCGTCGCCGGGTGCATGGCCCAGCGGTACGGGCGCGAGATCCTTAAGCGCCACCCGGACGTAGACGCCGTCGTCGGCCTGGCCGAGCGCGAGGGCATGGCCGAGGTTTGCCGCCGCATCCTCGATGGCCGACCGGTCAAGCGGAAGCGAACGCGCGGCCGTTCAGAATCGGCCAGGAAAGCGGGGCAGGCGGCCATGGGGCACGGGCCGATGGTGCGTGTCGGACCGCCGCCGTCGGCCGTGCCGGACGACCGGGAGCGGCTGCGTCTGACGCCTCGCCACTATGCGTACCTGCGGATCACCGAAGGCTGCGACAACCGGTGCGCGTACTGTGCGATTCCGGCGATCCGCGGCCGGCTGCGCTCCAAACCGCCCGCCCGCGTCCTGGAGGAGGCGGAGGAACTCGTCGCGGACGGGGCGAAGGAACTCGTCGTCATCGGCCAGGACACGACGGCCTACGGCCACGACCGCCGCGTCAAGGGCCGGCGCCTCGCCGGCCTGCTCGAGGCCCTGTGTGAGCGGTCGGGGGCTCGCTGGATCCGCCTGATGTACGCTCACCCGGCGTCGATTTCGCCGGACCTCATCGACCGGTTGGCCGCCGGGCCGCCGCTCGTGCCGTACCTCGATCTGCCCATCCAACATATCCAGACGCGAATCCTCGAGAGCATGGGCCGGCGCGTGGGCCGGACCGGGATTGAGGACCTCATCGACCGGCTTCGTGCGGCCGTGCCGCATCTGGCCATCCGGACGTCGCTCATCGTCGGCTACCCCGGCGAGACCGACGACGACTTCGAGCACCTGATGACCTTCGTCGCAAAAGTTCGCTTTGACCACGTCGGCGTCTTCGTGTACAGTCCGGAGGAGGGTACCCGTGCGGCAGGGCTGCCGGACCGCGTGGCGCCGGAGGTAGCGCGGCAGCGGTGGGAGCGGCTGATGGCGACCGCCGAGACGCTCGCACACGAGGCGGCCGCGCAGCACGTCGGCCAAACGCTTGAGACCCTCGTGGACGGCGCCGATGCCGGCGGTCGTCTGACGGCGCGGCACGCGGGCCAGGCACCCGAGGTGGACAGTGCGGTTCTCCTGCCGGCCGGAGCCGCCCGGACGGGCGAATTCTGCACCGTCCGCGTGACCGGCACCGACGGGTACGACCTTGTCGCGGACGTCGTGACGGACGGGGACACATGAGGCGGCATATTCCCAATTTGCTGACGGCCAGCCGGCTCCTCATGGCCATCGCCTTCTTCATCATCCTCGGCTTCTACGACGCCGAGCGCGAGGCCGGTTGGCCGATCCTCGACGTGGCCTTCGTCGTGTTCCTCGTGGCCGTGTGCACCGACATGGTAGACGGGTACCTGGCCCGCCGCCTGGGTCACCAGACGGTGCTCGGGCGCATCGCGGACCCGTTCGTCGACAAGATCCTCATCTGCGGGGCGCTAGCGTACTTCGTGGGCGATCAGTTCATCATCGTGCGAGAGGCCGGGTCGGATCTGGTGAACCTGACCGGCTGGCAGACGTGGATGGTGGTGCTGGTGATCGCGCGGGAACTGCTGGTGACGGGGATGCGCGGCTTCAGCGAATCGCAGGGCATCTCGTTTGCCGCATCCTGGAGCGGCAAGATCAAGATGATCCTTCAGTGCACGGCCATCTCGTGGTCGCTCTTCTGGGTGGCCCACTGGACCGACGGTCCTCCGTGGACGCACCTGGTGCGCGACATTCTCATCTGGGCCACGACGGTCTTCACCGCCGCCAGCGCGCTGGTCTACATCAAACGTGCCTACGATCTGCTCCGCCTGCCGCCGGAGTAAGGGCTTCCCTCAACCGACCGCCGCGCGGCGGCCTGGGAAGGCCACGGCGCGGCGCCCTCCGGGAAGGTCATTTCTTCGGCCGGCGGACGAGCATCCACTTGCGGCCGTCGGCCTCGAGGAGCGTGTCGGCTTGGGCGGGCCCCCACGACCCGGCCGGATACGTCGACGGGCATACGTCCGGACACCCGCGGCAACCTTCGAGAATGGGCTCGACGAACGCCCAGGCGGCTTCGACCTCGTCGCTGCGCGTGAAGAGCGTCCTATCGCCCAGGGCCGCATCGAGGAGGAGCCGCTCGTACGCCTGCGGCGCCCGTCGGAACGCGTCGGCATATCCGAAATCCATCTGGTACGGCTCAATCTGCATGGCCGGCCCGGGCACCTTGACCTGGAACCGCATCGAGATGCCGTCGTTCGGTTGGATCCGGACCGCCAGGACGTTCGGTTGAAGGGGTCCGCGCGACGGCGCGCCGAACAGGACCTGCGGAATGGGCTTGAAGTGGATCGAGATCTCCGTCATGCGGACCGCCATCCGCTTGCCGGTCCGCAGGTAAAACGGGACGCCCGCCCATCGCCAGTTGTCAATAAAGAGTTTCATGGCGACGAACGTCTCGGTGACCGAATCGGCGGCCACGCCGTCCTCGTCGCGGTAGCCGGGCACCCGCTCGCCACGGACCTGCCCCTCGGCGTACCGGGCGCGGACCACGCCCTCGGCGACACACTCCGGCGGAATCGGCCTGAGCGACCGCAGGACCTTGACCTTCTCGTCGCGGACGGCCTCGGCGTCGAGCGCCAGCGGCGGCTCCATCGCCACGAGGCACAGGAGGTGCATCATGTGGTTCTGGACGATGTCCCTGAGCGCACCGGCCTGCTCGTAGTATGGGCCGCGCCCCTCCACACCAACCTGCTCGGCCACCGTGACCTGGACGTGGTCCACGTACTTGGCGTTCCAGAGGGGATCGAAGATGCTGTTGGCAAACCGCAGGACCAGGATGTTCTGGACCGTCTCCTTTCCCAGGTAATGGTCGATGCGGAAGACCTGCCGCTCGTCGAACGCCGCCAGGAGTGCCCGGTTGAGGTCGCGCGCACTGGCGAGGTCGCGACCGAAAGGCTTCTCGATGATGATCCTCGACCACGGCGCCACGCCGGTGCCGCGCCGGGCGAGGCCCGACTCGCCCAGACTCGCAATGATGGTCTGGAACGAACCCGGCGGCGTCGCCAGGTAGAAGAGGACGTTGGCGGCACCGGCGCCCTGCGCCGCATCGTCTTCGAGACGTTTACGGAGCGCCCGGAAACCGGATGGGTCGTCGTACCGGCCGGACATGTAGTGGAGACGCGACGCAAACCGCTGCCACGACACCTCGTCCAACGACTCGGCACGCGAGAACTCCTCGACGCCCGTCCGCAGGCCGGCACGGAACTCATCCTCGGTCTTCGCGCTGCGGGCGTAGCCGACGACGGCGAACTCGGGCGGCAGGAGACCGTCACACCACAGATCGTAAACCGCCGGGACGAGTTTGCGGCGGGTCAGGTCGCCTGAAGCACCAAAAACAACCAGCGTGAACGGCTCGCGGACCATCACGCCGTCCGACGAGGCGGAAGGAGCAGACGTCGCCTGGTCGCCATCAGCGTCAGGAGCCATCGCGAGAGTCCGCGGGGCGGGCGGCATCGCCCAGGCCCTCGAAGAGTTCCACGTCGATCGGCGTCTCGGGCGCCGGGGAGTCGGCGTCGGCAAGGGCGGCGCCGAGGCGCAGGGCCTCGGCCATGGCCCGCGGGTGCTTCAGCACGTCGCCCGCCGCGTCCACCTGGTTGACGAACAGGTTGGCGAAGCAGGTCATCTCGAGCGAATCGAACCAGTACCGCGTCGTCAGCCGGATGCCGTCGAACACCTTCTTGCCCCTGGAGCCGCCGACGGCGATGACCAGGGCGCGGCGGTCGCGCGGGCCGTCCGGGTAGAGCGGCTCTTTCATGAGGTACTTGCGCGACCACAGGCACTGGCACCGGTCGATGAGGCGTTTGCCCTGCGAGCAGACGGCCGCAAAGTAGACCGGCGTCGCAAAGACCAGCCGGTCGGCGGCAAGCATCTTCTCGAAGACCTCCTGGAAGGGGTCGTCGAAGCGGCAGCGTCCCGTCCGTGCACAGGCCCCGCAGGCGACGCACGGGCCGAAATCGAGACCGCCCAGGGCGACGTACTCGGCCGCCGCGCCGGCGGACTCGGCCCCGCCGAGGGCCTCGCGCAGGAGCAGGTCGGAGTTCGACCGCTGCCTCGGACTACTCGAGATGCCCAGAACCTTGAGTGTCATCGGCGTCTCATGGGTGGCGCGGCGAGTCGGGAGGCCCGCCGCACGCCATCTGAAACAGCCTCCAACCCGCCGTCCCCCCGACCACGAGGGTATACCGGACGGCGCGGCCGCGGTCCACTAAGAAACCGGCGCCGCAGGAAGTCCTTGCAGGGGCGCGGCCGCGCGGTTTAGACTATCGGGGCCGTTGACCGGTACGGGGCATGCTTTCGGAAGCGTCAACATGGCACCCGGCTGGTCGGGCGAGCGTCACACGGGTCTTTCAGGAGCCGCACCATGGCGAAGGACACCGAAGCACTCTACGCCGAGCGCCTCAGCCGCTACACAACGGCCCTGCGGAACGGGAAGCCCGACAAGGTCCCCATCCGTCCGTTCGTGGCCGAGTTCACCGCCAAGTACGCCGGCTACACCTGCCAGGACGTGACGCACGATTACCAGAAGGCCTTCGACGCCGCCTGCAAGTGCGCCGCCGACTTCGACTGGGACGCCGTCGTCGGCAACATGGTCTACGTCTGGACGGGCCTGACGCAGGCGATGGGCACAAAGTACTACGGCGTTCCGGGCATCGACATCTCGGCCGACACGGGGTTCCAGTACCTGGAGCCTCCCGAGCAGGAAGCGTACATGAAGAGCGATGAATACGACGCCCTCATCGCCGACCCCACCGGCTTTCTCCTGAACGTCTGGCTGCCGCGCATCAGCAGCGACATCGTCG
>CAZEBQ010000103.1:0-12676 GCA_964510295.1 uncultured Anaerolineales bacterium | reverse complement strand
TTGCACCGGCTGCGTCTGGTGCTGGGGGCGTTGCCGGACGAGGCCCTGATGCGTCGCCTGGAGCGTGACCGGGGCCGCGGCCGTCGCCAGGACGGGTCAGCCACGGCTGCCCTCGCAGACGGGACGCTGTGGGAGAAGGTGCAGCGGTGGTTCGGGTACAAGGTGCACCTGGTGGCGGACGCCGAGTACGAGTTGCCGGTGGCGTATAAGGTGATGAAGGCGTCGGCGTCGGAGATGCCTCAGGCCCGCGCCCTGCTGGACGGCCTGGCCGAGCGGCATCCGGCCATCGACATCCGGGCCATGTGGAAGGAGCCGGACGAGACACGCGTGGTGCCCGGCACCCGGAACGTGGTGTACGATCAGCAGGGGACCGTCTATTGCCACTGCCCCAAGACGGGCTGCCGGCGGCAGATGGCCTACGGGGGCTTTGAGAACGACCGGGAGACGCTCAAGTACCGGTGTCCGGCCATCCACTACAAGGTGGACTGTGCGGGACGGTCACGTTGCGGGGTGAGGGGGTCGGTGCGGATCGCGATGGCGCTGGACCGGCGGCTGTTTACGCCGCTGGCGCGGTCGAGTTATGCGTGGAAGCGGGTGTATGCGAAGCGGTGCGTTAAGGTGTAACCGTCTCCAACATGCCCAGCGTTGCTGCGGCGGAAGATGGCCGCCGGCAGACTGCTGCGCGTGTTCTTCCTGACCGGCCTGACCGTGCCGTTCCAGGTCAACATGGTGCTCCTCCTGAAACTCTTCCGGATGATGGACATCCAGTTCACGTACCTGGCTTTGCTGCTGCACTATGTCTCGTGGGGCCTGCCGCTGTGCATCTTCATCTACAGCGCGTTCATGACCACGATCCCACGCGAGTTGGAAGAGGCCGCCGCCATCGACGGCTGCGGGCAGGTGAGCACGTTCTGGCGAATCGTGTTCCCGCTGCTGGCCCCCTGCACGATCACCGTGATCATTTTCTGGGGCCTGTGGATCTGGAATGACTTCATGCAGGCCTTCATTGTGATGGGTCCCACGAAGGGCCAACTGGTGTTCGTGCAACTGTGGAAGTTCCTCAATGACCAGTACGTGCGGAATTGGAACCACATCTTCGCCGGCGTGGTCGTGCTGTCCCTGCCGGTGACGGTCCTCTACGTTATCATGCAGCGCCGCTTCGTCAAGGGCCTTACCGCCGGGGCAGTGAAGTAGCCACGGGCATGTCGGGTCGAGGGAGCAGGGCGTCTTCCTGCCCCTCCCTGGCGCCCTATCCGGCAGTGAAGCGCAATGGTCTGGATCGCCCTAACCACTTCTCCCGCCATCTCTCCGACCCACGTTCGCGATGGCTCGCGTGCCGTGAGTTCTCTCTGCAGGGCGGCTTACCTCTGCTCAGCCACGAAAGGACACGCCATTCTCCGCCGCCGAAGAAAGTGGGCGGTTTCGAACCCGGTCACTTTCCCTCCACCATTTCTCTGCGCTCGAAACCGTCTCTCGTTTTTCGGCGCGCGTATGGCCGCGCGCGGATCGCGCGTTTTTCGGCCAGTGTTGAAGCGGTTTTCGTGCACGCCTCCTGCCGGCATGGGGACTCGACGTCCGAGCCTGTCGGCCCGCGCGTGCCCGTTTTGTCTCTTTCCAGCCACGGAATCTCCGAAACGTCCGGACGTCCGCGGGGAAGTCCAGCAGCCACGCCTCGGCGTCATGCCGGGCCTCCGGCAGAGGCCCGCGCGTGCGGCGTTCCCGGCCCACCGCCTCATCCGCCGACATAGACACCGGCTTCGGCTCCCATTCGACGCGCGGCGTCGGGTCCCCCTCCAGGCGATAGGCGAATCCGTTTTCGTCGCAGCCCAGGTTGTTCTTCGCCGGGAGCATCAGCCGCCGGGCGGCATCATCCGCATCACGTGTCACCACGTAGGTGGCTTGGGCGGCGGCGGTGAAGGCAATCGAGCCGATCACCCGGTTCAGGGCACTGCCCTGACCCTTGTTCAGGTGCGTCACCGCCACGACGGGCACGCGGTTGCGGGCAGCCATCTCAGCCAGTGGGGCAAGGACGGCGCGGACCTCGCTGTTGTTGTGGGAATCCGTCCCGCCAAGGAATGCTGAGACCGGGTCCACGATGACGAGCTTGCAGGCAACCACCTTGCCAATCAGGGCCTCCACGTGGTGGATGTGCTCGACCAAGGTGAAGGCCACGGCGACCTCGATGCCGCGCCGGTGGTCTGGGCGGTAGATCGCCCGCATCGCCTCGATTCGGCCGCAGTCTGCGCCTGCGGCGTCGAGTCGCGGCCGGATCGTGTCTTTGAGGTCATCCTCGGCGCTGAGCAGGACGACGCCTCCCGGCTCGGTCTGGCTGGCTTCATCGCATGGCCACCCGGTGCCACGAGAGACCCTGGCGGCGATGTCCAACGTCACGACGCTCTTGCCCAGGCCCGGCTCGCCGGCGATGAGCGACAGATTGCCCAGTGCGAACCGGCCCGGCCAGAGCCAGCGCACCGGCTCAGGCGTGACGTCGGCCATGCGGACGGAAACGACGCGCTCGGTCGCAAGCGCGGTAGGCTTGCTGGGGACATCCCGACACCCCAGGATCGAGGTCAGGTTTCCGCTGGAGGCGTTCGCGGAAGGATTGCCCTGGTTGACCCGGTCGGGTTGGACTACGACCGATGCGCCTTGGACCTCCAACGGCCTGGGCGGCGGCGAGATGGTCTGTGGCCGGACTGGTTCTTGCGCCCACTGCTCTGCCACGATGGGGGCGGCCATAGGGTCAACTTTCTGCTAGAATCTTGGGCCTATCTGAAGCCAAGGCGACGTTATAGAAGCGAGCGGACACAGCCGAGCGTCGAATGACGGTCGCCGTAAGTGCCGTGTCACCTGAAATGAGTGCGTTCTTGCAATCCCCGAAACACGAAGAATTCATTGCCTTGTTCGTTCGGTACGAACCGGCGATCCACTCGTTCCTGACGTCGCTGCTCGCCAATCTGGACGACGCCGAAGTGGTGATGCAGGAAACCAGCATGGCCATGTGGAAGAAGTTCGGCCAGTTTGAGACCGGGACCAGTTTTCGCAACTGGGCGTTCCAGATTGCTCGCTTCGAGGCCATGAACTTCCGACGCAAGAGGCAACGGGACCGGCATTTCTTCAGTGACGAACTTGTCGGGCTCCTGGCGGATGAGGCCGCGCAGCATGCGGCCCAACTGGAGGAAGAACGCCGCGTGCTTGCCCATTGCGTGGCGAAGCTCGATTCGAGGGATCGCGGATTGCTCTCCAGGTGCTACCGGGAGGGCTCAACGATCCGAGAGTACGCCGAGCGTGTCGGGCGGACACCGAATGGCGTTCGGAAACACCTCGCAAGAATCCGCGCCGCTTTGTCACTGTGTGTCCAACGAACCCTGGGGCTTGATAGGGTATGACGATGGACGAACGCGAATCGGCTGGAGCCACGCCACTGGTTGAGTTGATTGAGCAGGTGTTGCAGGGAACGGCATCGGACGGGCAGAAGCGAGAACTGCACGCCCGCCTGTTGGCGAATGCGGAGGATCGCAGGGCTTATCTGCACCACCTGAATCTGCACTCGGCCCTGAGACGCCAATTCGCTTACGACGTGGAAGAAGAAACGCCGGCGCAGACCGACGTGGCAAGCAGCGGGCGGGACTCCGATAACGGGCCCCGAGGACCAAGGCTCCGTCTCGCCGGGTGGTCGTGGGCGGCCGTCGCTGCGGCCGTCGTTGTGCTGATCGCCGGCGTTTACCTGTTACGCCCAAGTCGTAAACGGGAGATCGCGACGATCACCGAAATGAACGGGACTCTGGAATGGACCGGTGACGGCGGACGGGTCGTTCACGGCCTCGAGGCCGGCAGTTCGTTGCGCGGCGGCACGCTGGAATCGCTCTCCGCTGATTCCTGGGCCGTGCTAGCGTTCCGCGATGGGTCGACGGTGACTGTTTCCGGACGGTCGGTGTTGACGATTTCCGAGGGCCGGCAGAAGGAAATGCATCTGCGCGAAGGAAGCGTGTCTGCTAGCGTCGCCCCGCAGCCGCATGGCCAGCCGATGCTGATCCATACGCCGACCGCAAGGCTGGAAGTACTGGGCACCCAACTGAATGTTGACGCCCAGCGGACGTCGACGATGCTTCGTGTAAACGAGGGTCGGGTCCGCGTGACGCGGCTGGCGGATGGAAGCGTGGCGGACGTCCCGGCGGACCATCAGGTTGTCGTGTCGGCGAGTGGCCTGAAGGATCTCGAGGTAGGACGTCGGCCCGAGTCCGTTCGCTCGTGGCAGAGCAGGCTGCCCTCGGGCGCCGCATACGGAGAATGGGTACCTGACGGGGGGGGAACCAACGGCACCTTGCGAACCGCCCCGATGCTCCTGGATTTCCAGAAGAAACGAATCACGCTTCACCTGGCGGCGCTCTCGGTGTCTCGCGGCCCGGCCCCTCCCGTGGTGCTCACCTCCGGCGGGGGGTTTCGGATTCGCGGCCAGATTGAGACGTCGGGAGAGATTTTCTTCGGTCTGACGACGAAAAACGTCAAAGGCGGCTTCGCAGGGAAATACGTGGCCGCCCGAAAACTCGAAGTCCTGCCGGAGACGGATGGTGTTCTGGAGATTGAACTGCGGCTCGAGGAGTTTCACCCGCAGGAAGAGGAGTTCGCGGATTCGCCAATCGGCCTGGAACTCGTCGACTGGTGGTGCTGTACGTACAACGTGGACGCAGGACTGAGCATCACCAGCGTCGAACTGCTGCCGACCACGACATCGGCGATTCGGCAGCAGCCGACAACGGAGCCGGTGCAGTTGCCCGTCATGGACATCTGGGCGGCTGCGGCGCAAGGTAACCTGAAAGCCGTCAGGCGCCATCTCGCCGCCGGAGCAGAGATTGACGCGACCTTTATTGCACCCGGGGTCCCCGCATCGGGAGCCACGCCTCTACACCTGGCTGTCCTGTGCGATCAGCGGGAGATCGCCCAATTCCTTGTCCGGAAGGGGGTGAATCTCAACGCCAAAGCCAAGGACGAACATGGCGGAACGCCGCTGCACTGGGCGGCGGCCTTGGGCCGCATCGAGATGGCCAGGCGGTTGATTGACGCCGGGGCCAACGTCAATGCCAAGGACAACAACGGGTTCACGCCCTTGGATGCGACCAACTATGATCCGGAGTCCAAGAAGGAGGCCAGGATTGAGATTGCCGATCTTCTCCGCGCGAAGGGTGGGAAGAGCAAGAACCAGCACCGGAAGAAGCCAGCGACATAAGGACGCCGCACGAACTGCCACCGTGTGGCCTTGAAACGGACAGGAGACGCAGAATGAGCAAGCTCACCGCATGGACTCTCGCTATTGCCCTTCTCGCCGCCTACGCCACGTCCCAGGCAGAACCGAAGGCCGAGAAACCCGAGCAGCCCAACCCCGCCAGTGCCCTCCTCACGGCCGCGAAGGACGGCAACGTGACGGCCGTCAAACAGATCCTGTCGTCCGGCGTCAAGGTGGATGCCGGGGATCAACACGGAGTGACAGCGCTGTTCGTGGCGGCTCTCTTCGGCCAGACCGACGCCGCGGGCTTGCTGATTGACAAGGGCGCCGACATCAGGGCGGCCAAGGGTGGTGGCGGCTCGACCGCACTGCACACCGCGTCCTTCCTCTGCTACACCGAGACCGTGAAACTACTCCTCAGCAAGGGCGCGGACATCAACGCGATGAACGACAAATCGGAGACGCCGCTGGACACCGTGGCCGCGCCTTGGCATGAAGATCTGGGCAAGCTGTACACGGGCATCGGCGGGGCCCTCGGGCTCAAACTGGATCTGAAGAGAATCGAGGCCACGCGCCCCAAGATCGCCGCCCTCCTGCGATCCCGCGGCGGCAAGACGGGACGCAAGCCCGAACCGGCGCGCCCCGCCGAGAAGCCGGCCGGCGCCGTCAAGGATGTCGCCGCCCTTGGCCTGCGGTGCTCGTATTACATGAACGGCAGGATCTATGTCAACGTACTGGGCACGCCGGAGGGAAAGCCGATCACCGTGCCGCCCGGCGAGGGACAGGAGGACTTCAAACCGTCGTGGTCGAAGACCGGCGACATGCTCGTCTTCTTTCGCAGAGTGAAGAATGACCCCGTCGTGACCAATTGGAAGACCGTGCTCTGTGTGATCAATGTTGACGGCACAGGCTTTCACAAACTGACCGACGCCACCCACACGAATTTCAACCCTACCTGGACGCGTGACGGAACGAACATGCCCATCTGGAACCGGAGGAACACGACGACGGGCGGCTTCTTCGTCATGCGGAGCAAGGTGGGCGCGAGGCCCGGCCAGGAGGCCGCCATCAGCGACAGGCGCTATCACACCTGGGCGCACACGTGCCTCACCGACGGCAGGATTCTCGTAGAGTCCGCCCACCCGACGAAGGGGTGGGGCTACTATCTCATGACACCCCAGGCCGGGGGCGAGTCCCGCTTCGAACGGATCGACTGCGGCGGGCTGGCGAAGCAGGGACTGCTGTGTCGCATCAGCGTCTCGCCGAGCGAGAAAAGGGCCTGTTTCGGTCACCTGATGGGACACAAGTTCAAAGAGCCGGGGCATGCGATCTACATCGCCGACTTCGACGCGAAGAAGCGCACCATTACAAATGCCAGACCGATTGCCAATAAAGAGAGGAAGCCGATCTGGTTCGCCTACCCGCGCTGGACCAAGGGCGAAACTGCGATTGTGTACCATGCCAGCCCGTCACTCTACCTCTACACGCTGGAGGACGGTTCCACCCGGAAAGTGTCGACGAACCCGCGCGCCGACTACAGGTATCCCCATGGCGAGAAGTCGCCGAAGTAGGCTGCTCGGGAATCTTATGAGACGGTGATTCGTGGCGCAGCCGGTTGACTTGCACGGCGGCCGGCAGAGACGATCGAAGACCGGCCGAGTGATGGGCGGCACAAACGAATGAAGCGGAGGCTTAATCTCCATGCGAAGGCTTATCTTCTTCGCACTGTCCGTGTTGCTCCTTTCGTCGGCGGTCCCGGGACAGGACAACTGGCCGCAGTTTCACGGGCCGAATCGCGACAACAAGTCCGCTGACAAGGGGTTGCTGAAAGAGTGGCCGGAAGGCGGCCCTGTGCGCATCTGGGAAGCGACCGGCATCGGGGAGGGGTACTCGACAGTCGCAATCGCGGACAAACGTATCCACACGACCGGAAGTATCACTGGCGATTGTGTCATCACCGTGCTGGACATGGACGGAAAGAAGGTCTGGACCGGAAAGAACGGCAGGGCCTGGGAAAAGGATTATCCAGGAACCCGCTCCACGCCGACGATCGCCGACGGGATGCTCTATCACCTCAGCGGCATCGGGAATCTCGTATGTCTCAAGGCCGATGACGGAGAGGCGGTATGGTCGATTGACATCATGCGTAGATTCGGCGGTCGCAACATCATGTGGGGGCTGGCTGAATCACCGCTCGTTTTTGACGATAGGGTTGTCTGCACACCGGGCGGCAAGGAGGTCAGTATGGCGGCGCTCGACAGGAAGACGGGCAAGGTTGTCTGGGAATGCAAAGGGGCCGGTGACCGGCCGGGTTATGCGTCGCCGATCCTGGTCGAATACAAGGGGCTGAGACAGATAGTCACCGTGATGTCGGAATCCGTAGTCGGGGTGCGCGCCTCTGACGGAAGGTTGCTGTGGAGGTATCCGCACAAGGTTTACGCTGACGAGAATATCACGACGGCGATTTCCCACGAGGGTTTTCTGATTGTCTCGGGCTGCGTCAGGAAGGGAACGACTTCGCTGCACCTCGACGTTTCGGGCGATGGGTGCTCGGTAAGGAGACACTGGCATAACCGGACGCTCGACAACAAGCAGGGAGGCATTGTCCTGGCCGACGGCAGGCTCTACGGATACGCGGAGCATCTCGGCAAGTCCACGCCCTGGGTGTGCATTGATTTCAAGTCGGGCAAAACCATCTTTACATCCGCTCCGGTGCAGTCCTCGTACAAGTACAGGAATGGCTGTCTCACCTATGCCGACGAGCGGTTCTATCTTTACTCGGATGACGGGCACATGGTCCTGGCGAAGGCGACGGATGAGGGGTTTGATGTCACCGGGAGCCTGAAACTCAAGAATCCGGGAGAGAGACAGACGTGGGCGCATCCTGTGGTATGCGGCGGGAGGCTGTATATCCGGTACGGCGACAAACTCGGCGTTTATGGCGTCTCGGATCGGGGACCCAAGTGACACTTCAGACAACAGATCTCCCCCAGACCTCTAGCCGGCCTGTCCTTCTGGCGGCCGCGCTCTGCTGCCTCTGTCTCAGCGAAGGAGAATCACGCGATGGGTCATTCCAAGACACGCACGGCTGAATCCGTTGATCGACGGGGCTTCCTGAAGGCCGGCGTGGCGGTAGCCGTCGGGGCCGTTGCAGCGGGCTCCGGTGTCGCCCCGGCGGGTGAGCCGTCGAGCGAGCCAAAGCAGATCGCCACGCGACCCTTCGGCAAGACGGGCCGCAGCCTGCCGATCTTGGGCTATGGCGGCGCCGCACTGGTCAAGGTCTGGGCCAGTCCGCTGTCGACCGAAGACCGTGCGAAACTGGTTCGTTACGTCTACGATCGAGGGGTCCGCTACTTCGATACGGCCGGCAACTACATGGAAAGCCAGTCGATTCTCGGCGAAGGACTCAAGGGCATCCGCGACAAGGTCTACCTCGTCACCAAGGTCGAGACGACGGATCCGGCCAAGGTCCGCGGCGCCGTGGAGAAATCGCTCAAAGAACTCCAGACGGACTACCTCGACGCCATCCTGATCCACGGCACGCCGGGACTGGAGCAGATGACCGTCAAACGGGCGATGGAGGTCCACGGCGAACTGGCGAAGTTGCGCGACGAAGGGATCGTCAAGTTCCTTGGGTTCTCGGCACACTCCTATTTCGACAAGGCGTTGGCCCTGATCGCCTCCGGCGGGTTCGACCAGTGCATGTTGTCGTGCGGCTACTTCCCCAGAGGATACAATCAGATCTTCTCGGCCCGAATGCTTGAACTCCGCAACGCGTGCCTGGCCAAGGCGCACGAACGCGGCATGGGCATTGTTGCCATGAAGGTCATTGGCGGCGGCGTTCTGGGCGCCTGGTCGGGATACGTCGTGCCGGGATTCGACAAACGGCGTCTCGAGCAACTGCCTGCTGCGGCCATCCGCTTCGCGCTGGAAGACGAGCGGATCCATATCCTCAACATCGGGATGCGACTGAAACAGGAGATCGACGCCAACATCAAGACGCTCTCGGGCGACGTCACGTGCACGCTGGACGATCGGGCACTTCTTGCGGAGTTCATGGCCAAAGCGCACGACAGCGACGCGATCAAGCGGATGAAGGTCGATTGAGCGGCGAGAGGCAGACGCGGCCTCGTGCCCCGCTGCGATCGGTCATGAGAAAGTGGGCGGCACGCCCCGGACCGACTCGTGGAGTCCTGGGCCCGCGCTGCCGAGGCCGCATTCGCATGCGGAAAACAGCACGTTCCTGCACGACGGTCGCATCTTCGTGATCGGTGGCCGAAGCGTGAACCGGCTGCAAGCCGCCATCTGGGCGCTTTCAGCCGGCAAGTGGAGCCAGGTCGGCAAGTTGCCTGGCCCGCTGATCGGACCTGCGGCCAGGATCATCGGCGGCCGCCTGGTCGTCGCTGGTGGAGCGCCCAGGGAATACGATCCGCAGTCAGCCGTCTGGGCGCAAGAGTTGAAGCGTTGAGCCTCGCGGGAGGCGCAAGGTGAGTCATTCCTGGTCAACGACGGTGTTGCCGCTCGGGCGGCAGTGTTCTGCGGGCCCGGTTGCTTAAGGAGTCCTGTCATGCGATATCGAACCGCCTGCATTGCCGTGCTTCTGCTGACCGTTTCTTCGACGGCCACCGCGCAGTTTCCGTGGCAGAAACCCGTGAAACGCGACCCGGCGGAAGTCAGGCGCATCGTGGGGCCGATTGAGAAGCGAGAACCGTCCCGCGACCTCAACATTGTCTGGGTCTGGGGCATCGACAAACTCCACGCGAAAGAGACCCACGAATACGCCTGGGTCATGGACCGCTTCGTGAATGTGCTTCTGCCCCGAGTCCCGCGCGTCACGGTCGCTGCCTCCATGTATTTCCCCAAGAAGGAACTGTGGGAGAAGGCCGACCTGGTCGTCTTCTATCTGTGGCCGCGCGGGGAGGGGTGGGATTACGATCTTATCGACGCCTATCAGAAGCGCGGCGGGGGATTGATCTTCATTCACATGGCCTTGATGCAGGGCTCGGGCGAAGAGTTGTCCAAGTGCATTGGCCTGGCATGGGACCACCGACAGGGCGCCACCAAGTGGGGCGTGTTGCCCACGCCGGTGTCGCTCACGGATGCGGCCAGAGCATCGCCCATCTTCAAGGGCTTCCCGGCAAAGTTCCATCTGGCGGAGGAGTTCTATTGGCATTTGAGGGGCGACCCGGCGGGCATCACTCCGCTGGTGACGTCGCCCGCCGGCCCGGCCATCGCCAACAAACCATTACCCGGTCCTCCCAAGATCGAAGATCTGGACGGCAAGAAGTGGCCGGTCATGTGGACGAAGCAGGTAGGCCGGGGAAGAGTTTTCGTCTCGGGTGCCGGCCACAACTACTTCACGTTCAACGACCCCTACTTTCGGATCATTCTGCTGCGGGCCATGGCTTGGACCATGAACGAGTCGTTTGATCCATTCAACCCACTGGTGACGCTCCATCTCCAGCGGTAGGGCTTGGAGTTCAAACTCCCGTTAGACTCATGGGAGGTTGCTCTTCGTGTGGCGGGAGGGTACAGGTGATCTCACAGATTAGAAGGGGAATGTCATGAGGAAGAGAGCGAGGACGGATAGTCCGGAAGACACCGGCAAGAACCCAGTGGACGGCATCTCGCGACGGACTTTCCTGAAAACCTCAGCGGTGGGAGCGGGTGCTGCGGCGGCAGCGGCTGGAATGTCCAAGGTGGCCAAGGCGAGCGTCGAGCGGCCGAGGCCCGCCCGGCTCGACGACCTCAAGTCCGACAACCCCCACGGGGGCCAGTTGGTGGCGCATGCCCTCCGGCGCGAAGGCGTCTCGCGTCTGTTCACCCTGTGCGGAGGACACATCCTTCCTATCCTTGATGGATGCCTCGACGAGGGTATCCAAGTCTTGGATGCACGGCACGAGGAAGCCGTCGCGCACATGGGCGAGGCCTGGTCGTGGATCACAGGTGAAGTCGGGGTCATCTCCGTCACCGCGGGCCCCGGGATGACGAACGCCGTCACCGGCGTTGCCAACGCGTATGAGAATGGTGTGCCGATGCTCATTCTCGGCGGACGCAGCAGCCTGGAGGACAACGAAATCGGGTCGCTGCAGGACATTGACCAGATGGACCTCTACGAGTCCATCACCAAGTGGTCGCGCGTCTGCCACGACACCGGGCGCATCGGCGAGTACGTGGCCATGGCGTTTCGCCACGCCCTGAGTGGGCGGCCGGCGCCGGTGTATCTGGAGTTGCCCCAGGATATCCTCATGGGCCGTGTGAAGAAATCCGAAGCACGATTTCCCGCGGACTATCGCGCCACCGATCGGCCCCGGGGAAGCCGGGACTGCATCGCTGAGGCCGCAAAGATACTCTCCGAAGCCGAGCGCCCGGTCATTGTGGCCGGGGCCGGCTGCCGATGGTCCGAGGCCCAGGCGGCGCTCAAGGGCTTCGCCGAACACACCGGCATCCCGGTGGTCACCCATTCGGGAGGCCGGGGCACCTTGCCCGACTCGCATCCGCTTTCCGTGTTCCCGGCGTCCTCGGCCGCGTTGCGGGCCGACGCCGTGCTCCTGTTGGGCGTACGCGTCGACTTCATGATGGGCTACGGACGAATGTTCCCGAAGCCGATGAAGGTGATCCAAGTGGACATTGAACCCTCCCGCCTGGGTTTCAACCGGGGGCCCGACTGCGCGGTTGCCGGCGACATCGCCCACGTGCTCGAAGACCTCCAAGACGCCGTTGCGAACACGGCGAACCGTCCATGGGGCAAGAAGGCCAAGGAGGCGGTCACGTGGGGCGTTAAAAGGGGCCGCGCCAAAATCAATCTCGACGCTGTCCCGTGCCATCCGCTCCGGGTCGCCGAAGAACTGCGTGATTTCGGAGGCAAGGACGCTTGCTACGTGATCGACGGCGGATTCACCAGCGTCTGGTCCATGGGCGTCCTCCCCGCCGAACGGCCCGGCGACGTGATGGGGGTAACCAGCGGTCCCATGGGATGTCTGGGCGTTGGGCTGCCCTTCGCCCTGGCTGCGAAGTCGGCCAACCCGGACCGAAACGTCTTCCTGATATGCGGCGACGGCTCGTTCGGGCTGAACGCCGTCGAGATGGACACGGCCCTGCGCCACAATCTCCCGGTGGTGGCGGTCATCGTCAATGACGGCGCCTGGGGCATGATCAAGGCCGCCCAGATAGGCATGTACGGAAAAGACCGTCTCGTGGCGAGCGAACTGGGGCACGTTCGCTACGACAAGTGGGTGGAGGGCTTCGGAGGGCACGGCGAGTTCGTCGAACAGCCTGGCGACATCCGTCCCGCTCTCGGGCGCGCCCTCGCTTCGGGCAAACCCGCTTGCGTCAACGTCATCTGCCGGACGGTGCCCAGATAGCACGACAAGGAGCATGCTATGACGTCACGAGAGAAGCGTTTGAAACGCCGGGACTTTCTTCAGAAGTCGGTCGCCGGCGCTGCACTGGCGG
>CAZEBQ010000102.1:0-12822 GCA_964510295.1 uncultured Anaerolineales bacterium | reverse complement strand
CCGGCGCTGCCGACAACATGGCCACCGACCATCCGGTGGCCATGCCACCCGCCGCCGGATTGTCTGCGTCACCGTCTCCGCCGGCGCCGGGCGAGCAGGCCCAGCCCGCCGACGGCCAGCAGCGCGAGTGTGGCGGGTTCGGGCGTGGGTGCGGGTACGCCGGCGCTGAGGGGGGTGCCTTCGGAGAGGAGCCAAGGACGTTTACGTTCCACAGACCGCGTCCCTATGTATTGAAAGACGGCTCGTTCTCTGGCAGATGGCACGCACTTCAACCACGCCGTCCCGCGTGTCCGTCCCGTGGAGTTCAGGGACTTAACGCTCAGGGGGCCATTTGCCTTTCCATCTGCACCTACAGCACTTCCCGGCAACTTCTTGACCGTGGCAGTTTCCTATGGCATAAACGCAGTCGGGCATGGGGGGTGGTTACCTCTGGCGAGCATGGGCGCGTCTTGCCGCGCTTGATGCGAGGGTTGTCGAGCCGGCAGTGCCTGGCAGGGAGTTGGATCTGCATCGGTTGGAGGCGGGCGTGGGGCATCCCTTCGCGCCGGCTTGTCGGACCTGAGCGGCCACACCGTAGCGGCCCCAGGGACATCTCGTTATTGCACGTGCCGTCGATGGGCGGAGCGCATCCATCCGGGGCGAACCTCTGACCCTCTTGTCGCGGCACGGGGGGACGATCCGTGCAGGGCTCGGCCTACGACGTGTCGAGGAGCGCAGGCGAGCGGACCGTTTACGAACTGCCGCTCGCCGGGAGCGGCACCGGCGCGCCGGAGGCAGCCAAGCCTGGAGCCGCGCCCTATCTTTCCGAAGGCCTCCTCGTCCGAAGCGCGCTGTGGTTCTGCAGTCTGCGTTGGATCGTTGTGGTCATTCTGGTGGCATTCGGGTTCCTTGACCTGTTTCCGACACTGCTGCCGCGCATCGGCCTGAGGGCCCAGAGGCAGTGGCCGTTCACGGCGGCGGCCGTTCTGGCGGTGGCGAACCTGGGTTTCCTCTGGCACGCGCGGCACCTGGCCAGGTCCGAGGACGCCCATGGCACCAAGGCCAACTTGTGGGCGCAGATCGTCGTCGACCTCGCCGTCCTGACCGTCGTGGTCCATTTCATGGGTAGCCTGGAGACGTACGTCGGCTTCGCCTATCTCTTTCACATTGTGCTGTCCTGCATCTTCTTCCCGCGCTCATGGTCGCTTGCGGTTACCGGCATCGCGTGCAGCCTTTACGTTGCCTGCGTGGCGCTCGAAGAAACGGGCGTGCTCGACATCGCGGGGATCTACGCGGATCCGACGTTGCGGGCCCGTATGGGGCAGGTGCCCGGAGCGACCCTGCTGAATGTGACCTGGGCAGCCGTCACGTGGGTCGTCGTGTGGTATGTGACGTCCCATCTTTCGGCGATGGTCCGACAGCGGGATGCCGACCTGGCCAGAACCAACCGCCGTCTGACCGAGGCCCAGAAGGAGAAGATGCAGCACATGCTCCGCACAACACACGAGTTGAAGGCCCCGTTCGCGGCGATAGACGCCAATATTCAGACGCTGCTCAAGGGTTACTGTGGTCCCCTGCCGAGCGAAGCGCACGGTGTTGTCGTACGGCTTGGCACCCGGTGTCGCCGGTTGGCGACCCAAATCCAGGAGATGCTGCAACTGGCCAATCTGCAGAGCGCGCGCGAGGAACCACTCGACACGGTTGAGGCCGATCTGGCCGAGGTCCTTCGGTGGTGCGTGGCTCAGGCCCAGCCCATCGCGGACGATCGTGGTGTCGCCTTGGCGGCGGACCTGCAGTCTGCCCGGGCGGTCGCCGTCAAGGACCACCTGAGGATGCTTTTCACGAACCTGCTCTCGAACGCCGTTCACTTCTCCCACCGAGGCGGACGGGTCGGCGTGCAGTGTTCGCCCGGGGCCGACGGCGGGGCGGTAGTCGTCGTTGAGGATCAGGGCATCGGCATTCCCCCCAACAAGATTCCGCGCATCTTCGACGCGTACTACCGGACGGAAGAAGGCGTACGGCACTGCAAGGAGAGCACCGGACTGGGGTTGGCGATCGTGCGGCGCGTGGCCGAGGTGCATCGTATCCGGGTGCGTGTGGAAAGCGCACCCGGCCGGGGCACGAAGTTCACGTTGGTGTTCCCATCGGCCGAAACGCCCGTCACCCAGGCCGAGGAACGGGAGGACGTTGCGGATGGCCTATCTGCTGATCGTGGACGATGATGAGGACTTCGCGGGCGCAACGGCGATGGCCCTGCGCCATGCCGGGCATGAAGTAAAGATTGAAGTGAGCCCTTCCCGCGCGGTAGAAACCATGGGCGAAAGACGTCCGGATCTCGTGATCCTGGACGTCATGTTCCCGGAGGACATCTCCGGCGGCTTTGAGTTGGCCCGGACCATTCAACGCGAGGACGAGAAACTCGGGGGCATACCGATCCTCATGTTGACGGCCGTGAATCAGCGGTTCCCCCTGGAATTCGGCCCAGGCGACATCGGCAGCGATTTCCTGCCGGTGGCGGACTTCCTCGAGAAGCCCGTGGACCTCGACGTGCTGTGCGACCAAGTCGCAAGGCTACTTGAAAGAGTCAACTCGACGGAGAATAATGATCAGGCTTGACTGTCGCGACAGGCGGCAGCGCGCGCCGACGGGCAAGGGAGCGCACGCTGCCGCGAACATCAGGCCGGCGGCTTGATTCCCCCTTGCGCACGGAAAGGAGACCCGGTGATGGCGCAGAGGATACTGCTTGTTGACGACGATGAGGGATTCCTCTTGGCTGTTGGACGTCTGCTTGAGGCGGCAGGATACGACGTCACCCCTGCACCCAATGCCGATGAAGCCAAGGCTCGGCTGGATGCAGAGTTGCCTGACCTGATCCTGCTTGACGTTATCATGCCGGGCAAAGACGGCTTTGCCTTCGCCGACGAGATCGCCAAGGACGAACGGCTCGCCGACATCCCCATTGTGCTCGTCACCGCGGTTGCCGAGAGTTCCGGCCAGATGATGCATGCCTTCGAGCAGGGCATGGGGTTGCCTGCTTCAGACATCATTCCGAAATCGGCCGCCCATGAACGGCTGGTCGACACCGTCAACGCGATGCTCCGCAACAAGGAGGGCGACGCGACGTCGTAGGAGGCCCTGCCATGGAGAAGCACACGGTCCTGCTTGTCGACGACGACGTGGGCTTTCTGACGGCTACGTCCCTGGTACTCGAACACGCGGGATACCGCGTGGTCACCGCCGAGGACGGCCGAGCCGGTCTGGCGGCGGCCAGGGAGCACAAGCCGGACGCCGCGGTGATTGACGTCGTTATGAAGCGCCCCGACGAGGGGTTTGCCCTGGCACGCGCCATTCGGGCCGACGCCGAACTGGCCCACACCACGTTGTTCATCCTGACGGCTGTGGGAAAGCATTACCAGATGCTCTTCGAGCCCGACGAGCAGTGGCTGCCGGTGGACAAGGTGCTGGAGAAACCGATCACAGGGGACCGGTTGGCCGACGAGATATCGGCGGCCCTGGCCAAGGCTGACCATCGCGAGGGCAACCCGTGACGTCCCAGGTACTACCGCCGTGTCAGGCCGCGTGTCCCGTCCGGACGGACAGTGGCAGGTACGCGCGCCTCGTTGCAGAGGGCCGGTACGCAGAGGCGTACGAGGTCATCTGCCGCACGAATCCGTTTCCGTCCGTGTGCGCCCACATTTGTCTGCGTCCGTGCGAGAGCCATTGCCGGCGCGGCGAACTGGACTCGCCCGTAGCCATCCGCGCCCTGAAACGGTTCGTCACCGAAGCGTCGGGCGCCAAGAGGCCCCAGCCGCCCGACAGGAAGCCGGCGACCGGTTCGCGCGTTGCGGTCGTCGGGGCCGGCCCGGCCGGGTTGACGGCGGCTCGTGACCTCCGGCTGGCCGGACACGAGGTCAGCGTCTTCGAGCACCTCGACCGGCCCGGGGGAATGCTGAACGTGATTCCGCGTTACCGCCTGCCCCAGGCGGCAGTGGATGCGGACATCGATGCCATCCTCGCCGTGGGCATCGACGTGACGTATAAGTGCCAGATCGGCCGCGACGTCACCGTGGATGCGCTGCTCGAGAAGGGCTTCGATGCCGCCATCGTCGCCACCGGTCTCTCGCGAAGCCGTGGCATCGCGGTGCCGGGATTCGGCGGACAGCGTTTCACGGCGGCCATCCCGTGGATGACCGATGTTTGGCTCGGCAGCAAGGTGGACGTCGGCAGGCGTGTGGCCGTCATCGGCGGCGGCAACGTTGCCGTGGACGTGGCGCGGACCGCGAGGCGACTCGGCGCTGAGTTCGTCGCGCTGATCTGTCTTGAGAGTCGGGAGGAAATGCCCGCGGAGCCGGGAGAACTTGAACTGTCGGAGGCCGAAGGCATCCACGTCATGCCGCGCGCCGCCCTGAAACGCGTCTTGAACCGCGACGGCGCCATCGCCGCCCTGGAACTCATGGCCGTCGTCTCGGTCTTCGACGAGGCGGGACGCTTCAGGCCCACTTACGATCCATCCCGCATTCGAACGCTTGCCGCCGACATGGCCATCCTGAGTATCGGGCAGGCACCGGACCGGAGTTGGGCGGAAGGCACGGCTGTCCAGACCGACGAGCGCGGCAGGATCGTGGCCAGCCGGGATACCCATCTGACGAGCCATCCTCGGGTCTTCCTCGCCGGCGAGTCGCTGCGGGGCCCGGGTAATGCCATCCAGGCGGTGGCCGACGGCCATAGGGCCGCTGAGATCGCTTCCCGGTTCCTGGAGACCGGCCACGTGTCTGCGCCCGCGCCGGACGACGTGCGGCCGCTCGATGCCTTCCCGCCCGACGTCATGGCCAATCTCCGGACCATGCACTCACCGGCGAGGGAGCCCGAGCCGTTTGCAGAGACGGAGCCGTCCCTGGATGAGGCGGAGGCCCGACGGGAAGGCGACCGCTGCCTCGGCTGCCTGGCCGGCGCCGTAATCGATACGGACAAGTGTGCGTCTTGCCTGACCTGTTTCAGGGTCTGTCCCCTGGACGCCGTTGAGATTGGCGAGGTAATGACCGCCAACCCGGTTCGCTGCCAGGCTTGTGGGCTGTGTGCCTCGGTCTGCCCCGCCGGCGCTATCAGTCTCTCCTACTGGGAAGGCGCCGAACTGACCGAAGCGCTGCAATCGGTCCCGGGGTCTGCGACGGAAGCGGACGGCTCGCTCGCGCTCGTGTGCCGGTACCGGGCGGAGGGAGGCATCGAGGCAACCAACGTACTCACGGTGCCATGCCTGGCACGGCTGAAGCCTGTGGACGTGCTGCGGCTGTTCCGTCAGGGCTGTCGGTCCATCTCCCTCTATCCCTGCGCCGAGGAGGACTGCAAGTACGGGGCGGCTTGGAGAAATGTCCAGGTCATCGCCGACTATGTCCGCAACGTCGTTCAGCGGGTCTGGCCGGAGGCAGCCATCGACCT
Organism: uncultured Anaerolineales bacterium; assembly: GCA_964510295.1. Classification (GTDB taxonomy): domain Bacteria; phylum Planctomycetota; class Phycisphaerae; order FEN-1346; family FEN-1346; genus JAUVZF01. The sequence continues at coordinate 7,407 of CAZEBQ010000102.1, read as the reverse complement.
GTACTTGCCCGAGACCGTGGGGTACCCAAGCGCGGCCCCGCAGGAGGATCAGGATGATCGTCGTAAAGCAGAAAGAGATTGATTGGATCCTCGACCGACTGGCGTCGTTCCACAACGTCGTCGTTTTGGGGTGCGGCGAATGTGCCACGGTCTGCTTTGGCGGGGGCGAGCGCGAGGTCGAGGAACTTTGCTGCGCACTTCAACTCGCGGTTCAGGAGAAGGACGAGGCGGCGGAGTTCCACGGCCTGACCTGCGAGCGTGTTTGCGATTGGGAATTCGTGGAGCCGTTCGCAGACACGTTGCGCGACGCCGACGCCGTCCTGTCGCTTGCCTGCGGGGCGGGGTCGAACCTGCTTGCCGACAAACTCGAGACCGTACGGGTTATTCCAGGCGTCGACACCATCTTCCTCGGCGCCAACGCCGGCCCGGACAGATGGACGGAGATGTGTGCCGCCTGCGGCGACTGTATCATCGACCAGACCTTCGGCATCTGCCCGGTGGCCCGGTGCGCCAAGACCCTGATGAACGGTCCCTGCGGCGGCTCCAAGGACGGCATGTGCGAGATTCGCGACGATGTGGAGTGCGCGTGGGCCAAGATCGTTGAGAGAGCGAGGGCCCTGGGCCGACTCGACGAACTGGAGCGTATCATCCCCCCCAAAGACTGGTCCACCGCCCGGGACGGAGGGCAACGGGCCCTGGAGCGGGCAGACCTCGGGATCCGACGCCTGTGCACGGAGGACCTCGATGAAGGCTGAATCCAACCTCGAGAAGGTGATTGACGCCGGTCACTTCGCCGTGACCGCCGAACTGGGCCCTCCCATGAGCAGCGCGGGCGGCGTCGTTCGCGAGAAGGCCGACATCCTTCGCGGCTATGCCGACGCCGTCAACATCACCGACTGCCAGACGGCCGTGGTCCGGCTCTCGTCCATCGCCAGTGCGGCCATTCTCTTGCAAGAGGGCGTCGAGCCCGTCATGCAGATGACGGTCCGCGACCGGAACCGCATCGCCATCCAGGCCGATATCCTTGGCGCAGCGGCCTTGGGAATCAAGAACTGCCTCTGCATCGCAGGAGACCACCAGTCCTTCGGCGCCGCCGGCAAACTCAGCGGGCACCCGGGCGCCAAGAACGTGTACGACATCGACTCCATCCAACTCCTTGACATCCTCAGAAAGATGCGCGACGAGAGCGTCCAGCAAGGAGGCGACCCGCTCGAGTGCCCCACCCCCCTGTTCATCGGCGCGGCGTGGACTCCCATGGGGGACCCGGTTGATTTTCGCATCGTGCGACTGGCCAAGAAGGTGGCCGCCGGCGCCGACTTCATCCAGACCCAGGGCATCTACGACGTGAAGCAGTTTGCCGACGTGATGGAACACGTCCGGCACCGGGGCCTCCACGAGAAGACGGCCATCCTGGCCGGCATCATCGTTCCCAAGAGCGCAGGCATGCTGCGGTACATGAACGCCTCCGTCGCCGGCGTGTCGGTGCCTGATGAACTCATCAAACGCTTTCCGAAGGTTGCCAAGGACGCCTCCCCGGAAGAGAAGAAGGCGGCTCGGGCCAAGTCCCAGGAAATCGGCAAGCAGATCGCCGTCGAACTCATCGAGCAGGTCCGCGAGATCGAGGGCGTCCGAGGTGTTCATATCCAGGCGATCGAGTGGGAGCCGGCCGTTCCAGACATCGTCAAAGCGGCCGCTCTGCTGCCGAGGCCAACCGTCGCGCCTACGGATACTGACGCGCCAGACCCGTCTGTGGATTCAGCATCATGACATCCGAGAAACTCAACTGCTGGGAAGTCCTGGAGTGTGGCCGCGAGCCAGGAGGGTCGCGCGAGAGTGAGCGCGGTCCCTGTTCTGCCGCCACCGAAACGACCTGCGATAGGATCAACGGTGGCGTGAACGCCGGCCGGTTCTGCTGGGTCGTCAGCGGTACGCTGTGCGGAGATGAGGTCCAGGGCACCCTTGAGGAGAAAGCCGAGGCCTGTCATCAGTGCGCCTTCTTCCGGCGGGTCAAGTATGAGGAGGGGTGCCACTTCCAGACGCTGAAGCCTGGGCTGGGCGCGACCGAGGCAGGCGACCTCCACCGTCTGCTCAACGACGTCACGAGGCTTCTCGGCATCGGCCGCGACATATTCGCGTGCCTTGCCGTCCAGCCACTGCTTGCGCGAATTGTCGAGCATGCGTGTGCGATCACGCGTGCCTCTTCCACGTCGGCGTACCTCGTGGACGCCTCCGGCGAGCGACTCCTGCTTAAGGCCCATGCCGGGCCGGTGGTCCGGCCGGACCGGGTGAGCATGGACGCGGATACGCCGGTCGCCGAAGCCGCGCGCAGCCGGCGGCTCTGTCAGGGCTCGGCCGTCCTTGCCGACTCCGCCGGCCCCGCGGCAGTCGCCGCCGTTCCCATAGGCGGCGCCGAGACACCGGTGGGGGTCCTGGAACTGGTCAAGACGGACAACCGGTTCTCCATCGACGACGAATGGTTCCTCCAGGAACTGTCCCTCATCGCCGCGCTCGGCATTGACAACGCCAGGCACATTGAAGACCTGCATCAACTGAAGCAGTTCGACAAGGCCAAGTCCAGGTTCGTTGCCCTGCTGATGCACCACATCAGTTCGCCGCTGGCGACCATTGCCTGCTCCCTCCAGGCCATTCTGCAGATCGGCGATGACCTGGCCGACGAGGACCGCCAGAAACTGATTGAGATCAGCCAGGAACGCATCAATTCGATCCAGGCCCTGTCGAGGAGGTTGCTTGACCTCGCCGCAATCCGAAGCGGCACCTCCCTGGCAGAGTCTCGGCCTGTTTCGCCGGCCGATCCGCTGCGCGAGGAGGTTGAGGGGCGCTTGGCCCACGCTCAAGAACAGGGCATCGAGTTGGTGGTGGCAGAACACGGGGGGCATGCTCGCGTGCTGGCGGACCCGGACGGGCTGCGCCTGATTTTCGGCAACCTGATCGGTAATGCCATCAAGTACTCAGGTGGCTCCGGCAAGAAGGTGGATGTTGACCTCGCGGCTGAACGCGGTGTCGTTCGCGTCAGTATCCGCGACAGGGGCATCGGCATACCCGCCGACGAGCAGACGCGGGTCTTTGAGGAGTTCCATCGGGCCAGCAACGTCACCGAGGCGAATGCGTCGGGGTTCGGACTTGGGTTGGCCATGGTCAAGGAACTTGTTGACCGCTATGGCGGACGTATCGAACTCGACAGCCAGGTCGGCGTGGGCACCAGCGTGTCGGTTACGTTCCCCATCGCCACCGATGCCGCAACCCAAGACACGTCACCGTAGCGCGCCGTGTACGGGTATAACACGCAGACCCGCCGCGCACCAGCCGCAGAAGACTCGCCTCACCCCGCTTTGTCCTCGGCCCTCCCCGAAGGACCACCGCTGCGGCTTCTGAGGTAGGGGATTCGCGCGCGGACGGCAACAGAAAAGTGGTGTAGATTAGCGACGGGGTTCCCCGGTCTTCTCTCCCAGGAGCACTGCCGGCTGGCGTGCCAGGCGGTCAGGCCGGCGGCATTCCAGTCACCTTGGTGCTTGCCGCGTTTGGCCCGCCGGCCACCGGTGCATTGCATTCAACCCGGCAGCGCGTTACCTTGGCTTTCTCGCCGTGCAACCGGTGCATCATTGGCGTCGGCGCGCCGAGGACCGTCGCCAGCACGTCTATAGGAGCCCGCTCATGCGAGCCATCGCCGTCATGCTCCTTTGCACCTGGGCCGCCGCCGCGTGCGCGGCCGGCGAAATCCATGTCGACGCAAGCGTCACCGCCACCGAGCCCGACGGCTCCGAGCGCGCGCCCTATCGCACCGTCACCGCGGCGCTCGAGACGGCCCGGCCGGGCGACACCGTCCTCCTCCACGCCGGCATCTACCGCGAGTCCGTGCGCGTGCCGGGCGGCGAGGCCGGCAAGCCTGTCAGTCTGAAGGCCGTCCCGGGCCAGCGCGTCGTCCTCTCCGGCGCCCGGGCCGTGACGGGGTGGAAAGCGCACGGCAACGGGGTCTACACGACGGTGCTCGACTTCCGGCCCGAGCGCCTCATGCTCGGCCAGGAGACGCTGCCCATGGCCCGGACGCCCGGCGACGGCTGGTGGGACGCCGACCACGCCGACGGCACGACCCTGGCGGACCCCGCGCACCTGAAGCACCTGCCGTTCGATCCCGCCGGCGGCGAGGTCTACGTCTGGACCCAGCACGGTAACACGTTTTTCACGGTGCCGGTGGCATCGCTCGACCGCGAGGCGGGCCGCCTGACCGTCACCCGCACCAGCAAGTGGATGACCCTGAAGGACGGCGACCGGTACTACCTGAAGAACCATCCCTCGCTCATCCGGCAGCCCGGCCAATGGTGCGTGCAGCCGGACGGCGAGCGGTTTCGCCTCTTCTACAAACCTGCCGCCAAGGCCGACCTGCGGCGCGTCTCGGCCCCGAAGGAGACCCGGCGCGTCGTCGGCGTGTTCGCGCCCGGCCACGTGCGGATCGAGGGACTGGAGGTCGCCGCCTCTGCCAGCGACGGCATCTACGTGAACGGGTGCGAGGACGTCGTCATCACCGGCTGCATCGCGCGCGACAACGGGCGGTCGGGCATCGGCCTCCGCGACGTCCGCAACGTCACCGTTTGCCGCTGCCTCGTCGTGCGGAACTACTGCGGCGTGACGCTGCATACCGTGCGCGGGGCGGTCGTCGAGGAGTGCGAGATCGCCCGCAACCGCATGGACGGCCTCATCCTCTCCTGGAAGACCGACGACGTCGCCGTCCGCCGCAACTACATCCACCATCACCTCCTGTGGGGCCATCCTGACAACGTGCAGATGTACCGCGGCGTCACGAACGTCCGCCTCGTCGACAACCTGCTCCTGGCGGGCGGCCAGTCCATTATGATGGAGGAGACCTCCGGCGGCCTGATCCAGGGCAACACGATCGTCGGCTGCGGCGCCGTCTCGGTCATCTTCGGCCACCAAAACGCGAAGGATTCCCGTGTGGTCGGCAACACGATCGCCTTCACGGGGTACGGATGCCTGAGCCTGACGGCCAGCGACTACGAGGTCCGCGACAACGTGCTCGTCACCGGCCACGCCGGGTTTCTGTTCGGCGTCCGCGGCGTGGAGGGCTACCGGGGCGACCGCAACCTCCTGTTCAACGCGGCCGGCCTGGAGAAGGTGGGCGTCGTGGCCTCCGACGCGGGCTGGCACCGTGACTTCGAGGCGTACCGGAAGGCCACCGGCTACGACCCGCACAGCGTCTACGCCGCCCCGCGGTTTCGCCGCGCGCCCGTGGCCTACGGGGTGGTCGACCATCGCCGGCTCGCGGCGTGCACCCCGCAGACGCTGCACCTGCGGAAGGGGAGCGGGCCCGTCGCCGTTGGCGACACGGTGGAACTGGACTTCGACGGCGTGCTGCGGCAGGTCACGGCCGTCGACGGCCGGACCATCACGGTCGATCCTCCGCTGCCGGCCCGGCCCACGAAGGGCTGCCTCGTCTGCAACTGGCGCAGAGAGAAGGACTTGCGGCTGGACCTCCGCCTCGCGGACGACAGCCCGGGTGCGAAACTCGCGGCCGACGGCGGACCGGTCGGCTCCCGCGTGGACATCGCGGCCTACCGCCGAGGCGACTTCGACGGCGACGGCAAACGCGACCTGCCGCGCCTGCCACCTCCCGAAGCGGACTGACCGCCGCGGGCCGATTCTCCCTCACACTGCGTCCTCTCCCTCCTCCCCGCGTCCGCCCGGCCCCACGCCCCCTCCCACGCCCTTGCCTCGGGGGAGGGGTGGGGGTAGGATGCGAACCATCCATTGGTTCTCCCGTGGCGCCTGGCACGGGAATCGGGAAGGGATCATGCTTGCGGATGTTGGGATCGGCGATAGAATCGTCAGAGAGGCCGACGGTGGTCGCCGGCCGGAGGCTATCCGGGGAGTCCCGGACTAGAGGAAACGCATGAAGCCAAACATGAAGAACGAAGATGGCAAGAGACACGAGGTGACGCGCAGAGGCTTTCTGCAAACGACCGCCGCTGCGGCTACGGCTATGACGGTCGTTCCCGGCCATGTGCTCGGACGCGAGGGAGAGACCCCACCCAGCGGAAGACTTGGGATCGCCGGCGTTGGCGTGGGCGGAATGGGCGGCGGGAATATCCGGAACTGCTCCCGAGAGAACATCGTCGCGCTGTGCGATGTGGATCGAAAGTACGCCGCCAAGGCCTTTAAGAAGTATCCGAAGGCGAAGGCGTACACAGACTACCGGGTCATGTTGGATAAGCAGAAGGACATCGATGCCGTGGTCGTGGCAACCCCCGACCATACGCACGCGGTGATCACGATGGCCGCGATGCGGGTGGGCAAGCACGTCTTCTGCCAGAAGCCGCTTACCCATACCGTTCGCGAGGCACGCCTGATTGCCCAAGCGGCCGAGAAGTACAAGGTCCAGACCCAGATGGGCAACCAGGGCCACTCCTCAGAACACATTCGCCTGTTGAGGGAATGGATCCAGGCCGGTGCCGTTGGCGATGTAAAGGAAGTGCATGCCTGGAGCGACCGGCCCATCGGCGGCCCCTGGTACGCCAACTTCGCCGTGAAGGAGCTGCCTACGAGTTTCCCGCCCGTGCCGGATACCTTGGACTGGGACCTGTGGCTAGGTCCGGCGAAGGATCGGAAGTACCATCCGGCCTACGTTCCGTTCAAGTGGCGTGGCTGGCTGGATTATGGCACCGGTGCGCTGGGTGACATGGGCTGTCATATACTGGACCCGGCGTTCTGGGCGCTGGACCTGCGTCAGCCCACGTCCGTGCAGGCCGAAGTCGAGCACGTCAAGCCGGGACTGGCCAACGAGGTGTTCCCGATTTCCTCGAAGCTTGTCTACGAGTTCCCCGCGCGCGGCAAGATGCCCCCTCTGAAGCTGATCTGGACGGACGGGCATTTCAAGAAGAAGGTGCCTGGCATGATGGAGGAGGGCAGGAAGATGCCCGCCAGCGGGGCGGTGATCTACGGAGAGAAGGAGACGATCCTGCATGGCTCGCACGGGGCCGGGGGAATGAGGATCATTCCGGAATCGAGAATGAAGGCTTTCCAGCGCCCGGACAAGACCATCCCACGGGTTAAAGGCGGGCACGAAGGTGACTGGCTCCGGGCGTGCAAGGACGGCAGACCGGCCAGTTCCAACTTCTCCTACGGCGGCCCGCTGACCGAGATGGTGCTCTTGGGTGTCATCGCCATGCGGGTTCCAGGCCGGAAGCTCCTGTGGGACAGCAAGAACCTGAAGGTCACCAACAGTCCCGAAGCCAACGCCTTCGTCCATCCCGAATACCGCAAAGGCTGGACCTTGTAGGGCCTGCGGCGCGGAGGAAAGCAGCCCACCGCAGTTACACCCGTGTGAACCGTTCCTCCCCTCCCTCACACGGCGCCCTCGCCCGCCCTTGCCTCGGG
>CAZEBQ010000101.1:1911-12835 GCA_964510295.1 uncultured Anaerolineales bacterium | reverse complement strand
CCCGGTTACGGACGGGCCGGCTATTTCCTGCGTCTGGCCAGACTCCAGGGGTAGGTACCCGTTCCATCCGACGACGTTCGCCTGTGCCCCCGATCCTGCTCTCAAGGCTTCGCACTCGGGGTTCAGCCCCAAGCAAGAGCGCCGGGATTCGGCGCCGCCGTTGCGGATCCGCAAAGGGACAGGTTGAGGGGCCTGTGCGTTATGCTCACGTCGACACTCAGGCTACCACTTCCGATACCGGTGTTGGGACTGCGCGTAGCGGTTCGGTCCCTCTCGTGCCCCCGGCAAGAGGCGTGTTGCCCGGTTGCCGATAGGGGGATATTTCACCCCGTTTCCCCAAGACGGAGTTCCCCTTCGTGTACGGATGCGTGGCAGGCGTGGCAAAGGGTCAGCAGGTTGGTGACGGAGTCATCCCCGCCCCGCGCGCGGGGCTTGACATGATGCACCTGCAAACGCGAGCGACTGCCGCATAGTTGGCACGTAAAACCATCGCGGACGAGGACATGCCAGAACCGATGTTCCTGCGCCTTCCCGTCCTGAGGCGGGCTTGCGGGTTTGAAATGCTCTTCTGCTCCGCGCAATGGCTCGTTTTCCTTGTCCATCCCGTTTCTCTCCCTACCCCACCTTCTTGAGCCCGATGCCTGCCATGTAATCCGCACAGATCAGTTCGATGGCGTAGGATTCGCTGTCCGACCCGGTGTTGCACTGGACCGCCTTGATGGCCTGGCTGACGACCCTCCACTGCGACTCTGCGAAGTACCAGACCTTTCGCACGGGCTGTGGCTCGCCTTCGTCACGCCGTCCCAGGGCCACTGCCACTTGCCGCTTAAGCTGCTTCAGCGGGGTGTTCTCGCTGGCTGTCTGCTCGACCAAGGCTCGGGCCTGCTTTGGGTCGTTGACGCGGAAGATCTCCACGCTCTTGGAGATATCGACCCTCGCGACCGTCTCGGTGTCGATGCCGAAGCGTTTCGCTTTGCGGACCATGCACACCAGGTAGTTGGCCCAGCGTGGGCTGACCCCGACCCGGTCTTCGACGTACTGCTGGAAGTTGGGGAATCCCAACGCCCGATAGGCCAGCGTCTGCTGGATTTCCGAGAGGACGCTCCCCATCTCCAACCACTTGCGTCGGATCTGCGCCTTGATCTGCATCAGTTTTTGGTCCAACTGCTGGGCGTGTTTCACGCGCCCGTTGTCCGGTTTTGAGATCATCGACCGCCTCCCGAAACCCATGCTGCACCGTCGCTTCCGTCATCCTGCCATGGCCGGTGGGGGATGGCTTGCTTGCTCGGCGTCGAAGGTGTCCTGGATGTCTGCCACGCGGAACCGGCGGAGCCTCCGTCTGAGTTTCCGGTGTTTCGGATCAGATTTGGCTAGCCAGTGCGGATCGCTCATCCGGACGACGTAGTACTCGAAGCTCCGGCCCTGAATCAACTGAGACGACAGCGTGATGGAGCAGCTCAGCAGATCGTGCTTCCCGTCCCGCGTAACTTCGTAGCACATGGACAGGAACTGCCTTGCAGCCCTCAGGGATCCTCCCTTCAGGCTCAGCCAGAATGGCAGTCCGTCGTCTTCGAGCACACCCAGGAAGCTCCACGTCTCCTGGCACGGCGGGGCACAGCGCCGACCGTCGTAGAACCGCCATGTGGCCAACGGGCACTCCGGGACGAACCAGCCGCTGCCGTTCCAGTGGCCGCAGGAGTCGTTTTTGGGCGTCTCGATCCCGGAGGCGGGATGGAGGCCGTCCCGGCTCTTGCAGACGGGCATCGTGTCCTCGCGGTCCTCGAAGTACACGCGACCGCGGCGCCAGAGCAGCATGTTGACTCGCAACTGCTCGTACTCGGCGCCGGAGAAGGTGTTGCGGAACCAACCGGGATTCAGCCCAAGCCGGCTGTTGGGCTGGTTGAGTACAAACCGGCGGATCATCAGCTCGCTCTTGCGCAGTCGGGCACTTCGACGGTTCCGCTTGGGCCGGTTCTTCGGGCGAGTCTGTCTGCCGTTGCTTTCTACCGTCATCGCTTGGCTCCTTCCATGTTTCTGGCAGTCTTAGGCCGTCTTGGGCAGTGCCCCAACAGCGGGGACCATCGGCAGGACGTGGCGGTTCGAACTGAACGTCTTGCCGCAGGCGTACTTGTACGGACAGGCGTCGCACCCCCCATAGAGGGACGACGGGTTCCAGAAGAAGCCGCCGGCACGGATGGCGGCGATGATCCGGGCGATAACGTGGGCTCCCTCCACCAAGCGGTCCGAATCGACGGGCACCGTAATCCGCGGGTTGCCGCGAAGGTCACCCGCGGCGTAAGTCGTTCCGTCCTGCCGGCGGCCAGACCGTTTGTACGGGACCAGGTTCGAGAGTTTGTAGCAGACGCAGTCCCGGAGGAAGCCGGGGAGGGCTTTCCGAGCGGGAACCCACTTGTCATCGACCCGGACCTCCCCGGTCACGCAGCACCAGGCGTAGAGGCACAACTGGACGTTCCGCTCGAGGCTCGCCTGTCCGGGAAGCGTCGCGTTGGTCTTGAGTTCGTAGATGTCGTAGCCGTTGCCGTCCTCGGAGGGTCGAATCTGGTCCACCACCCCCTCGACGGCGTACTCCCGGCCTGACCGGCTGACGACGAGGCCCCGGACGGGAAGTTCGCTGTAATGGACTGGGGCGTCCTGTTCGTGCGCGGCGTAGTTGCCCACGGCGCTGGCCCAGTCCCGGTACTCCCGCTCAAGCTTCTCGGGACCGGCGTTGATAGGGGGGCCTGGCCGGTCGAATTCCGCGCACCAGGCATCGTCGAATACTCGGTCCCAGTGATCCCATTCCCGGGATGTGTGCAGCCGATGGATGGCCGCGTGGACGGCAGCGCCCCGCATCCAGCCGAGGGGGCGGAAGAGCGGTTCGACGCCCTCGACTTTCAGCAACAGGGCCTGGGGACAGGCGAGGTAACGGTTGATCTCGGACTGATGGTATGGACCTTCGAGTCGTCGCATGGCTCTTCTCCTTTCGAGTGCAAAGTTTGCAGTCTCACGCCCGGGGCACGCGTATTTCCAATGCGATAATAACGCGGATTTGCAATGTGTCAAGCGGAAAATACGCTTTTTTCCAATTTTTTCCTCTTGCCTTTCAGCGCATGTCCCGACCATTATAGGGGGCAGGGATGGGTAAAGGGCGAGGCAGGGAACGGATATGATTAGCAGCGCCTTCTCTCGAAACCTGCGCAAGTATCGCAAGCAGAGGGGACTGACTCAGGCCGCCCTCGGACACCTGTGTGGTTACGTTCAAGGCCACATTAGCAACCTGGAGCGGGGTGCGATCGCCCCTTCCATGGCTGTTCTGAAGAAGCTCGCGTCGGCCCTTGGGCTCTCCCCAGCAGAACTGCTGATGGAGGAAGCGGACGAGCGAGGAGACCACATCCCGGGAGTGGGTATTGCCATTCTTAATGAACGTAAACGGGATCGGCTAGCCGGCCCTGGCACCAGCAAGGGACGGGTTGTCAGCGACTCGAGGAAAGTGCTCTGTCTGCCCGGTGTCCGTTCACAGGATGCGTTCGCGGCCTTCCTGCCCGATGACGCAATGGCACCGGCGTTCGGCAAGGGCGACTTGGTGGTCTTCTCTCTGACGCAGGAGCCTGCCGACGGCGACGTTTGCCTCGTGGACACGGGCAAGGGGGAGGTTGTCTTCCGGACCGCACTTGCGTTGCCAAGCGGACAGTGGCGTCTGCAGCCCACCGACCCCAAGTTCCAGCCTGTGGTGATCAAGGCCAGGCAACGGGTTCGCATGTGGCCGGCGATAGGCAGGTGGGAGTGGCTGGCGTACCGTCGCCGGCGGTAGGGCGGCGACTGCAAAGTTTGCAGTAGCCGGTGCGGCCGGATGGGTTCTTTGGCAAGTGAACGAGCCGAACCGCTGTCTGTCTCCTACGGATGGGGCTCGCCCAGTTGCTTGACCACGACGGGCTGACGGCTACGGTTCACCTGGTTGCGACCCTGCTTCCCTGGAGGCGTTTGCGGGGGTCGGGCACGCGGCGTAGGTGGACTTGCCTGCCCATCCACCGTACCCCGTTTCAAGGGGGAAGTTGTGTTCCGGACGTGCTTGCTCTGCCCGGCGGAGAATGACGCCCACAGCCCACCAACGCGGAGTTCTAGCTCACGGTGATCAAGGCCGGACGATGGCTCCGCATGTGGCCGGCGGTTGGCCCACTGGCGTAGGCTTGTGAGGTGACCAGTCTGTTAGGGGCGGACGCGTTCTTCCCTCGCAGTACAACGTGCAGTCTAGTCCCAAAACAAGCGTATTGCCTGGGGCGTAATGCCCGCAGGATCGCGGGATATAGCGGCGCGGCAAGCCCGCGTCGGGCCTGGCGGGCCCGCCGGTGCGTCGCACGGTTGTATCTGAATCATGGACGACTCTCTTTCCATCCCATCGCGCGAGCGCGGCGGATCGGGGCGTCCGTACCCCGACGTCACGGTGCCGCCGTCAGCACCGCAGCGGACGGCGCAGCACGTCTGCGGCCCGCAAGAGCACCCGCAGCCACGGGTTCCACGACAAGAGCCGGTACACGATCCGACGCCCCGTCCGCACGATCTGGCACGGCACACGCACAAACAGATTCAGGAACTTCTTGAACTTCATCCGAAGCACCGACCCCTTCTCGGCCGCGTGCTTCCGGCGCCACCGGCCGCCTTCCGGCAGCACCAACGCCAGCCACGCCTTCAGCGTCCACGCCAGCGACGCCATCACCATGTACGCCCAGTTCGAGACCAGGTCGCCCACCGGCATCTCCATCGCCCGGGCCCCGTTCTTGAGTTGCTCGATCAGGTTCTCCTGGTTCGCGCGGCCGTTGGCCGCCGGCACGATCTCGGCCGCCGCCGTCGTCCGGTCGTTCGTGAGGTAGAAAAAGTACCGCACGTCGTCGAACAGCCGCCGCTCGCCCTTCTCCACGCTCAGGTTCTTCCTCAACACCACGGCCCGATACGCCCGGCGGCACTTGGTCGGCCGATACGCAAACTCGGCCACCTGCTCCGAACACAGCCGCACGTTCTTGAACGCACGTTCGCGCACGATCCGCTCTTTGACGTTCTCGGGCCGCGCCCGGGTCTCGGTGCGGACCACGTACTTCGGCCGACGAACCAGCGGTTTCCAGGCCGATTCCGGCAGATCGTTGGCGATCTTCACGAGATTCGCCATCGCGTCGATCCCGAAGAGGAACCGCACCCCCTCCTCGTCCCACCGGTCCAGGTCCCCGGTCTGCGTGAAGTCCGTGTCGCCCCGCAACAGGACCTGCTTGAACCCCGCCCGGCGGCACAGGGCAATCGCCCGGTCCAGGTAGGCCGCCGCCCCCTCATGCGACGGCCGGTTGCCGCTCCGGTTCACCAGGTACAGCGGCTCGGCCGTGTTCGCCAGCGACACCACCAGCGGATGGTAGCCCCACTGCCCCTTGAACGAGATGTCCATACCTTCCTTGCACTCGCCGCAGGTGGTCGCCAACGTGCCGTCGGCATCGATCACCGCCTCCTCGAAGAACGCCGGCGGCTGCCTCTTCCACACCCCCACGCGCACCGCGTTGATCGCGTCCATCAAACGTTCGATGTCGGCCGGCGCGAACCGGCGGCAGAAGTCGCCCGCGGTCGTCGGATCGGGGACCCGCTGGGCCCCCAGCGCGTCCAGGTACGCCTCGTCGGTCCGCAGACGCTCGATGTCCTCCAGGCACGTCCCGCCGGACAGAAGGTTATAGGCGATGTTCAAGACGTGGTCCGACTCGTGGTACGGCAGGTGCCGCTTCAGCACGTGCACCGCGCGGTCGATCGCCGCCACGAGCCCGGTCCGAAGCGCCAGCAGGTGCATCGCCCCGATCCCCCCGGCCGCCAGCCCCCGCGCCCGGTCCGCCACCTCGTAGCGGATGTTCCGGGCCGTCAGCATCGGCCGCCTCTGCTCCGACCAGTGGATTTCCCGCAGCCGGTAGGCGATTCTTTGCTTGCGTCGGGCCAGCCTTTTGCGTGTAATGGCCTTCACTCGAAATCCCTTTCTTCGGTTAAGACGATTGTTTTCAGCACCTTCTTCCTAACCGCATCCGCAAAGGGATTTCGAGTCTTTTCTGCGCGAAAGACCATAGAATCACGCTTGTTCAGGGGCTAGTCAAACTGAGCGCTTTTGCGAAACAAACCCATTTTGCCATGGATGAGGACGGCGTTCTGCCTTCGCCGCCGTAGGATGTTCTTTGACAAGTGAGAGAATGGCGACGAGTTCCCAATGGGATCCATGGCGGGAGCTTGTGTGAGGCGAGCTTGGGCTGAGACCTGAGCTGCAGCCGTGAGGGCAAGCGTTGTCGCTTTGGTGCTTGGCGGAGACGGGGGTCCATGTTCCGGGTGCGAGCCGCGAGGGTGCGGCGCAGGCCATGGCCTTGAACTACTTGCCGCACCACCCTCCGTAGCCGGTCTCCAGGGCCCAGCGGTACCAGTCGATGGTCTGGCGCAGGCCCTCGGCAAAGTGGACCGTCGGCTCGTAGCCCAGGAGGTTGCGTGCGGCGGCGATGTCGGCCAGGCTGCGTTTGACGTTGCCGACTCGCAGCGGCCTGATCCGCGCGGCTGGAACGTGCGAAGACGGCTCCAAAACAGGGATTTCCTCACCTGTCCGGGAACCGGCACCCGATATGTCCTTTGACAGAAGGTCCGCGACCGTTAGACTACCGCGACACTCCAATTGGAGTGTCCCCCCGGGGGGCGAACCAGCACAGAGCCACGGGAGCAACGTTATGCCGGACGATGAGGTGCCCGGACCGATCCCGCCGCACGGCGGCGCCTTGGTCGAGAGGCTTCTGCCGCAGCAGGAGGCCGACGCCGCAGCGGCACGTGCCGCTGAACTGCCGCGAGTTGAACTGTCGCGCCGCGAACGCTGTGACCTCGAACTCCTCGGCGTCGGGGCCTTCAGTCCCCTCACGGGCTTTATGAGCAAAGCCCAATTCGACGGCGCCGTGGACGCCATGCACCTGCCCACCGGCGAGCCCTGGGCCGTCCCCATCACGCTGAGCACGACCGGAGAGCAGGCCGACTCGCTCAATGACGGGCAGGAGGTTGCCCTCTATGATCCCGAGTCGGACCGCATCCTGGCCGTCCTGCACCTGGAGGAGAAGTACGAGCACGACCGCCGGCGCGAGTGCCGCGAGGTCTACAAGACTGCCGACACCGAGCACCCCGGCGTGGCCACCGTCATGAGCCAGGGCGAGGTGTGCCTGGGCGGCCCGGTGGATGTTGTCGCCCTGCCGCCGCACGAGAACCTGCGCGAGTACCGCTGGACGCCTCGTCAGACGCGCACCGAGTTCGACCGGCGCGGCTGGAAGATGGTGGCGGCGTTCCAGACGCGGAACCCGTGCCACCGGGCCCACGAGTATCTCCAGAAGGTGGCGATGGAACTGTGCGACGGGCTCCTGCTGCATCCGCTGGTCGGCGAGACGGCCAAGGCCGGCGACATCCCCGCCGACGTCCGCATGCGTACTTACGAGGTCATGTTCGAGAGTTACTACCCCAAGGACCGGGTCCTGCTGACCGTTCTGCCGGCGTCGATGCGGTACGCCGGTCCGCGTGAGGCCATCCTGCACGCCATCATGCGCAAGAACTACGGCGTCACGCACTTTATCGTCGGCCGCGACCATGCCGGCGTCGGCGACTACTACGGCACGTACGATGCCCAGGAGATTTTCGACCAGTTTGATCCGGAGGCCATCGGCATCGTGCCGCTGAAGTTCGAGCACGCCTTCTTCTGCCGCAAGTGCGACGGCATGGTCTCGGGCAAGACCTGCCCGCACGGACCGGCGGATCGGGTGTTTTTCTCGGGCACGAAGGTTCGCGAGATGCTTGCTCGCGGCCAGGCCCCGCCGCCCGAATTCACGCGGCCCGAGGTGGCGGCCATCCTCATCGAAGCCGCCAAACAGCAGGCCGACGCGTAGGGTGTTATGCTTCGTCAGCCGCCCGCCGCCCGGGCGTGCCGAGTTAGCCGGCCGCCGCCGCGTGCGTGCCGAGTCAGCCGCCCGCCGCCCGGGCGTGCCGAGTTAGCCGCCGGACTTGTCCGGCGCGTCTCAAAAAGGAGGCTCAGATGTCCCAAGGCTTCGTACTCTGGTTCACCGGTCTTTCGGGTTCGGGGAAATCGACGGTCGCCGACCTGGTGGTCCCGGCGCTGAAGGCTCGCGGCGTCAGGATCGAGGTCCTCGACGGCGACGTGGTCCGCACGAACCTCTCGAAGGGGTTGGGTTTTTCGAAGGAGGGCCGCGACACGAACATTCTTCGCGTCGGGTTCGTCGCCAACCTGCTCGCCCGCAACGGTCTGGCCGCCTGCTGCGCGTGCATCAGCCCGTACACGGCGATCCGCGACACCGTCCGAAAGCAGGTGGAAGGCGACGGCGGCGTGTTCATTGAGATCTTCATGAACACCTCGGTTGATGAGTGCATCGAACGCGACCCGAAAGGCCTTTACAAGAAGGCGCTGGCGGGCGAGATCAAGCAGTTCACCGGCATCGACGACCCCTACGAGCCGCCCGAACATCCCGAGATCGTCCTCAAGACGCACGACGCCACGCCCGAGGAGTCGGCCGGGCAGGTCCTTGCCTACCTCGAAGAGAAGGGCTTGATGCCGGCGGCGTGATCCGGCCGAGTTCCGTCACAGGGCCGCGACTCGCCTGCACCATAGGTCGGCTGCCGTTGGCGGAGAAGACGAGCATGGGCTGGGAAGCCTGGACAACCTGCGGACTGATTGCCTTTCTCGTCGGGTTGCTGGCGTTTACGCGCCACAGCCCCGACATCATCCTGATCGGCGGCGTGACGATTCTGCTCGTCCTGGGCATTCTCACACCGGGCGACGCCCTCTCGGGCCTGGCGAAAGAGGGAATGGTCACCGTTGGGGTGCTGTACGTGGTGGTGGCCGGTGTCCGGGGCACGGGCGGCATGGCGTGGATCGTCCAGAACCTGCTGGGCCGCCCCAAGTCGGTCTTCGGCGCCCAGGCCCGTATCATGGGCCCCGTGGCCGGGATGAGCGCGTTCCTGAACAACACGCCCGTGGTGGCGATGATGATCCCTGCCATCTCGGAGTGGGCGAAGAAGATGCGCTTCCCGGTCTCCAAACTGATGATTCCCCTGAGTTACGCAGCCATCTTCGGCGGCATCTGCACCCTCATCGGCACCAGCACGAATCTGGTCGTCAACGGTCTGGTCATCTCGGAAACCAACCTGCCGAGTCTCGGCATGTTTACCGTGACGTGGGTGGGTCTGCCGTGCGCCCTCGTCGGCGCTGGATATGTCCTGCTGGTGAGCCGCTGGCTGCTTCCCGACCGAAAGCCCGCCATCAGCATAACCGACGACCCTCGGCAATACAGCGTGGAGATGATCGTCGAGGCCACGGGCCCACTGGCCGGCAAAACGATTGAACAGGCAGGCCTGCGGCACCTGCCGCACCTGTACCTGATGGAGATCGAGCGAGATGGCGAGGTCCGGCCCGCCGTCGGGCCGCACGAGGTGCTTCAAGCCGGTGACCGCCTTGTGTTCGTCGGCGTCGTCGGTTCGGTGATTGAACTTCAGAAGATGCGCGGTCTGAAGCCGGCCACCGATCAGATCTTCAAACTCGACGGCCCCCGGGCCCAGCGGCGCCTGATCGAGGCGGTTGTCTCCAACACCTGTCCGCTGGTGGGTGTGAGCATCCGAGAAGGACGGTTTCGCACCGTCTACGGCGCGGTCGTCATTGCCGTGGCGCGCAACGGCGCGCGCATCAACGCCAAGATCGGCGACATCGTCCTGCAGCCCGGCGACACGCTGTTGTTGGAGGCCCTGCCGGCGTTCGTCGCCCGGCACCGGGACTCCCGCCATTTCTACCTGGTCAGCGAGATTGCCGAGTCCGCTCAACCCCGCTACGAGCGGGCCCCGGTGGCGATGCTCATCCTGTTCGGCATGGTGGCGGCGGTTACGATGGGCGCGCTGAGCATGTTCAAGGCGGCGCTTCTGGCGGCGGGGCTCATGGTCATCACCCGCTGCTGCCGTATGTCTGCGGCTAGGCGAAGCGTCGATTGGCACGTCCTGCTCGTCATCGCGGCCTCATTCGGACTGGGGCGTGCCCTGCAGACGAGCGGTGCGGCCGAGGCGATCGCCGGCAGTCTCATCGGCCTCGCCGGTGGTCGTCCATGGCTGACCCTCGTGGTCGTCTACGCCGTGACGACCGTCTTCACCGAGATCATCACGAACAACGCCGCAGCGATTCTCATCTTTCCCATCGCCCTGGCGAGCGCCCAGAAACTGGGCGTCAACCTGATGCCCTTCGTGGTCGCTATCATGGTAGCGGCCTCCGCCAGTTTCGCCACGCCACTCGGCTACCAGACCAACCTGATGGTGTACGGTCCGGGCGGGTACCGCTTCACGGACTACACCCGCATCGGCCTGCCGCTGAACATCCTGATGGGCGTCGTGACGGTCTTGCTGGCCCCCCTGGTCTGGCCGTTCTAACAGCCTGTTCCAATCACCTCTCGGCCTCCGAGACCGGGCGCCAGCCGCGCTATAGCCGCCGTCGGATAAGGCCGATGAATCGGCCTGAAACCTGTCGCCGTCGCTCCTCGGCCCGGCGAGACGCGCCTCCCAATGGCCACGAGCGCGACCTCGTGCACACTATGTCGCGGTTAGGAGCTTTCACTGGGGGTCGTTTCGTCTGGTGCGCGGGGGTTGGCCAAGCCCTTATCTCGCAACCATTTAGGCAAAACTTCAGCAACGGTACGTGCTATGTCTTGCGGGTCAAAGGGTCTGTAAAGCTTTCCAATCAGGTCCGTATGGAGTGTAGACAGGGTTCGGTCCTTCAGCAGGCAGACAGGCTTGCCCATGGCGAGCATGTAGCCTACCTCAAGTGCAACGTTCGGATTGAACCGATCTTCTTCTATTCGCTCGAATACGGCGATGCCGAACCCGCAGCCATGCATGTAGGTCT
>CAZEBQ010000101.1:0-1811 GCA_964510295.1 uncultured Anaerolineales bacterium | reverse complement strand
GTCGAGTTCGAGCAGAAATCGCTTGTTTCTCAGACACAGCCAATCAATAGGGTTCTTGTTGAGCAGATTGCGAAGGTTCTCCTTGGCTATGTCTGGCGATGGGATCTGCTTGGCGTCGCGCCAATTGAAGTGCAGCGCTATGCCCTCTTTCTCCAGATCTGCGCCGTTGACGAGCTGCCATGCGTGGCCGGCAACACCCACGGCACAACAATTATGCAGGTGGAACATGAGGATCCCATCTTATCGCATTGGGGAGCGCCCCCGCGGTCTAGGCGTCCCCTTGCTCCTCGCTCCCCTCCAAATCGAGTCCCTTCTGCTTTACCCGCTTACGGCGATGTTTGGGTGCCGGGGTGAAGGTCACGTTGCCGCCGCGGGGCACCGCCAGGCAGGCGGGGTTCGGGTGGTGGGGGTCCTTGAGGAGTTCCTTGACGGTCAGAATCTGTAGTTTTGGATAATCCTCGCCGTCCCACGGCGACCGGTAGAGGCCGGCAGCGGCGGCCTCCTGCTGCATGGGTTTCGTGGGCGGCTGAAGGGTGATAAAGACGCCCATCTCGGCCCCCTCGCGTGTCATCGTGCCCACCAGGTCGCGCACCTGCGAGACGCCCGCCTTGCCGCCCTTGACCTGGACGAGCATCGTCTTGGTGACCCACGCGCCGCCCTTCTGTTCGTCCTGGAAGTATCGGACGCCGTCGATGCCCTGGTCGGCGCCCTTCTTTTTCTTGCCGCCGCGCGGCCGGGCGCCCACGAGGCCGAGGGCCCAGTACTGGAACTGGAATGGGTCGTCGCCGGCGAGTTTCTTCGCGGCGCTCGTGCTGGCCGGTTCGCCCAAGACGTCGTAATCCGGCGGAGGCGTGAACCGGGTGACGCGGTGCTTGATGAGGCCGACGGCCAGGTGCGTCACGTCGATGCCGATCCAGAGGCGCGGCTCCTGGTTGGGATTCTCGCGGTTGATTTCCTCGACGGCGTCGATCGTTGTGCCGCAGCCGCAGAACGGGTCCATGACGACGTCGCGGGGGTTGCTGGAGGCGGCGACGATGCGCTTGAGAAGGGCGAGGGGTTTCTGCGTGGGATAGCCCAGCCTCTCGCTCGCTTGGGAGTTTATTGGCGGAATGTCCACCCAAACATCCCCCAGCGGTCTGCCGCGCTGCTCATCGAGGTACCGCTTGAGTTGTGGAACCGATCCGGGCTTGGTTTGCACAATCAGGCCAGCGTCGTAGGCTGCCTGCATGCGCTGCTTGGTCCATTGCCACACTTTGGTAACGCCAAGAAATTCGTAAGTCAGATTTGGGCGGTCCGGATTAGGGTTTATCAAGTTGTCCAGGCGATATATTCGGCCGTCTGGGTCACGATGGCAGTATTTCTTCGCGGTCTTGGGTTCAAGGTTCTCCGGATCATAAGGGACGAAAGCGGCGTCCGCATCCCAGTATGCGTTCTCTGATTTCTGGTAGCACAAGATCACGTCATGATTCTGGGGTAATTTACGCTTCATCAAGGCCTTGGAAACGGTGCGCTGCCACACGATCTCGTTGCGAAAATTGCGCGGCCCGAAGACGGCGTCGAGAATGAGTTTCAGGTAGTGGCTGGCCGTCGGGTCGCAGTGCAGGTACAGGGAGCCGGTCGATTTCAGGACGCGGTGCATCTGGACCAGCCGCACGGCCATCTGGACCAGGTAGGCCAGCACCGGCGTCGGCTTCAGGAACTGCATGAGGGTCTTCATCAACTCCACCAGCGGGGCGGGGACCTCCGGGTCCGTCGTGATCCGGGCGTGCGCCTCGTTGGCCGACCAGTCCCATTTCCAGGTATCCTCGAAC
>CAZEBQ010000100.1:0-12864 GCA_964510295.1 uncultured Anaerolineales bacterium | reverse complement strand
CCCCAGAACCGCCAGAACGTGGCCGCCACCAGCAGCACAAAGCCGATCCACACGGGCACCAGACCCGAGTCCGACGTCACGCTCAGCACGGTGTACCGGCCGGCCTGTTTGTCGTAATCGGCCTGGTAAAAGTGGTACCCGCCCCAGTGCAGCGGATCGTTGACTTCGATGACCTTGGCGGCCACCTGCTTGCCGGCCTTCAGGACGCTCAACTCGCTGAAGTAATCGCGGATGGGACCGGTGGGCTTGACGAGAAACAGCGTCGCCTGGGCACCGTCCTGCGCCGGCTCGTCGTTGCCGGAGACGAGCGGCCCCAGGTCCACGGTCACGTACGGGTCGTCCTCGGCCGGCAGGAACCAGTGCCGCAGGCGCCGGCCCTCACACTCGGCGAGCAGTTCCATCGCCGGGACGGGGCTCGACGGGTCGGCCCGTGCGCCGGTCGCCTCCGGGAAGACGTACGCCATCGGCGGGCCGGGGTCGCGGTAGCCGTGCATCGGCACCAGTGCCATCAGGTACCGCTTGTAGGTGGTGCCGTCGGGTTCAACGAGGTGAACGAGAACGGCCGGATTGGCGCCCTCGCCGGGCAGGTCCACGATCTCGCGGTCCTCACCCGTGCCGCGCAGCCGCATGTTCTCGAACACCTTGACCACGCGGACCGTCATCTTCGGATCGTCGAGTCCGATCTCGGCGCCCTCGCGGGCGGCGAGCGTCGCCTTCTTGTCACCGGGCAGCATGACCTCGATGACGGGCCCGGCGCCGGGGTCGAACGTCGCCGTGGCGTGCTCCAGGTACTGGAGCACCGTCAGCCGGGCCCGCGTCAGCGGCACGTCGGCCGGTTCGCCGACGGTCCACGGCACGTCCACCTGCCGCTCGTCCACGACGTGGCCGGCGCCGTCGCGGACGGGCCCCACCACGACCAGGTTCCACGTCGTCTGCTTCGACGGGTAATACTCGATCCAGAAGTCCTTGAGGCGCACGTCGAAGGGCAGTTCGGCGATGGGCGTCATCGTGGCGCCGTCCAGGATGCGGTTCTCCTGGTGGCCCTCGTGGATGGCCATGTACCCGCCGGGCACCTTCTTGCTGTCGAAGACGGCCCGGCGCACGTCGTGGCCCGCCTCCGACCCCCACATCGCCCCCGCCAGGATGAGCAACGACGCCAGGTGCATGCCGAGCGCGGCAGGGGAGCGGATGAGACGCTTGAAGCAGACGAACCCCGCCGCCAGAAGCGCCGCCAACACGAACCAGTATGCCACGAGCACGGGGGAGTTGAACAACGCCTTGGCCCGGTCGGCCCCGAGGCACGCTCCCACAATCGAGAGGGCCGCCAGCACCACCATGGCCGCCAGCGCCAGCCACAGTATCATTCGCCGCAACGTCCGCATCCAGGTCCCCATTCCGGGCCGCCGTCGGCGCCGGTACGTGTTTAGCAGGGTGGCACGGCCACGCGCAGCGTGACCGTGTGCTCCTCGTCGCGACGCGACCCACGGCCGCGGCTTCGCCGCTGCCGTGCCACCCTCCAAGTGGCGCCGCGTGCCACCCTCCAGATGGCGCTGTGGGCGCAAAAGTTTACCGCCGGCACCCAAGTCATCTTAGCGTTTCGCACATGCTGGGACAACCTCGACCCGCAGAAACACCTTATTCTGTGACCGCCCGGCGGGGTATAATCTCCGGCGAGCGGCCCGTCCGGTTCCATGCGCGCCGCGACCGTGGGGTGATCGGCTGCGAGAAGGGAAATGCCATGGCCGACCTGCTGGCGATCGGCAACTGGTTGCTACCGCTTCTATACCTGGCGCTGCTGGTGGACTACGGGACCACGTTCTTCCTGCGGACGCGGACCGAGGCCCGCTCACCCTGGCTCGGGGTCGCGGTCGCGGCGCACCTGGTGTACCTGGTGGTGCGCGGCGTGCACCTCGGGTACCCGCCCGTGACGAGCGCCCAGGAGATCGCCTCGGTGCTCGCTCTGACAACGGCCGGCGTGTATGCGTGGGTGGAACTGGCCAGCCGCGACCGCCGCACCGGCGTCTTCGTCCTGCTTCTGGCGTTCCTGTTCCAGTACACCTCGTCGATGCTCCTGGCGGGGCGGGTGGCCGAGGCGTCCGAGATCACGCCGGGCGCCGTCGGCGTGTGGGCCCGGCTGCATGTCGTGCCGGCCCTGGTGGCGTACACGGCCCTGGGGTTCGCGGGCGTGTACGGGCTGCTGTACCTGCTGGAGCATCGGGGTCTGCGTCGGCGCCGGTTCGGCGTTCTGTTCGACCGTTTGCCGCCGCTCGAGGTGCTTGAACCGATGGCGTGGCACGCCCTGCTGACAGGGTTCGTGGCCATGACGGTCGCGATCGCCGCCGGACCCTTGCTGCTTCAGGCCGAGGGCGGCGAGATGACCACGAAGGTCCTCACCAAGATCATCACCGGGTCGGTGGCGTGGGTCGTCTGCGCCGTGGCGGTGCTGGGTCACTGGGTCGGCAAATGGCCGGCCTCGCGCACCAGCGCCATCGCCGTCGTCGGCTTTCTTGTCGTCATGGCCCTGATGATTGTCAGCGGCCTGTTGTCGTAAAGCGCCGTTGCGTGTGTTAGCCGCCGGGCTTGCCCGGCGCGTTGTCGTTGAAAGGCCGGCATGGCCGAGTTGTCCGTCATCGGCGCCAGTCACCGAACCGCACCGGTCGAGGTGCGCGAACGGCTGGCACTGGCCCCCGACCAGGCGGCCCGCGTCCTGGCCGCCATGCACGCCGAGACGACCTTCGACGAGGCGATGCTCGTCTCGACGTGCAACCGGACGGAGGTCTACTTTGTTCCTCGTGCGGCCACCGACCCGCTGGCCTACGTCCTCGACCACGTCGGGCGTGTCAAGGGCGCGCGGCCGGAAGTTGACGCGGAGGCGTTCTATCGCCACGACGAGACGGACGCCGTTCGGCACCTGTTCCGGGTGGCGGCCTCGCTCGACAGCCAGATCGTGGGCGAGCACGAGATCCTCGGCCAGGTCAAGGACGCCTACCGCCTGGCCGTTGACGCCCGCACCACCTCCGCCCTGCTCAACAAACTCGTCCACTGGGCGTTCCGCGTCGGCAAACGCGTGCGGACCGAGACCGACCTGGGGGCCGGGTCGGCGAGCGTGGCGGCGGCGGCGGTGGACCTGGCCCGCCACATCTTCTCGAACCTTGAGGGCAAGACCGTCCTCCTGGTCGGCGCGGGCCAGACCGCCGAGACCGCCGCACGGGCACTCCTAAGGACCGGCGCCGACCGCCTCATCGTCGCCAACCGCACGCTTTACCGCGGCCAGCAACTCGCTCACGACCTCGCGCACATGCCCGCCGATGGCGGCGAGGGTGATGCCGAGGCCGCTCGCCGCCCGCCTGCCGCCGACGCCGTCGGCCTCGACGCCATCGGCGAAGCCATCACCAAGGCCGATCTGGTCATCACCGCCACCGACGCCGCCGAGCCCGTGCTGACGTGGCAGGCCCTCTCGGACGTGCTCCGCGCGCGCCGCAGCGCCTTGCTGATCGTTGACATCGCCGTGCCGCGCGACGCCGACGCGAGGCTGGGCGACCTCGACAACGTGTACCTCTACAACATCGACGACCTCGACCGGTTGGTCGAGCGGAACCTGGAGCGTCGCCGGCTGGAGACCCCGAAGGCCGAGGCGATCGTGGCGCAGGAGGTCCGGCAGTTCAACCGCTGGCTGGCGTCGCGCCGGGCGGCGCCCACCATCCGCCTGCTTCAGAAACACCTTGAGACGATCCGAACCCGGCAGATCGAGCGATACGCCAAACAGTTCTCCGACGCCGACTGCACGCAACTGGAGCAGTTTACCCAGTCCATGTGCAAGCAGGTCCTGCACGCGCCGCTCGACATGCTGAAGCGGCTCTCGACCGACGCCACGCCCAGCAAACGCCTTGCGGCCGTAGACCTGGTGCGACAACTGTTCGACCTCGACGCCATCGACGACGAGCAGCCACGGTAACCGCCGCGCTTGCCCGGCGCGCCCTATACGAGCCCGGCGCGCTCTATGCAATGCGCAGCGGCGCGCCAATAATGCTTGGGCGTGCGATCTGAAATCTGAGATCTCAGATCTGAAATGTCAAATCTCAGATCTGAAGTACGAGATCTCAGATTTGAGAAGCCGCACTGCAGAGGAAAAAACCACCGAGCAACCATGATCGGAATCTCCAAACTCTATTGCGGCACGGTTGAGCCGAGCGACGTGCTCCGCTACGGCGCCGAGTCGGGGCGGCTGCCGAGCCACCTCCTCCAGTTCTCCGCCGACAAGAAACCCGTCGTCGTCTGGAACTCGACCCGCACCTGCAACCTGAAATGCGTCCACTGCTACAGCCGGTCCGAGAACCGAACGTACGACGGCGAACTCTCGACCGACGAGGCCGCCGCCGTCCTCGACGACCTTGCCGCCTTCGGCGTGCCGGTGGTCCTGTTCTCAGGCGGCGAACCGCTCATGCGGCCGGACCTCATGGAACTGATCGACAAAGCCGTGGGCCTGGGGATGCGGGCCGTCATCTCGACCAACGGCACCCTCATCGACGCGGGCCTGGCCGCACGCCTCAAGACGGTGGCCTTGAGTTACGTCGGCGTCTCCCTCGACGGTCTCCGGGAGGTGAACGATGCGTTTCGCGGCGTACCCGGCGCCTTCGACCGGGCCGTCGCCGGCATCCGCCACTGCATGGCGGCGGGCATCAAGGTGGGCCTGCGGTTCACCATCACGCGGCGAAACGCCGACGAAATCGACGCCATCTTCGACCTGGTCCGCGACGAAGGGATTCCCCGCGTCTGCTTCTACCACCTCGTGTACGCCGGGCGCGGCACGGCGCTGATGGACGAGGACCTGGACCACGAGGCTACCCGCCGCGTCGTCGACCGGATCATCGACCGGACCGCCGCACTCCACGCCGCCGGCCACGCGACCGAGGTCCTCACGGTCGATAACCACGCCGACGGGCCGTACCTCTACCAGCGGATGGTCCGCGAAGGCAGCCCGCGGGCCGACCAGGTCATGCAACTGCTCCGGATGAACGGCGGCAACTCGTCCGGACACGGCATCGGGTGCATCAGTTGGGACGGCTCGGTCCACGCCGACCAGTTCTGGCGGCACGTCACGTTCGGCAACGTCCGCGAGCGGCCGTTCTCCGAGATCTGGACCGACCTCTCGAACCCCCTCATGGCCCGCCTCAAAGACAAGCGGCCGCACGTCAAGGGACGCTGCGCCACCTGCCGCTACCTCGACGTGTGCGGCGGGAACTTCCGCGTCCGGGCCGAGACCGCCACCGGAGACCTCTGGGCACCCGACCCGGCCTGCTACCTGACCGACGAAGAGATCGCCATCACGAATGACCAGTGACGAAGCCCGAACGGCCGGGTGGCACGGCCACGCGCAGCGTGACCGTGTGCTGCTTGGCGCGATGCGGCCCACGGCCGCGTCTTCGCCGCTGCCGTGCCACCCTCTTGGTGGCGCGTGGCCATGGCACCCGCGTTTACAGGATCGGCCGCATGAACCGAGATCAACACAACACCGACACGCACACCTTCCTCCCCCGCCTGATCGCGTGGGAGGTCACCCGCTCGTGCCCGCTGGCGTGCAAGCACTGCCGCGCCGCCGCACGGAACCGCCCGTACGAGGGCGAACTGACGACCGGCGAAGGGGTGCGCCTGCTCGAGAACATCGCCTCCTTCTCCAGGCCCACCATCATCCTCACGGGCGGCGAGCCGATGTTGCGGCCGGATATCTACGACCTTGCGGCGTATGCCGACCGCCTCGGCCTGCCCGTCGTCATGGCGCCGTGCGGCGCGTTGGTCGATGACGAGGCCGTCGAACGGATGAAGGCGTCGGGCATCCACTGCATCAGCATCAGTATCGACGGGGCCACCGCCGAGACCCACGATGCGTTTCGCGGCGTGCCCGGCGCGTTCGCCTCGGCCGTCAAGGCAACCGAAGCGGCACGGCGAGGCGGCCTCGACTTCCAGATCAACACCACGATCACCCGCCACAACCGCCGCGAGGTCGAAGCCATTTGCGACCTGGCCGTCCGACTCGGCGCCGGCGTCTTCAACCCGTTTCTGCTCGTGCCGACCGGCCGCGGCAAAGACCTGGCCGGGCAGGAGATCTCGCCCGAAGAGTACGAGCAGACCCTCCAGTGGCTCGCCGACCAGCACGTCAAGTCCGACATCGCCATCCGCGTCACCTGCGCCCCGCACTACACGCGGATCCTCCGGCAGCGGAATCCCGAGGCCGGCGGCAGCAAAGGATGCCTCGGCGGCAAGTCCTTCGCCTTCATCTCGCACGTCGGCAAGATTCAGATATGCGGGTTCCTGGAGGTCGAGTGCGGCGACTTGAAGCACGAGCAATTCGACTTCAGGAGAATCTGGGAAACCTCGGAGGTCTTTCGCCGGGTGCGCGACGTGGACTCGTACGGCGGCAAGTGCGGCATCTGCGAGTACCGTCGCGTCTGCGGCGGCTGCCGCGCACGAGCCTTCGCCATGACCGGCGATTATATGGCCGAAGAGCCGTTCTGCATCTACCAGCCCAAGGGCACCTAGCGCCGACCAGCGACCCCGAGCCGCGAGTTTCACTCGCGGGCACGTCCGCTATCGGGAGGTGGTCGCTCCCTTACGGTCGCGGCTAAGAGTCACTGCTTTGCCGCGCTCATCTTGACGACGCGGCCGCGCATCATCCGCTTGACGCTCAGGCGCAGTTCGTCGCCGGCGTCGGTGACCGCTTTGGCGAAGGCCCGGACGTCGCTGATGGGTCGCCCGTTGACGTGCGTGACGATCTCGTACGGTTTGATGCCCGCGACCGAGGCCTTGCTGCCGGGCTCAACCTTCGAGACGATAATGCCCGGCTCGGCCTCGGCCTTCTGGAAGTAGCGGCGGACCTCGTAGGTCAGGTTCCGCACGGTCAACCCGAGCGCCGCCTCCTTGTGCCGCGCGGCCGACCCGTAGTGCGTCGGCATGGGCGTCACCTCGAACGTCCTGGTGACGACGCGGCGGTCGATGAAGAAGTCCGCCTCGTACTTGCGGCCGAAGCCCAGGTCGGTCAGTGCCCGGGTGAAACTGTTCTCAGCCGATTGCCACGGCGGGGGTATGCGCTCGTAGTACGCCTCGGAGACCTCGTCCATGCGGTCCCACGGAAACGGTCCGCGGTCGTAATAGTCCTCCAGTTGGACCTCGAGCGGCTCGACCTGGCCCTCGGCCCGGAGCCTGAGCAGCATGGTCCCGGCCGCCACGCCGGCGTTGGCGGCGGGAGATGCCGGATACACGTACGAGACGATTGCCCCGCTCTCTCCGTCGTTCGTCAACTGGGCGACGCCGCTGGCCCGGGCGAGGTCGCGCGTGAGCGGTTGCAGGATCACGCCCATCCACGCCAGTCGCTGCTCGGTGGCCTCCGAGAGCGGCGTGTTGCTCGCGTCGGTGTGTTGGGGGAGGTCCGCCAGGATCGCCGCGACCCGCGCCGCCGGCACGAGCCTCGGCCGGACCGCCGGCCATCGGCGTTCCACCGCCACCTTCTCTCGCCTCGGCAGCGGCATCGCCACCAGCGACCCGTCCACGTCGAAGGCGAAGGGGTACTGGTCGGGTTCCATCGACTCCAGGTACACCTCGCCCCGCCATCCGAGTTGCACGCGGTCGATGCGCCCGTGATTGTAGTAGGCCGTCCGGTTTTCGCCGTGCTGGCGCATATCGACCATCGGCAGCAGCCGGTGCCGCAGGTCGCGGATCGGCACGTCCGACAGCGTCACCGCGCCGCCGGTGTCGCTTTCGAGTTTCGCCACCAGGCACCCGTAGGTGGCCAGCGAGGCGACGAACGTCGCAGGGACCGTCTTGCCGTCGACCGTCCTGACGGTGATATGCTCCAGCCGGGCCGTCACCTTGGGCTTGAGTTGTGCGTACACCAGGACGCGTCCGCCCCCGAGGAGGACGCCGGGGACGTGGATCTCGGTGGCGGTGTCGATCTCGTCGGCTCTGCTGTATCGGTCGCCCGCCACGCGTTTGGGGCTGCGCAGATGAAGCGTGACGCGCGGCAAGGCGCGCCCGCACCGTTTCCTGGTGTCGGCGAGCATGCGGACCCGCTCCTCGGCCGTGTAGAACGGCCACTGGAGCGGCGAGCCTTTCCAGGAATCGTCGGCCGAAATCTCACCGTTCGCGCTCAGCCCAACCGGCCCGCCCTCTGAATCCACGATCAGCAGGTTACGCAACGTCGGCCGGTACCGCCTGCCGGCGTCTGTCATCGTCAGGCCCGGCGTGAAAGGCTTGACCGACGTCCGCCACGCCGCCCCGACATCCTGGTACGTCACACCCAGGTACGGCGGCTTGCGGGTCGCGTCGAACACGAGCGGCGCGGTGCCCTCGAGCGGCCGGTCCAGGCGAATCCGGACGGCGTTGTGCTGCTTGCCCCACGCGACGATCCGCGCCGGCACCACGTGGTCGCCGTGGCGTACCGCCAGACGTTCGACGAACCGCGGGTGCATCTGCGGGTCAGACGCCAGAACCTCGTCGGGTCCGACGAGGTACCCGCCCTCGGTCCACGGCCGCTCGTCCTCAAGTTCGCTCGTGCCGGTGTTCGGCTCGTCACCGCGGTCGTAGCGGAGGGTGTACTCGACCTGGACGAGCGAGGGCTGAATCGCCTCGGCCACCGCCGCCTGCTTCTCGAGGGCCGTCCTCGTCGGGCCGCACCCGGCAAACAGGAACACGACGGCAAGCGGTACGAGAAGCCGAACCCGCATGGCCCATCCTTCACAAGAGGCGAATGACCGGTGATGCGCGACGGTCGTCACTCTTTCTCAAAATCCCTCAGATAATCCAGCAGCGCCTGCCGCACCAGGCCGTTCCTGAGAACCGTCACGATGACCCGATGCTGCGTGTCGATGGCGGCCAGTGCCGCCTGGTGCAGCCGTTTCACGTCGCCGAGGGCCGCGACATCCTTGCCGTCGATCTTCAGGAGGATGTCGAGGCGTCTCAGCCCCGCGCCCTCGGCGTTGCCCGGTTGCTTGACGCCGTAGACGAAGACCCCCCTCTTGCGGTGGAAGTAGAGTTCGGGGTTGTCGAACTGGTTGATCTCTCGGACCGTGAAGTCCCATCGCGGGCAATCGAGTTGGTCGCCCTCGACCTTACCCTTTTCGCGCGGCAGGAGACGTGCGTGCATCGCCTTGGCGCCGCGCAGGAAGTCGATGCGGACGGGCTGGTTCTTCGGCAGCAGGCCGATGAGCCGCCGGACGGCCGGCAGGTCTTCCTCGGTGACGGCGGCCACGGCCCGGCCGCCGATCTTCAGGATGCGGTCGCGCGCCAGCAGGCCCGCCTGGCGAGCCGGGCTCTCGGGGTCGGTCTCGGCCACGATGACGCCGTCAGAGCCCTCGAAGTAGATGTTGCGGCGGAAATCGCGCAGCGCCTGAAGTTGGAGCCCCGTCCACGACCAGTTCACCCGGCCCGACTTGCGGATCTGGTCTACGAGGTGCCGGATCGTCTCCGACGGCACGGCAAAGCCCATGTCGCCGCCGAACATGACGCCACGCGTGTTGATGCCCACCACCTGCCCGTCGGTGTTGACGAGCGGCCCGCCCGAGTTGCCCGGGCTGATGGCCGCATCCGTCTGGATCCACAGGCTGTACTGGCTGTGGGTCGGCAGGAACCGCCGCGTGCACGAGACGATGCCGATCGAAACGCTCCGCGACAGACCCCACGGGGCGCCCATCGCCATGACGAAGTCGCCCTCCGCCAGAACGCTCGAGGCGCCCAGGTCGGCGTGCGGGATGGTCTCGGCATCGGCGGGCAGGTCCAGTTTTACCAGCGCCAGGTCCGTGTCCTTGTCCGTCCCGACGACCTTGGCGCTGAAGGCCCGGCCGTCGTACAGCAGGCATCGGACCTGGACCGCCTTGTGCACGACGTGCCAGTTCGTCAGGACCTCGCCCTCGGGCGAGATGATGACGCCGCTGCCGGCGACCTCGCGGCTGACCTTCTTGCCCGACTCGTGGCTCTCCTGGAGGACCTTGATGTAAACCACCGCCGGGAAGACGCGGTCCTTGGCCGAGCGGATGACCTCGCGGAAATCGAGGTTGGCGATGGCCTCTTCGCGCCCGGCCGGCCGCACCTCGGCCGCAGGCGCCACCGACGCCACCGCCAGCGCCGTCAGGATCGTAACGAAGCGTATCATGCAGGCGCCTCTCCCGGCCGTGGTCCTATAGCCCCGCGCTATTGTACGCTCTGCGGCCGCACGTGTCATGGAAATACCGCGCCCCGGCCCACACGCTGCCGGTAAGATAAACCGGCACAAGGCCCGGAAGCGCACTGAACGGGGTTAGCCGCCGGGCTTGCCCGGCGCGCACCCAGGAAGGGGAACGCCCATGTCCGGCCGAACACGCGTCCTCGCCGCAGTGATTCTTGTCGCTGCCGCCGCCCCCCTTGCCGCCGAGAACGTCGTCATGGAACTCCTGAAACCCGACGGCGAAAATCTCCTCAAGGCCGACGCCTGGCGGCCGTGGCAGAAAGGTTTTACGCGCGAAGGCGCTCTGTTCGTCTGCGACAACGGCGGCGAGGGCAACGTCCAGCGCGGCGCGAGCCAGCACATCGTCCTCAACCAGACCGCGCCGGAGCCCATCGTCGCCACCTGCTGGAGCAGGGCCGAGGGCGTCGGCGGGTCGGCCGGTTCCGACTACTCGCTCTACCTCGACCTCGTCTACACCGACGGCACGCCGCTCTGGGGGCAAGTCAGCCCCTTCAAGACGGGCACGCACGACTGGCAGCGGGCCCAGGTGACCATCTTCCCCGCCAAACCCGTCCGCAGCCTCTCGTTTCACATGCTCCTGAGGCGGCACGCGGGGAAGGCGTCGTTCAAGGACCCCAAACTCGCCGTTCTCAAGACGCCGAAAGGCGCCGCCATGTTTGACGGCGTGCCGGTGCGGCTGCGCGGCAACCCTGCGGAACGGTTCCTCGCGCGCGACGTGGCGGCCGGGTCGGATTTCGTCGCGTTCGACGGCGGAAAGGCCCTCGGACTGACGTTGAGACTCAACGAATCCGCGGGGCCAGGTCATACGTCCATCGCCGCCACACTTGCCGACACCACCGGCCGCGACCGGGCCGTCACGCTTGTCTATACCGTGCCGGTCGCCGCCGGCGGCGCGCGTTGGCTCATCGACCCGCGGCGCGGCGTGCCGGTCACGCCGACGCAGGAGTACCTCAGTGCCCACCGCGCCGGGAGCGTCGGCGCCAACGGCCTGATGTCGCGGTACCCGCTGGCCGCCGTCGCACGGGGCGACCAGGGCGCCGCCATCTGCCTCGACCTGGCCTTTCCGGCGTTCTTCCGCGTCGGCTACAGCGCGGGCGCCGGGGTGCTGTACATCGCGTTCGACCTCGCGCTCGTGAAAGAGAAGCCGACCGCCGTTGTACGGTTTGCCACGTTCGGTTTCGACGCCGCGTGGGGCTTCCGCGGCGCCGTCGCAGAGATGTACGAGACCTTCCCGGACCATTTCAAATGCCGCACACCCGAGATGGGTCTCTGGATGCCATTCCACAAGACCAGCACCGTCAAGGGATGGCAGGACTTCGGCTTCAAGTTCAAGGAAGGCACCAACGAGACGGCGTGGGACGATGCGCACGGTCTCACCACCTTCCGCTACACCGAGCCGATGACGTGGTGGATGAAGATGCCCAAGGGCATGCCGCGCACAATCGAAGCCGCCACCGCCGAGGCCCACCGCCTTGCCGAAAAGAACGACCGCCGCGCTCAGGCGTTCCTTGCGAGCGGCTACCACGACGAGAGCGGGCGTTTCCCCGCGCGGCTGCGCGACACGCCCTGGTGCGACGGGGCCGTCTGGAGCATCAACTCCATGCCCGGCGTCGCGGGCGAGGTCACGGACTTCAAGAACAAGTGGAGCGATGGGCTGCGCGACCGCTACTACGGCCCCAACCGCAAGGGCGACCTCGACGGCGAGTACGTCGACTCCTCCGAAGGCTACGTGACGGACGTGCTGAACTTCCGCCGCGACCATTTCGCCGCCGCCCGGACGCCGCTCGTCTTCGCGAGCGGCTCACACGCCCCGGCCATCTTTCGCGGCCTCATCGTCTTCGAGTACGTCCGCGCCATCGAAAACGACGTCCGGAAGATGGGCAAACTCATGATGGCCAACGGGGCGCCGACCCGGCTGCCGTGGCTCGTGCCGATGCTGGACGTGTGCGGTACCGAGACGAACTGGCATCGCGGCGGGGTGTGGACGCCGATGTCCGACGAAGAACTCCTCTATCGCCGCGTCATGTGCGGCCCGAAACCGTACTGCTTCCTCATGAACACGCGGTTCGAGCAGTTCGGGCCCGACCTGGTCGAGCGGTACATGAAACGGTGCCTGGCCTACGGCATGTTCCCCGGCTTCTTCAGCCACAACGCCTCGCAGGGCCATTACTTCAGCCGGCCGGAACTCTACGACCGCGACCGCCCGCTCTTCAAGAAGTACGTGCCCCTCGTCAAGCGCGTGGCCGAGGCCGGATGGCGGCCCGTCACGCTCGCCCGTTCGAGCGACCCGAAGATGTACCTCGAACGGTGGGGCGACCGGTACCTGACCGTCTTCAACAACTCCGACCGCGAGCGGACCACCACACTCACCCTTGACGGCCGCGACGTGCCGTCGAAGTGCTTCGACCTGGTGCGCGGCCGCCGGGTCGCCTGGACCGGCAAGGAGACGCCGATTACCCTCGGCCCGGAAGACGTGGCGCTTATCGACCTTGCGCCCGATGTGCCTGCGAATTCGCGTTGACACCCCCGCCCTCGCTGATACGATGGCCTGCGCGCCCCCGCGCCGTGCGCGGCGGGTCTCCGCACCCGCCGCGTACACACGGCCGCGCTCGCGGCGCGGTGGGTCAGGAGACCCACCGCGCGGTGCCGCG
>CAZEBQ010000099.1:6610-12915 GCA_964510295.1 uncultured Anaerolineales bacterium | reverse complement strand
CGGCGGGTACCCGTTCGACAGGCTCAGGGCAGGCTCCGACCCGCCGCGCACGAAGCGGCGCTGCGGCACTCGCCGGCGCCGGTGTCGCGCTGGTTCTCTCGGCGTTCGCGGCGCTAAGCATATCGCCCGCGCAGGCCGCAGAAGACCCCCGCTCCACCGACGCAAACATCCACCTGCGCGGCCGGCTGGACAACTGCCGCATCCGCTTCGAGCACACCAAGAAGGGCCACGTGGCGTTCATGGGCGGCTCGATCACCGAGATGAACGGCTACCGCCCGATGGTCGCCGCGTTTCTCGCCAAGCGCTTCCCCGAGACGGAGTTCACCTTCACGGACGCAGGGGTCGCGTCCACGTGTTCGACGACCGGCGCGTTTCGCCTGGCGGCCGACGTGCTCAGCAAAGGGCCGGTGGACCTGTTCTTCATCGAGTTCGCCGTCAACGATGACCAGGACGCCGGCCACGCCCGCCGCGAGTGCATCCGGGGGATGGAAGGCATCATCCGCCACACGCGGCGGCACAACCCCAGGGCCGACATCGTCGTCACGCACTTCGTCAACCCGGGGATGCTCGAGACGATCCAGGCCGGCAAGACGCCCCTGACCATCGGCAGCCACGAGACGGTCGCCGAGCATTACGGCGCGGCGACGGTCAACCTCGCCAGGGAAGTGGCCGAACGGATCACCGCCGGGACGCTGACGTGGAAGCAGTTCGGCGGCACGCACCCGGCGCCCCTCGGCAACGCCATCTGCACCCGCATGATCGAGCACCTCCTCGGCCGCGCGTGGAGCCGACCCTTGGCGGCGGGAGCCAAGCCGACGCCGCATCCGATGCCGGCCGCCCCGCTCGACCCCCTCCACTACGGCAGCGGCCGCTTCATCGACCCGTCCCGCGCCGCCGCCGGCGACGGGTGGACGCTTGGTGTGCCCGACTGGAGCAACCTGAAGGGAAGTTGCCGCAGCCGATTCGCGAAAAACCGGATGCTCTGCGCCAACCGGCCCGGCGCCGAACTCACGCTCCGGTTCACCGGCACCGCCGTGGGCGCCTACGTCCTCGCCGGACCCGACGCCGGCGTGGTCGAAGCGACGGTCGACGGCGGACCGCCGAAGCAGGTCGCCCTCTACCACCGCTACAGCAAAGGCCTCCACTATCCGCGGACCGTCATGCTCGCCACCGACCTGAAACCCGCAGAGCACACGCTGCGCCTGCGCATCGCCCAGAAGACCTCAAGCGGCGGCCACGCCATGCGGATTCTGCAGTTCGCGGCGAACTGAAGCAAGTTCAGGGTACGGTGATGCGTCCGGCATCATCAGACCTTAGATCTTCGAATTTAGATGGTGTCTGCTGAAGCGCTCCCCGTCGGTCTGCAAGCACCCAGCGTATGACGCCCAACTCACAGCAGGCGGTAGATGTGCGCGTCGTGTATCACGACGCCGTTGATGACGTTGTTGGTGAAACGGATACCGCTGATTCCAGAGCCAGTCTGTATCGCGCTTCGCAGCAGCTTCAAAACTGGCGATCCCGCCTCCACCAGAGCCACATCGTCCAGCGACAAAGATGGCGCGGCGTCAGGGATCTTCGCAAGGCAGGCCTGAATGCGCTTGTACGCCTTCTTGGGCCCCTGCCCGACCAACCGGGGAATCGAAAGCATCAGCTTCCAAACACCCGGCTCCGGAGAGAAGAACCAGAAAGCGGCTCTGACATTCAGCCCGGAAGCGTCGAGTGCCTCCAAGAGCTTCTCCCCGGCGTCAATGAGTTCCTGTGTTAGGGCTTGTGTTACCATTGCTTCCTGATCCAGGCAAGAATACCGTGCGTCCTGGCGGTACACGCTGAATACAAATCCCTAGCCTGTTGGGCCGAGATATGGGCGTCGTAGCGCGCTGTTTCGTCCCAGTCCTTAACCACCGCCCAGTTCACCTCAAGGCTCTTGTCGGCAGCCATTGCCTTGTTCAGATCCGTTCCTAATCCTGAGAGCTTCAACAGGGTTTCCAAATTGTGAGTATATGCCTTGTTCGCGAGGTCCTTATTGGGAAAATCGTGCCGCCTCGTCTGCTTCGCTATGCAAGCCTTAAGGGCACACTCAACAGCGTATCCCATCAAGTAGTACGCGCCAGGATAGTGCTTCACCTTCAGCAAAGCAGATACTTCGCTGCGACGCATCCGTGCAATCTGTTGCAGCTCTTTTCGCGTCAGAGGCTTCATACGCTTGGCTGACCTTCTTGCTGCTTAGGCAGCATTCCCGCGTCCGTCCGAACCACGGGGCCACCTGTTTCTGTACCTCAGCAGATGCCCACAGCGCCTTGCCCCCCGGCCAACCACCAGTACGCGGAGCAACCAGCATACACCAAACCGACAGCGCGTCAAGCATCATTCGCTCATGGCCCGGAGGCTTGCCTCGGCACCTGACATCTGGCATTCGGTATTTGGCGGCTGGGCACGACTACGGCGAGATCCTTCGACTCGGCCCGGACGGGCCTCGCTCAGGATGACAGCAGCGTCACTCCACCTCGCAGGTCACCTTCGCCGTCCGCATGTTGCCGCCGTGGTCGATGACCGTGACGATGAGGTCGGCCTTGCCTTTCTTGAGCGGTCGGACGGGCAGCGTGGCCGCAAGGTCGGCGGTGGTGCCGGTCAGTTCCGCCCCGCCGACGGTCGAGTCCATCGGCCGCCACCAGTAGATGACCGCCGCGAGGGCCTTGTCATCGGTCGCGCGGCCGCGCACGGGCACCTCGCGGGCGCCGGCCTTGAGTTTGGCGGGGGGCTCCAGTTCCACCCGCGGCGCCTTGGCGTCGGCAAGGTCGGCGTCGGGGGCGAAGAACCGCGACCGGGCCAGGATGCGGGCATGCTCCGGCGAGAACCCGACCTGCTCCTGTTCGGGCCCCTGCCCCGGATAGTTGCGGCGGAGGCTGCGGAACCCGTTCCCCATGACGTATTGGCGGTCCTTGCGGTGATCGTGCGGAAGCCCGAAGGCGTGGCCCATCTCGTGGGCGACGGCGCCGAACCCGTCCTCGATGAACTCGAAGCGCGGCGAGTTCATGCGTCCGCACCCGAGGGCCACGCGGCCTTGGATGGGCGTCTCGTCGGCAAGAAACTTCAGTTGCCCGTCAACGGTGGTCGCGCAGAATTCATCGCGCAGAATCCATGCGGAGAACAGCCCCGCCCCGCCGTCCGCCGTGTACCGCGCCCCCAGGGCCACGCCGCCTCGCCACTCGAACTTCGTCGGCCCGTCGTCGTAGGTCTCGGCGAAGACGACGTGCAGGTTCTTGGCCGCCTTCCCGACGGCCGCCTCGACCTCCGGCAAGATGGTCCGCCACTGCCGCAGGGGTTTGAACTCCGGGTCGCCGTTGTAATGGGCCGCCTTGTGCTTGCCCCGTAGCAAGCGGACGAGCAGGCCGCCGGATGCGAACTCGAAGTCCAACCGCCGCCCCTTCCAGCCGTGCCTGGCGAGGTCCCGCCGGTACAGGTCGGCGACGAAGGTCGTCACGACGGTCATCTTGGCCCGCCAGTCGGCCGTCGGCTCCCGGTCGGTCGGCACGAAATACGTGACGCGGACCTTGTGGCTGTGGCCGCCATCCCGAAGGGGCTCCGGCCGGTTCAGGTGAGTCGCACCCGGTGGCGGGTTCGCTCCGGCCGCCGGCAGGGTCGCGGTCGCCAGACACAGCGCGACGGCAATCTCGACCGCCTGCCACGCTCGCCGCCGTGCTGCTGCGTCGCCCATGCCGCTCCCTTGTAACTCTCCTGCCTGATGCGTCTCAGGCTGCTCGACGGGCAATTGTACGCCCTGTGGCGGCGGGAACCACGACAATTCTCTCTCCCGGAAGCGTCGAAAGAGTTTTGCGGCGGCGTCAGGTCGGTTCGTATAATGAGGGGGTATGAGTCTATCCAGAACCGGGCCGGAGGACCTGTCATGATGACCACACGCTGGCCTTGGGTGTTGAGGGTATGCCTTCTGGTCGCCTCTGTCGGCCCCCTGTATGGGGCGAAGAGCGCCGATGCGGCGACGCCTGCGGGGTGGGCGGGCACCGCCGTAGGCGCGGCGGGGCTTTCCTTCAAGGAGGTGATGAGCAACCCCAACCGCACGGTCGGCTTCATCCCGAAAACGCTCGCCACCGGCGGCCGCACACCCCGCAAGTATCAGGTGTGGGTTCCCCTTAGTTACACGCGCGCTCGCAAGTGGCCGGTGATTCTCTTCCTGCACGGCCCGGACGGGTGCGGGACCGACGGCGAGAAGATGCTCGCCCAAGGCTTGCCGCAGGCCATCAAGAAACGCAATGGCAGGTTCGACTTTATCGTCGTGATTCCGCAATGCCCGTCACCGCGCGGCTGGCAGGGCGCCCAGGAGCGGTTCGCCGTGACCGCCCTGACCACCGTCCTTGCCGAATACAGTTGCGACCGGCAGCGGCTTTACCTGACAGGCGTGTCGATGGGCGGGAACGCCACGTACGCCCTGGCGACGAAGTACCCGACGGAGTTTGCCGCCATCGCCCCGGTCGGCGGTATCGGCGACGTCCGCCGCGCCAAAACCATCGCCCGCGTGCCTGCCTGGATCTGGCACGGCGAAACCGACAAGACGGTCGCGGTGGACAAGGCCCGCAAGATGGTCAAGGCACTGAACGGGGCCGGGGCCGCCGCCGTCAAGTACACCGAACTGCCCAACGTCGGCGAGGATGCCTGGGACCAGGCCTACGCCGGAGACGCCCTCTGGACCTGGTTTCTCGGGCACACGTGCCCCGAAAAACAGGTCGCGACCGCGCCGGTAGATGACGGCTCCACCGGCGGGTTCCACAAGATGGACGGCAAGTTTGACAACAAGATAGACAACAAGATGGACGGCAAGATGGACGGCAAGTTTGACAAGATGGGCGGCAAAATGCAGCCGATGAGGTAACAAGCCGCCTGGCAGTCGTGCCGGCTATGCGCCGCGGCAGCCCTGGCCGGTTGTCGCAACCCGGGCCAAGAGGGGTCAAGACCTGACGGAGACCAATCAGTGAAGCGAACCGTACGCATCGCGACGGTGCTGGCCACCCTGGCCGCCCTGGCCGCCCTGACCGGAACCGCAGCGGCCAAGGTCGAGTCACGCTGCCTGCCGCCCGAGATGCCCATGGTCCTGTTCCCGACGTGGGTGTCGCTGCTCCCCGAGGTGGGGTGCCAGGAGATCTCGGCGCCTCTGGCGCACGAGAGGGCCGCATCGCGCAGCGGCGCCGCCAAGGCCGTGCGAAGCCTCTCGAAGATACCCAAGGAGTCGCGTGCGGCCATCGAATTGGCGCAATCCGGCCAGTACACGCAGGCAGCCACGGCCGGCAACGCCCTGCTGAAACTGCCCGGCCACACCTACGGCGACTTCACTTGGGACTACCTCGCGAACGCGACGGCCTGGTCGTACATCCAGGCGGGCAGCCTCAAAGGGGCCGAGGGCGCCCACCGGGCCGCCGTCGCACGCATCGCCGACACCGCCGTCGTCCAGTACCACCGCGTCGCCGCCGACGTGCTCCGTGACACCAAAAAGTCCGCCCAACAACTCAAGGACCACGCGGCATACCAAGACGAGATGCGCGAGGGCCTCGTGGACCGGGTCAAGACGTTCGAGGAAAACGCCCAACTGGCCCGGAAGGTCCGCTCCGCCGAGGCACGGCTGCGACGCCTCAAGGCGGCTTACACGGAACTCCGGGTGCTGGTGGCGGCCGATCCCGACACCGGCAACGCCTCCGCAAAGGCCACCTTCCGCCAGGGGGCCGACGGGCTCGCCGGCGATGTCATCCCTGTGCTGCTCGATGAGGCCCGACGCGCCAGCGACCGCCTGGTCGCGCTCTACCCCCAGCCGCTTCCCGAGCACAAGTTCCGCCAATGGAACACCGAAGTCCGAACGCTGTGGAACGGCGTGCGGCACGTCAAACGCCTCTGCCGCATGCACGACTACCTGGCACGCCTCAAACTGGCCACTCGCGGCGAGTCGGAACGTCTCTTCCGGCAGGCCCATCAATTGCTGTTCGTGCCGGACAACGCGAGAATGGTCTGGCAGGAGATCGGCCACGCCTGCCTCCTCAATGGAATCGCCCACCGAGACCTCCGCCGCAAGGTGCCCTACCAGGAAACCCCGATCGCCCCGATCGGCGTCACCCCCGGAGGCGCTACCGTAACCGCCGGGTGGAAAAAGATGGACGGCGACAACTTCGAAAAGATGGACGGCAAAATGGACGGCGACAAGTTCGAAAAGATGGACGGCAAAATGCAGAAGGGCCAGTTCGAAAAGATCGACGGCAAAATGCAGAAGGGCCAGTTCAAGAAGATGGGCGGCAAGATGAGCCCCA
>CAZEBQ010000099.1:0-6510 GCA_964510295.1 uncultured Anaerolineales bacterium | reverse complement strand
GACGGCAAAATGCAGAAGGGCCAGTTCAAGAAGATGGGCGGCAAGATGAGCCCCATGCAATAGGGACCCGCCCGAACCGCAGCCTTCCTCCAAAAACGACCCCCGTTTGCATTCAGGGCTCATCCCGATCAAACGAAACGGAATCGCCTGATGGCACAAGCAGACCTCGCCCGCGGCTTTCGCTCGCCTTCCGCCGCCAGGGGCGTCCAGGAGCAAGGTGGCCGTGAGGCCCACACGGAAGACCGCTTGCGGAGAACGGCGGTGAAACGGGTTCTGTATCTCTGCACGGCGATGGCGGCGCTGGCGGGTCTGCCCGGAATCGCGCAGGGCCGCATCGAATCTCACTGTCTGCCCCCCGAGATGCCGATGGCGTTGTTCCCCAGTTGGGTATCAACCCTGCCGGACATCGAATGCCGGGAAATCTCCGCGCCCCTCATCCGCGACCACCTCGAGTTGCGGAAGGTGGTCGTCGCGGACGCCCGGGTGACGCTAGGACTCAAACCCCTCGAGCAAGGCACGCCCGACGCAACACGTCTCTCCGATATGTGCGAGGAACCACGCGACGCCATCCGCCTGGCCCAATCGGGCAAGTACCGCGAAGCCGCCAAAGCAGGCGACGCCCTGCTCGGACTCGGACGCAGCCGCTACGGCGACTTCACCTGGGACTACCTCGCCAACGCCACCGCCTGGGCGTACATCCAGACGGGCAGTCTCAGCGGTGCGGTTCAAGCCCACAACGCCGCCGCCGCACGCATCCAGGACACCGCCGTCGCCCGGTACCACAGACTCGCCGCCACCACGCTCCACGAGACGGTCAAATCAGCCGGGCAACTGCAAGAGAACTCAACCTACCAGGCCGAGATCCGTAAGGCACTCGAAGGCACGGTCAAGAACTTCAAACTCAACAACGTGCTCGCGACGAAAACCCGGTCGGCTGAAGCGCGGCTGCGGCACCTCGACGCGGCCTACAAGGCGCTTCGCGTCATCATGGCAACGGATCCCAATATCGGAAAACCATTGCAGGGAAACGCCTTCCGCGAGGCCGCCGACGGGCTGGTCGACGATATCAGCCCTGTGCTGCTCGATGAGGCCAGAGCCGCCAGGGACCGACTCGTCGCGCTCTACCCCCAGAGCCTCCCCGAACGGAAATTCCACCACTGGAACACCGACGTCCAGATCCTCTGGGACAAGGTGCGGCACGTCAAACGCCTCTGCCGCATGCACG
This sequence comes from uncultured Anaerolineales bacterium, assembly GCA_964510295.1. Classification (GTDB taxonomy): domain Bacteria; phylum Planctomycetota; class Phycisphaerae; order FEN-1346; family FEN-1346; genus JAUVZF01. The sequence goes on along the minus strand of CAZEBQ010000099.1, from coordinate 5,285 downwards.
ACTACCTGGCACGCATCAAACTGGCCGGCCCCGGCAACGCCGCCGACCGTTTCCGAGAAGCCCACCGCTTACTGTTCGCGCCCGGCCGGGACGACCTCGTCTGGCAGGAGATGGGGAAACGGCCCGTCCATTTCAAGGACCACCGCCGAAGGGTGCCTCACAAGCAGACCAAGATCAAACCCATGTAGATCGGCACGACGCCGCGGGCCTCATGCCACCGCGAACCAACAGCCCCAACGGGCACCGCCGCGAGCCTCCGCAACGCGAACAAGCACCCCGGCACACGGACCGACACAGCAATTTTCCTTGAAATACCTTCGCTTATTTCGTCTTCTACCGCAGAGTTAAGGCGACACGCTGCATGACACAGGTTGCGGGAACCAACACGGGGGCCGACCTGATCGCGTACCGAGCGCGCGAGTCAGCCCTGTTTCAAATCCGCGACGCGGCCGCCATCGCCGACACCTGGGACGCCTTCCACACGTCCCTCGAAGCCCTCGACATCCCGGAAGCCCGGGCCCGCCAAATCCTTGACTCACCCGTCACGATGGACCTGCACCTGCACTCGGCGCACTCCGACGGCGAGAACCCGCCGCACAAACTCGCCTGGCTCGCACGCGTCATCGGGCTCAAGACCATCGCCATGGCCGACCACGACAACGTCTCGGGATGCCGGGCCCTGTACGGCGAGGCCATGCTCCTGGGCGTCTCGGCCATGCCGGCCGTCGAACTCTCGACCGGCCAAGCCGGCCTCGAAATTCTCGTCTACTTCCCTGACGCCGGACGCTTCTTCGACTTCCTCACCACGCCGCGCGGACGCCGCTTCCTCAAATACCTCGAACGCAAGCAGCAGGCCGTCCACGAGGCCACGCTCAAGGTCGTCGCCAGCGTCAACCGTTGGCTCAAGCGGCAGGGCATCGCGTCCGAAGCCCGCGTGACCGAAGACGAACTCGACGCCTGGTTCGGCGGCCAGAAACCGTACTACCCCGGCACCGTGGCGGTCCTCGGCCTGAAACGCCTCAGCCCCGCCAAACGTAAACGCCTCGGCATCCACGATCCCCGCCGGTTCAACACCAAGGTCGTCGCCCCCGCCCTGAAACGTCTGGCCGCCTCGCCCGGCGGCAGGAGCAACATCGCCGACGCCACCAGCGACGTCCGCAGGCAACTCGCCTCCATCCGACGCTCCGGCGTCGGATCCGTCACCGTCCTCAGCCACCCCAAGGAACTCGTGACCAAGGGCAAGATGTCCATCGGCCAGGTCGCCAGCACCATCGAGTACCTGACGGCCGAAGCCGGCCTCGACGGCGTCGAGGTCGGCTGCTCACGCGACGCCGAGGCCGACGTCCGCGTCTGGAGAGAGATCATCGACGACATCAACGCACGCATCGCCGACGGCGGCATCAAGGCGCCGGGACCCCTCATCATGGCCAGTTACTCGTCGGACTTCCACGTCCTGGCACCCGGACGGGCCACCGGCGAGATCACCCTCGGCTTCGGCCTCCTCGACGAACGCCCCCACCATCAGCGCGGGAACCTCAGGCCCCAGACCTCCCCCGAAGAACTCCTCGAAGCCATGCGCCACCGGTCCTCACTCCGCACCAACCGCTGATACACCACCTTCTCGAAGCCAACGACAGACGTAAGGCCGGGAGCCTACCCCTCACGGCTCCCGGCCTTTATTGACTGACCATACGCCCTGCACGCGCCCGCCGACACGTGCCGGCGGTTACGCCCAATGCGGCGCCCGACGCGCCGCCACCTTCGCCGCCGCATCCCGCGACCCTGCCCGACGGCGGCTTCTGAGACGACGCAACTCGTCCGTCGTCACGGTGAACCCGCACACCGGGCACAGGAGAACGTAGACGCGCTCGCCCGTCCGCTCGTGGGTGATCTTGCCGAGCCGCTTCAGGGGAGCGCGGTCATGCCAGCATGTTGCCACGGAGTCATCGAGTAACGACATCGCGGTCGACTCCTTGCACGCCGGGTGACATGGAAAACCACCGAAGGGTGCGTGCAATACAGCGGTCGACCGACCCATCTATCGGCCAAATCACGTTCCGCCATTAGCCGAAACCGCCCACCAACCCCACGTCCGCCACCCCAAAAGGTGCCTGCATCAGTTGAGCGTCTTACGCAGACTCCGCGCGGCGGCCTTCCCAGGCTGCCGCACAGCCACACCGCAGGCTGGGTGGCACGGCAGCCCGAAGGGCGGCCGTGTTGGACACCGGGTGTCCACGGCCGCCCCGGCGGGGCTGCCGTGCCACCCACGCCAAACACGTACAGGTACCCTTTTCTGCCGCCCGTCACAAAAAGGCTTGCGAGAGGAAGATCACAATCGGCACCGTCAGCCCTGCCGCCAGCGTCGAGACCAACACCGCACTGGCCGCAAACCCCGGCCGGTTCTTGAACTCGATCGCCACCACGACCGACGACACCGCGCTCGGCCCAGCCGCACCGATGACCAGAACCTGCGCGAGCAGCCCCTCCAGCCCCATCGCCTTCACCAGCGCCAACCCCACGAGCGGCCCCGCCGCAAGACGCAGCACCATCGACAGCACCAGGTCCGCCGGCGCCCGGACCAGCCGCACGTTCGCCAACTGGGCGCCCAGCGTCATCAGGGCCATGGCAACGTACGCCTCGGAGATAAACGTCAGCGGTTCCCAGAGGATGCTGACGCCCCGCAGACGGTCGGCGCCCACGCCGGTCCACTTCAGAATCAGCGCCGCCGCCAGCGCGTAGACGAACGGCAACCGCCACACCTTCCCCGCCGCGTGACGAACCCCGCCCGAACCCGCCGCCGCCAGAAACGCCCCGAACGTGTACGCCACGAACCCCTGGCACGCCGCCACCACAATCTGGACCCCCACGGCATACGATTCCTCCGCCGCCCCGAAACGGAACGCCAACGCCATGACCGGTATGCCGAAATTCGCGCTGTTGTACAGGATGGCCGTGTTCGCGAAGGCGCCCCGAAGCGGTCCGTCGTGCCGGCGAAGCCGGCTCACCCCGCGCGCCGCCGCGTACAGAACCGCCGCCACCAGCGCCGAGAACAGCACGATCCGGCCGTACGCCGCTCCCGCCAGCGACGCCTCCAGGATCTTCTGGAACACGTAGAGGGGAATGAACAGGTAGATGAGCATCTTCGCCAGCACCTCGCCCGCCGCCGGCACACGCCGCCCAATCAGGTACCCCGCGCCCGCCAGCACCGCAATCGGCCCGATGACGGTGTAGGCGATGCGGACGAGATGTTCGAGGTATCCCATGGATGTGCCTTCAAAGCAGCGGCATGGCCACACCGCCGCCGCAGTGGCCACGGCTCCGACCCACCGCGCACAACTTATCTCGGACCGCTTAGTGCTGGCCGCCCGCCTGCGGAAAGAACATCGCGTCGGCAAACCGGGTCTGGAAATCCGGCCGCTGCGACAATTCCACATGCTCCACGCCGCGGGCCACGTCCGCCGCCACGTGCCGCATGTTCCGATTCACAAGCAGCAGCCTGGCGCCCGCGCCGGCCGCGTTGCCGACGAAGCGGACCTTCTCGATCGGCACCGGCGGAATCAGGCCGATGGCCTGTGCCCGGTCGGGCCGGATATAGTTGCCGAACGCCCCCGCCAGCAGCATCTCGTCCACGTCGTCGAGACCCGCCCCGAACTCATCGAGCAGCGTCTCGATGCCCGCCGCAATCGCCCCCTTCGCCAGTTGCACCTCGCGCACGTCTTTCTGCGTCAGCAGAATGGGATGGTCCGCGCCGCTCTCGGCTGCCGACACCAGCAGGAACCCCCGCTCGCCGTCGGCCCCCACGATTCGCCGCGCCAGGTTCGCCTCGCCCGCCAGATCCTCGGCCGACCGCATCCGACCCGTCGTCTCGATGACCCCCGACGCCAGCAGCGCCGCCACGGCCTCGATCAGCCCCGTCCCGCACAGGCCGAGCGCGGCGGCGTTGCCGATCGTGTGGACGGCCACGTCGCCGTCTTGGATGTCGACGCGGTCGATGGCCCCGTCGGCGGCCCGCATGCCGTATCGGATGCGTGCCCCCTCGAAGGCCGGTCCGGCCGCCGTCGAACACGCGAGCAGCCGCCGGCGCGTCCCCAGCACAATCTCGCCGTTCGTGCCGATGTCGATCGTCAGCCGCAGGCCGTCGCCCTCGTGCATGCCGGTGGCCAGAATGGCCCCGACGGTATCGGCCCCGACGAACCCGGCCACGAGCGGCCCCGTGTACAGGCGGCCGCGCGGGTGAATCTTCAGCCCCAACTCCCGGGCCGACACCGAATGGGCCGACGCCGACGCCGCCACGAACGGGGCACGACCGATCGCCTCCGTCGGCAACCGCAGCAGCAGATGGTTCATCGTCGTGTTGCCGACCATCGTCGCCTCGTACACGACCGACGGCCGGATGTGCCCGCGGCGACACACCTCCCGCACCACGTCGTTCATGGCCTCGACGACGGCGGTCTGGAGCGTCCGGGCGGCTTGCCGCTGGCGGCCGGCGTACTCGATCCGCGCGACCACGTCGTCGCCGTACGCCGTCTGCGGATTCGTCCGCCCCGCCACCGCCGGCACGTCGCCCGTCACCAGGTCCACCAGGTACCCGACCAGCGTGGTCGTGCCGACGTCGAAGGCGATGCCGTAACAGGCGTCGGTCGTCGTGGGCCGGTCCAGGTGAACCACCTCGTTGCCGATGACGACGACGGCCGGGTGAAAGTCGAACGCCCGCAACCGCTTCGGCAGGTCGCGAATCGCCTTCACGTCCACCGTCAGGTCCGCCAGACCCTTCTCCGCCAGGGCGTCGAGCAGGCGGTCGGCGTCGGAACGCTGGTCGGCCACCGACGGCTCCGGCAGATGGACCGCGGTCTTGCGAACGTTCGGCTTCAGCGGCGCCTCGAACATCGCACCGTCGGTCAGGATCTGCTGGTCGCCCACACGCGTCTCTTCGGGGACGACCACGCGCAGGTCGCGCGTGACGCGAACCTGGCACGCCAGGCGCAGGTTGCGGCCGATCTCCTCGCCCGTCAACACGTTGCGGCAAACCGCGGACGGTTCGGGCGGATCGTCGGGGATGATGACGCGACACCCGCCGCACGTTCCCTTGCCGCCGCACGGCGCTTCCAGCGGAACACCCGCCGCCCGCGCCGCCTCAAGCAGCGTTTGCCCGTCCGGGACGCTGAGCGTCCTTCCGTCAGGTTCAAAGACCACACGATGTATCGCTTCAGCCACAGCCGCCTCGTTTCACGAGAGCACAAGCGAAGGAGCATGATAGCCCCCCCGCCCCGCGCTGTCAACGCCGC
>CAZEBQ010000098.1:3370-12946 GCA_964510295.1 uncultured Anaerolineales bacterium | reverse complement strand
CGTGCCGCTTCATCGCAACCTTCACCTCGGCGTCCGCGACGGGCTTGCCTGCGGCATCAACGACCGTGACCGTGAGGTCGCCCTTGCGTATGGTCTCGATGCGCCGGGCGGCGTCCTTTCGCCAGGGGGCGTCGGGTTTGCGGCCATCGTAGGTGGTTGGGCCGGGCGGCCGGGCGGCAGCGGCAGCGACTCGGGCCGGCCCCTCTCGCGCTGCGCCGGCCAGAATGAGCAAGAGAGCGAGAAGCCATGCGGTTCGCGCGCTCGTCACGGTTCGCACCCCTTTCCGGGCAGACCTTGGCCGGCGATGGTAAGGCCCGTGCGGGCGTTTTGCAAGAGGTACGTGTTTAGCGGGGTGGCGCGTGGGACGCTAAACACGTACCGCAAGAGATTGGACCGGCCTCACGGCCGCCGGCACCGGGCCCCCCGGCGATTTCGGGAAATCCCGGACGTGCAATCCGGCCGACCTTACGGTAGACTGCCATGTCTGCCCGATTCCGAACGTCCGGGCAGTCGAACGGGGAAGGGCCGCAAAGATGCGAAGGAACATCGTTCACGCCGGCGCCGGGTCGCTGACCTATGCCATCCGCGAGATCGTCGAGGTGGCACACAAGTTCCGCGACCTGGGGCTGGAAATCACGTACGAGAACATCGGCGACCCCATCCAGAAAGGGGAGAAGGTCGCGCCCTGGATCCGCCAGATCATGCACGAGGCCATCGACGAGAACCTCGCGTGGGGGTACTGCAACACGGCGGGCGTGCCGGGGACGCGTGAGTTCCTGGCGGCCGAGGTGAACAAGCGCGGCGGGGCGCAGATTACGCCCGACGACATCATCTTCTTCAACGGCATCGGCGACGCCGTCAGCAAGGTGTACGGGTTCCTGCGTCGCGAGGCCCGCATCATCGGTCCGACGCCCGCCTACAGCACGCATTCCTCGGCCGAGGCCGCTCACTCCGGCTACGAGCACCTGACCTACGAACTCGACCCCTACAAGGGGTGGATGCCCGACCTCGACGACTTGCGCCTGAAAGTGAAATACAACGACTCGATCACAGGCATCCTGCTCATCAACCCCGACAACCCGACCGGGGCGGTGTACCCGCGGGAGGTGGTCGAGGGGATGGTCGCCATCGCGCGGGAGTTCGGCGCGTTCATCATCTGCGACGAGATCTACGCCCACATCGTCTACAACGGCAACCCCGTGCTGCACACCTCCGAGGTCATCGGCGACGTGTGCGGCATCGTGATGCGCGGCGTGTCGAAGGAGGTGCCGTGGCCGGGCGCACGGTGCGGATGGATCGAGGTCCTGAACCGCCACCGCGACGTCATGTTCGACACGTACATCAACTCGATCGTGGCGGCCAAGCGGCTGGAGGTCTGTTCCACCACCGCCCCGCAGATCGTGATTCCCCGCATGATGGGCGACGAGCGGTACGGGCCACACCTCGCCCGCCGAGCCGCCATGTTCGAGGCCCGGGCCAGGGAAATCCACGAGGCGCTTCAAGGCATCCCCGGCGTGCTCGCGAACCGACCGTCCGGGGCGTTCTACATGACCCTCCTCTTCGAGGACGGCGTCCTGAACGATTCCCAGACCCTGCCGATCGCCAACGACACGGTCCGCCACATGGTCGAGGGCCTCGTGGACGGCGGCCCGAACGACCAGCGGTTCGTCTACTACCTGATGGGCGCGACCGGCATCTGCGTGGTGCCCCTGACGGGTTTCTGCTGCCGGCGGGACGGGTTCCGCGTCACGCTGCTCGAGACCGACGACGAGAAGCGGCGATGGATCTTCTCGACACTCGCCCAGGCCCTGCGCGATTACCTCGCCTCGTGACCGCCCGCCGGCAGACCCTTCCGGTCGTCATGCCGGGCGCGGCAGGTTTCCACACGTGTTTATAACACTCAACGGTTGACTGTAACGGATTCCCGCCCGGTGGCTCTCCTGAGCCACCGCGCGAAAGAACGTGGGAGCGCGGCGGGTCGGGAGACCCGCCGCGCGGGAAGGTGCTACGATCGGTGCAGTCGGGATGTGGCGCGGTGGTTTAGTTCAGTCTCGCCGGTCTCACCCATTACGCCAACCACGGTGGGTGCAGCGCACCCGCCCTACAGCAGGGCGGTTGAGAAGTAGCGTTCGGCCCGGTCGGGCAGAACGGTGGCGATGTTGCCCTCGACGCGTCGTGCCAGTTGCCTTGCCGCCCAGACGTTCGCGCCGGAGGAGATGCCGACCAGCAGTCCGTGGTCGCGTCCAAGTTCCCGCGTGGTCTCGATGGCGTCCTCGTCGGTCACTTCGATGATTTCGTCGATGAGCGAGGTATCGAGGATCGCGGGGATGAACCCGTCGCCGATGCCCTGAATCTGGTGGAGTCCCGGCTCGTGTCCGAGCAGGGCCGAGACGTTCTTGGGCTCGACGGCGGCAATGCAGACGTCCTTCTTGTGTTCGCGGAGGAACTTGCCGATGCCCTGGAGCGTGCCGCCGCTTCCCACGCCGGCGACGAAGCACGCGATGCGGCCCGACATCTGGTGCCACAGTTCGCGGGCCGTCTCCTCGTAATGGACGCGCGGGTTGTCGGGGTTCTCGAACTGCTGGGGCACGAAGATGCGCGGGTCCTGTGCGGCCATCTCCATAACGCGATGGACGGCGCCGTCGAGACTTTCAGCATTGGGCGTCAAAACGAGTTCGGCCCCGAGCGCCTTGACGAGTTTCTTGCGCTCCTCGCTCATGCCCTCGGGCATAACGATGCGGACCCGGTAGCCCTTAAGGCGGCCGACGAGGGCCACGCCGATGCCGGTGTTCCCGGACGTGGGCTCGACGAGGATGGAGTCGGGTTTCAGTTTGCCGTCGCGTTCGGCGCCTTCGATCATCGCCAGGGCCACGCGGTCCTTGATGCTGCCGCCGGGGTTCAGGAACTCGGCCTTCGCGAAGATGAGTTCATCCTTCAGACGGATGAGCGGCGTGTTGCCGATGAGGTCGAGAATGTTGTCGGTGAGCATGCCGCCTTCCCTCGCAGACATCCTGGAGAATGGGAAACGTAACCCGCCGCTCGCGCGGCGGGTGCAGTTCGGCTATGGTAATACAAAACGCGGAATTCGCAATCCGAAATGGGGTTACCGCTGCAGGATGACCGGCCGGTCGATGGCAAACCCCTTCCATCCGGCGGCGACCATGGGCCAGTCGGTCGGCGCCGCCAGCGGTTCCGGGCCCGTTTCGAGGCACAGGATCGTGTCCTCGGACTTCGTGCCGCCGATCGACGGATTCCACGCGAACGCCTGGCGGTCGAGGGCAACGACCTTGCAGCCCGGGCTCGCTTTCACCTCGCGCGGCAGGTATCCGATGGACCCGCCCTGGTGGTGGAACATCCATTGGTCGGGGAAACCGACCGTCGCGTAAGCCTTCTCGGCCTCGGCGAAGATGTCGCCGAGTGTCGTGCCCGGCCGGGTGGCGGCCATGAGGGCGGCATCGACCGTGACGACGGCCTGGTGCCGCTCGGCCAGTTCCCCGTCGACCTTCTCGAACGACGCCAGCCGCGAACACGCCGCAATCAGCCCGCCTCGCTCCGCACACGAGGCCACCATGAGATGCCGCCGGACGTGCTTGCCGGTGGGCAGCGGATGCCGGTGCCGCCCCAGCCGCCCGTCGGCACCAACCAGCAGGACCCACGGCAGACAGCCCCGGCGCCGCAGTTCCATGGCCGTCATGGCGGCCAGATGGTCCTCGGTCTGGCCGGCCTCGGCGGTGAGGCAGACCGTCTCGACCGCCCCGACCACGTCGGTGGCCAGCGCCCGGTAACGCTCGATCTCGCCCTGGGTCAGCGTCCAGCGGAGGCGGTTGAACGCATCGGGCAGCGGCGCCGCGTCGACGCCGTCAACCGGCACGTCGGCCGCGACCCGACGCCGGCCGACGGTCTTCTCGATGACCCTGGCACGGTCGGACGGATCGGCGTAGGAGTGCCCGAAGACCTCGACGTCGGTCCCCGCGAGGTCCTCCGCACGGAGGCGGGTGGCCTCGATGTTGTTCGTCAGGACGGCGGCCCCGTCCCGGTCAACCACGAGGGTGGAGTTGCCGGCGTCGGCGGCCGTGGCGACGTAGTTCCGCGCCCCGCACGTGTACCAACTGAAATTGCACCGGCGCGTGAACAGGACCGCGTCGAGTTCGTGGGCACCGAGCAGTTCGACGACCCGGCCGTGCTTGTGCCTGCGTTCCGCCGTAAGCGGCATGGCACCGGTCTCCCATCTGTCGGCGGTCCCGGCGCGCTCGTGCCATGTTCCCTGCGGCGCGTGCGCAAAGAACCGGCGTCAACCAACCGTCAGACATGTCGGGCAGATTTGACCTTCACCACTATTGTGAGGGCGCGCGGGGCGGATTGCAAGAACGAAACTCCGGCGACCGGCCGCCGGTTTGCGCCATCTTGCCCGTGCCGTCAGGCACGATTGGACTGTAGCCACGGGCGCGAGCCCGTGGTGGAAGGGGTCGCCCCGCCTTCGGCGCCCCGGCGGGGCGCTTGAGACTCCTACAACGCTACTTTGCCTTTTTGTCCGCCTGGTGGCCTTCCCAGGCCACCAGGAACAGGCATAAACTGCGTTCGCGGCGGCCTGGGAAGGCCGCCGCGCGGAAAGGGAAGGCCGCCGCGCGGAAAGGGAAGACCGCCGCGCCGAAAGGGAAGGCCGCCGCGCGGAAAGGGAAGACCGCCACACAACGTCCTGCCACACGCCACCGCGAAGTGCTCTGGCGCCCTACTCCTCCGGTTCCTGGGGTTCCTGCGGCGCCTCCTGTGGCTGGGTGGCATTCATGTCGATGGCGAACTTGCCGCGCACACGCTCCAGCAGTTCCGCCCGCCGGCCGATGCGCCAGACGAGCAGTGTCAGCGGCGGACGTTTCTGGTCCTTGAAGATGATGACGATCTTTCCGAACCCCATCAGCCGTTCCAGCAGGTCGGTCGTATCGACATGGGTGTTGTAATCCTCGCGCCCGACGTGGTCGCCCGCTTCGGTCAGACCCCACTGGATGTTCATGTAGTTGGGCGTGAACACGACGTAGTAGAACAGGCCGCGAATCCACGAGATGGCGACCGTCAGCATGCCGATGATCGCCAGCGCCAAATACCCCATCCAACTCATCTGGATGGTGACGTGACCGAACATCCGAACGAACGGCCGCACCCACCCCAACAGGTGAAGCCACAGCAGCAGCGCCATCAGGCACAGCGCCCCGATGAGAACCACCTTGACGTTGATCTCAAACTCTTCGACCACGAAGTTCAGGAAGAAGACGGCGAACCAGACGCCGCCGATAATCTCCGGCGTGACGGCATCGAAGAACCAGCCCATCTGCCTGAGGAACATGATGGTCGAGGCCGCGAGCGAGATCGCCAGCGTCGGCATGTAGAGCGCCTTGCGGGTCCAGTTGAAGATGACCAGCCAGTCGTGGATGTCGGGGTCGGCGCGGACTTCGCGTTCCGTCCGCAGCCGCGTCCGCAGCGTTTTTCGCATCACGAGCCAGACGATGGCCCCCGCCGCCGCCAGCCCGGCGGCGATGTAAACCGCGATGGCAGGATTCGATGTCCAGTCCATGATGGTCTATTGTGACCGGACCACAGGCGGATTTCAACATTGAAACTCGGCACCGTCGGCGAGTACCATCGCCCGGTACAGACCGAAAGGGCACCGCACATGGCACCGCGCCGCGTCTTGGCCGCCTTGGCGGCCGTCGTCCTGCTCGCCTGCCGCACGCCGGCGGGTGAGCCGATTCAGACCCACGGGTGGGTTGGGTCGAATTACACGCCGGCCTATGCCGTGAACGCGGTGCAACTATGGCATGATTTCCGGGCCGAGACGATCGAGAAGGAGTTGGCAGCGGCGCAGAAGCATTTCGGCCTGACCACGTTGCGGATCTACCTGCACAACATCCCGTACGAGGCCGAGAAGGAGGCGTTCCTCGGGCGTATCGAGCAGTTCCTGGTCCTCTGCGACCGCCGCGGCATCCGGCCCGGATTCGTCTTCTTCTGCGACTGCTGGAACCGCAAGGGCGTGCAACTGGAATCGCAACCGCCCGTCAAAGGCCGCCACAACGGCCGGTGGGCGGCGTGCCCGCAACAGCGCCATCGGACCGACGAGCACCTGCCCCGCCTGAAGGCCTACGTCCAGGACGTCATCGCGGCGCACCGCCGGGACAGGCGCGTCCTGTGGTGGGAGATCTACAACGAGCCGAACCGCCGCAACGCCTTCAGCACGCGCCTCCGCAAAACCGCCTACGCCTGGGCAAAGGAACCGGCGCCCCTCCAGCCCGTCATCAGTTGCTGGGACGACAACGAGGCCACCGACATCGTCGATGCCCACAACTACCGGGCCGACTTCGCCGCATGGGACCGCCAGGCCGACCGCAACCCCGAGAAGGGCGCCCTGTTCACCGAGGCCGGTTCCCGCTGGTACGCCCCGCGGCCGAGCAACGGCGAGCCCGTCGAGATCATCCATTGGCTGAAGGGCCGGCGCGACGCCGGCAGGTATGTTCCCGGCGTATACCTATGTTGGGAACTTATGGTCGGCAACTCGAACTGCCGCTGGTACTGGGGCACCAAGGACAACACGCCGGAGCCGACGATCCCCTGGTGCGGCCTGCTGTGGCCCGATGGGACACCCGTCTCGCTGGCCGAGGCCGAGGCCGTCCGCTCCTACGTCACCGGCAAGAGGCGCGCCATGTTTTTCGACGACTTCCAGGACGTTCCGCCGCCTCCCCGCCGCGACGGATGGACGGCGTACGGCCCACCGGGCAGGACGGGAAGCGGCGTCCTCCCCATCCCGCCCGGCGCCAAGATGATCGCCGGCGACCCGGCGTGGACCGACTACGTTCTCGAAGGCGTCGTCATGCTGAAGTCAGACGGCGGCAACGCGGGGCTCGTCTTCCGCGTCACCGATCCCGGCCCGGGCGCCGACCGGATGCACGGCTACTACGTCGGCTTCGACACCGAGCACCTGCACCTGGGGAAGATGGTGAACAACTGGCAGCCCCTGGCCGAATACGACTTGGCGCGGCTGGACTGCCGCGTCGTCCCCGGCGTGTGGAACCAGATCCGCGTGGCGGTCGAGGGACCGCGCATCCGCGTCTGGTTCAACCGCATGCACCCGTCGTCGGATCAGGATCGCGGCCTGCGAATCGACGTCACCGACCGCAAGGCCCCCGTCCTCAGCGGCAACGTCGGGGTGCGGGCGCACCGCGTCGAGGCGTGGTTCGACAACATCGTCGTCCTGCCCATCGAGGCCCTGCCGGAGGAATCACGATGACCGAGTACCATCCCCGCACCGCCGCGCCTCCCCACGGAAGGGCGCACGGGACGCACGGCGCTGCGATCTCGCGGCGCCGGTTCGTCGCAGCGGCCGGCGCCGGCGCCGCCGTGGCCCTGGCCGAGGCGGGTGCGGCAGGCGAGGAGGCCCCCATGGCCAAACGCCCACACATCCTCATGATCACCTGCCACGACATCGGCCAGCACGTGGGCTGTTATGGCGTGGAGACGGTCCGGTCACCGAACCTCGACCGGCTCGCCCGCCGGGGCATCCGGTTCCACAACTACTACGGCGGTGCGCCCACCTGCTCGCCCAGCCGCGGGGTCATGCTCACCGGCCGGTACCCGCAGTCGAACGGCCTGATGGGCCTGACCCACGCCCCCTGGTGGTGGTCGCTGAACCCCGGCGAACGCCACCTGGCCGCCATCCTCACAGGCGCCGGCTACCACACCGTCCTGGCCGGCCTCCAGCACGTGACCCAGGCCGACCCGCACACGCTCGGCTACGACGAGGTCCTCTCGAAGCGGTGTGTGGCCGAGGAGACCGTCGCCGCCGCCCGTCAGGTGCTGGCCCGGGCCAAGACCTCCGCGAAGCCCGTCTTCCTGAAGGTCGGCTTCTTTGAGGTCCACCGCCGCGCCGGCTCGTACAGCCACCGCGAGCCGGACACCACCCGGGGCGTCTTCATCCCGCCGTACCTGAAGAACACGCCCGCCATCCGCGACGACCTCGCCCGTTTCCAGGCCGACGTCCACTTCCTGGACGCCTGCATCGGCCGGATCCTGGAGGGCCTGGAGGCCGCCGGTATCGCCGACCGGACCCTGGTCATCTTCACGGCCGAGCACGGCATCGCGTACCCGGGCGCGAAGTGGTGCCTGCGCGAGCCGGGCCTCCGCATCCCCTACATCCTTCACCGGCCGGGCACGCCGATGGCGGGCGGCAAGGTGTACCACGACCTGATGAGCCACGTCGATTTCCTTCCCACGCTGCTCGGCCTGGTCGGCGTGCCGGTTCCGGAGAACGTCCAGGGCATGAGTTTCGCGCCGCTCTTGCTCGGCAAGACCGACAAGGGCCCGCGACGGTACGTCTTCGGTCATCGCCAGCCCCACGCCCGCCGCGAAAACGTCGCTCGCAGCGTCCGCGACGAGCGGTTCAAACTCATCCGATGCTTCGAGAACGACCGCGTCGTCCAGTACCCCACCGACGCCGTGCCGATTGGTGTCGCGCGCCACACCGCCCGGCCCCAACGCAAAGGCGCCCGCCCCTTCGCCGAACTCTTCGACCTGAAAGACGACCCGAACGAACTCCACAACCTCTCGGGCGACGCGAAGTACGCCGACGTGCTCAAACGCCTCAACGAGGCGCTCTATGCCTGGATGCACCGGGTAAACGACCCCCTGCTCAACGGCCCCATCGCCACGCCGTACTACCGCCGCGCCATCTCGGATTTGCGCAAGTACCGCCCGCGCGGCGAGGCGTAGTCACACGAAACGGCACGTGCCACTGTCGGCTTGCCCGCCAGTGCCTTGTGCAAGCACCGTTCAACTGTAGCCAGGCATAGCGCGGTGGGTCTCCCGACCCACCGCGTGAAGCAACGTTGCCTCAGCCCTGCGTTCCCTGCAAGTACCCGTGCAACTTCCCCATCCGTATAGCGCGCTCAAAGTCCAGGAACGCTCGCTTGAACGCGGGCTGCACGGGGAGGGGTTCGGTTCGTAGCACACGCTGTCCGCTTCTTGGGCACACAGAACCACCTCGGCAACGACTAGCCGGTGGCACCTCGTGAAGGCTAAGCCCGGTACGGCGATGGCCGTTCGGGCGCGTATGGGGACAGCGTGCACTTCCGGCGGCCAGATAGAGACCCTAGCCAACGACCCTGGCTCCCAGGATGGAACAACGGGGCAAGCGGCCCATGAGCTGCCGGACGCCACGTGGGGTAACGGATGTCCCCCCCAGAAGCAGGAATTCAAGCTGTCTCAGTTCCGCCAACTGCACAAGGCCGGCGTCCCTCACCTCCGTATAGCTCAAACCGAGAAATCGAAGCCTGTCAAGGCCAGCCAAGTGCTTGAGGCCCGCGTCCGTCACCTGCGTACCGCTCAAATCCAGGCCCATCAGCCCAACAAGACCGGCCAAGTCCTCAAGACCTATATCCGTCACCTGCGTACCCCTCAAACGCAGCGATTGAAGCCCACGAAGACCTGCCAACTGCTCAACGCCTGCATCCGTCACCTGCGTACCGCTCAAACCCAGCGATTGAAGGCCTCTAAGCCCAGCCAAGTGCTCAAGGCCTACATCCGTCACCTGCGTAC
>CAZEBQ010000098.1:0-3270 GCA_964510295.1 uncultured Anaerolineales bacterium | reverse complement strand
TGAAGGCCTCTAAGCCCAGCCAAGTGCTCAAGGCCTACATCCGTCACCTGCGTACCGCTCAAATCCAGCGATTGAAGGCCTCTAAGCCCAGCCAAGTGCTCAAGGCCTACATCCGTCACCTGCGTACTGCTCAAATCCAGGGATTGAAGGCCCCTAAGCCCGGCCAAGTGCTTGAGGCTCGCGTCCGTCACCTGCACATGATCCAAACCCAGCGATTGAAGCCCACGAAGACCTGCCAACTGCTCAACGCCTGCATCCGTCACCTGCGTACCGCTCAAGTCCAGGACTGTTAGACTAACTAGACCGGCCAAGTGCTTAAGGCCTGCGTCGGTAATCCGCGTGCCTGTTGCGATCAGCCGTTTGAGTTCGGTCAAACGCGCCAAGTGGGCAAAACCAACGTCCGTCACAGCACTTGCGGTCAGGTCGAGGAATTCTATTTCTGGCGTCCGCGGGAGGCGCGCAAGGTCAGCGTCCGTAAGCAGCGGCGGCCCACGCTCACTACCCAACATAGTCGGCCACTGCTCACCTCGAAGCCAGGAGGGAATCACCAACGCGCCCAACATGGCGGCAACCTGCCTCAAGCCCATCAAGTCCTGGGCGTCTTGTAAGGCGATTTCCTCGGCGGTCGGCCCGGCCAAAGACAGATTGCCACTCCGTAGCCCTTCCACAAGCTCCCGGCCCACAGACTCAAACGTGTGTTTAGGCTTCAGTAACATCACTATCCACCGTGTTTGCTGAACAGACCGAGGCCAGCTTGCTGAGCATTTGCGCTCAGGAAGAAGTCCATGATGGCCTTAGCGGCTTCCTCTGCAGTTTCCGCCTTGCTCAGGGGAACCTCAAGAAGCCGAATGGCCATGTTCGCCTTTCGTACCCTGGCTGCAAACACCATAGCCGGGATGAACAAGGAGTCGGAAGCAGCACCCGCGACGGCTGGAATAGGCTGACCCGTTACCACTGCGTACACAAGCGTAAAACTGCCTGCAAGTACAACAATCGTGGCCAATCCGTAAAGGACGATCTCAGCATAGCGGTTCTCGCGGATGGCCTCGTCTATGACGGTACTTGCAGGCCTCTTCAAGGACAAGCCCCCCAACAGTAGTCGCCGTACCTCGCAACCTCGTTAATGCTATACCACTACCTCCGGAAATCCCAGCAAAATCTTCGCACCGAGGCTCACAACAAGGCCACAAGGGCACCTGTCAACGCACCCGGCCTCATGCTATAATACCCGCAGCATGACCCTTTTCAAAGACAGCGAACGCCGGCAGGTGCGGGAGCAGGCGCCGTTGGCGGTGCGGATGCGGCCGAGGACGCCGGAGGAGTTCGTCGGCCAGGAACATTTCTTCGCTCCCGGCCGGCTGCTGAGGCGGATGATCGACGCCGACCGGCTCCAGTCGGCCATCTTCTACGGACCGCCCGGCACCGGCAAAACGACCCTGGCGGAGGTGATCGCCGGGCGCCTCAGCGCCGCTTTCGAGCAGATGAACGCCGCCATGGTCGGCGTCAAAGACGTCCGCGAGTGCCTGGAGCGGGCCCGCGACCGCCTGCTGACGACCAGGCAGCGGACGGTCCTCTTCCTCGACGAGGTCCACCGTTTCAACCGGGCCCAGCAAGACGTGCTCCTGCCGGACGTGGAGGACGGCGTCATCCTTCTCATCGGCGCGACGACCGAGAACCCGTTCTTCGCCCTGAACGCGCCGCTGGTGTCGCGGAGCCAGATCTTTCGGTTCGAGCCGCTCTCGGAGGCCGACATCAAGACGCTCGTTCACCGTGCGGTGGCCGATGAGGAGCGCGGCCTCGGGCGATACCGTGTGACCGTGACCGACGAGGCCCTCGACCACTGGGCCCGCATCTCAGACGGCGACGCGCGGCGTGCCCTGTCGGCCCTGGAAATCGCGGTCCTCAGCCAACTCGCCGATCCCCACGCCGCGCCCGAGGAATCGGGCCGCCTCGTCGTCGACCTCGCGGTGGCCGAAGAGTCGATCCAGCAGAAAGCCATCGTGTACGACGGCACCGGCGACGAGCACTACGACGCCGCCAGCGCGCTGATCAAGTCGATGCGCGGCAGCGACCCCGATGCGGCCATCTACTGGATGGCCCGGATGCTGGAGGCCGGGGAGGACCCGCGTTTCGTCGCGCGGCGGGTCGTCATCTGCGCCGCCGAGGACGTGGGCAACGCCGACCCGGCCGCCCTCATGCTCGCGGTGGCCGCCATGGAGGCCGTCCAGTTCGTCGGCATGCCCGAGGCCCGCATCCCCCTGGCCGAGGCCGTGACGTACATCGCGTGCGCCCCCAAGTCGAACGCCGCCTGCCTCGCCATCGACAGGGCGATGGAAGACGTCCGCGAAAACCGGACGGTGCCCGTCCCCAAGCACCTGCGCGATGCGAACTACAAGGGCGCCAAACGCTTCGGACACGGCCAGGGATACAAGTACGCCCACGATTACGAGGGCGGCGTCGCGCCGCAGGAGTACCTCGGCGTCGATAAGACTTACTACGAACCGACCGACCGCGGCCGCGAGGCCAGGATCAAGGAACGACTCGACGAACTCAAGCGCCTTCGCCGCGACAGCGCCGCCGGCGGCGACGAAGCATAACCCGTTAGCCGCCCGCCTTGGCGGGCGCGGAGACATCACGTGGCAGCAAGCACCTGGTCGTGGCAATCCAAACGCTGGACCGCGCTGGCGTCGTTCGTGGTCCTGGTGAGCCTCTACGGCGTGATGTGGTATTTGATGGGCGGATGCGAATCCACGCCGCCCGACCCGATCGGCGCCACCGGTCCGACCCTCGACACCCTCGAGGCGATGCGCGATGCAAACGTGAAGGAACTGACACTGCACGTCGTCTGGTTCCACACCGCCCGCGGGCGCCTGCCGGCCAGCCTCGACGCACTCCGCAAGGCCGGCCCACCCGCCGGTTGGCCGCCGACACCCACAGCCACCACCGACGGCCTGGCCATCGCCTACCGCGCCACCGGCCGGCGGACGTACGAACTCACCCTCGGCGGCAAGAGCGATGCGGCCGACAACCTGACCCTCCCGGTCGAGGTGCCCGCCGACGTGCCGCCCACGATGACCCCGGCCGCACTGCGCACTTGGTGGGACCTGGAATACACCCGCGGCATGATCGAGAAACTGCGGCAAGGCCTCAACCAACTCGCGCCGACGGGCAACTGATGCGCGGCGCCACCGCCGCGGCCAGGAGGCCGTTCTATAACTCCCTCTCCCTTGATGGGAGAGGGATGGGGTGAGGGTGAGACGCCCCGAATGA
>CAZEBQ010000097.1:11171-13052 GCA_964510295.1 uncultured Anaerolineales bacterium | reverse complement strand
GCGGCCGGCCCCGTCGGCGTGCCGCCGACGGCTAAACGACGACGGCGCCCGCCGCCGGCCGGCCGCACAGTGCATCACCGAAGACCGCGCGACTCCAGGTACCACAGGGCCAGCCGCTCGAGCGTATCGGCCCGCTTCGGGCGCGGTGCGGCCGGGCCGCGGCCCGGCGGTGTTTGGTCATGGCCGACTTCGCGGAGCGCCTCGCCCACCAGGGCGTACTGCTCCTCGGCCAGGAAGAACGTCATCGGTCTGGCGATGGGGGCGATCGCCTCCGGCGCGAGCGGGCCCGGCGGCGGCTGAGCCAGACGAAGCAGACGCTCGACGGCGTCCGGCGGCTCGGGGAGCAGACGGGCCAGGTCCTCGGCGCTGCGGCCCTCGGCCAGGCGAGCCACCAACCGGGCGCGGGCCGAGGGGTCGTCGCGGCCCTCCAGCCGGTTCAGCGTCGCCAGCAGCAGCCGCGCCTCGTCGTCGTCAACCTCCCACACGTCGCACCGGGCACGCGTGTGGCCGAGTTGGCGAAGCGCCCGGGCGCGATGGTGGCCGTTGAGAATCTGGTAGCGGCATCTGAGACCTGAGATCTCCGATTTCAGATCGTCGCGCGACGCCCTCGAGCCCGGAGCGGAATCTCCGGGGCACGTTTCCATGGCGCGGTCGGTGCCGATCGGCCTTACGACCAACGGTTCGTACAGGCCGGTCCGTTCGAGGTGGGCTTTGAGTTTTTCCAGCAGGCGTGCGGGCAGGCGGTTGGCGTTTTCGGGATGCGCCTCGAGCGCCTCCAGCGGTATCCATTGCAGCGTCATGAGGAGTCTCCCTTCGTGTCGAGCGGTGCGTCGTGTGCCGGCAGAGGCGAGGCATGCCTCGCCCCTGTGTGGTTGTCGGCCGCGCCGCCCGGGGCAGCGCGGGTCGCCTCATTCAGAATGGCGAGGATGCGGGCGAGTTGGTTGTCGCTGAGCGCGGCGACCCGGCGCCCCAAGGGATCGTGGGCGGTCGGTTGGTCGGCCCCGGCGTCGTGCGGCCGGTGGTCGGTGGGCCGGGCCAGTTCGCGCTGGGTCTCGAGGGCGAGTTTGAGGATCTCGCGGGCGGCCTGGCGGGCGTCGGACGGCGAGTCGCCGTCGAGGTCCCGGATGAGCCGCGACACCGCCACCGGGGCCCACCGCAGCATGGCGCTGGTGGCCTGGAGGATCGGTTCGAAGGCGTCCTGGGCGACGAGGGCCCGGAAGTCGGGGTCGCGGAGCCATTTGCGCAGCGTGGCCGGCTGCACCTTCTCGCGCCGGGCCACGTCGTCGAGTTGCCCGCCGCACTCCCAGATCGTGCCGGCGACCTTGCGATGGCGGCGCGTCAGGTTCATGGCATCTCCTCCCTTCTCCACAGGTAGTACACCGGTGCCGAGTCCAGATGCCGGGCCACCAGGTCCAGCATCCGACGCCGGTCGGGCTGATTGGTTCGATGGTTCTTGGCGCCGAGGTACGACCGGGCCCATCGGCCGATCTCGCGCCACGCGAGGCCCGCTGCGGCCGGGGCCAGGCCGTCGAGGGCGCCGCCGAGAACCTCGGCGCTTCGGCGGTCGCACCGGCCGAGACCCACGGCTTCCAGGCACGCCCGCAGGCGTTCGCCCTGAGGCGACGGCGATTGCGGATACGCCGTCATGCCGGCCTGCTCGAAGAACGGGTGCACGCGGCCCATGGCGGCCATCGCCTCGACGTAGGGCGTGCCGATCTGAGGCAGCGCCTCGGCCACGAGACGGCTCGCCAGGCCCAGGCCACGCCAGTTCGGCGCGACGACGACGCGGCTGATGACCCGCAGTTCGCTGTTGATGAGCCTTGCCGTCGCCACCCGGCCCATGCCGGCGGTCCCGTACCGGCCGCCCGTCGCCCGGTTCCG
>CAZEBQ010000097.1:0-11071 GCA_964510295.1 uncultured Anaerolineales bacterium | reverse complement strand
CACCCGAAACACGTCCGTCACCGCCCCCGCGTGATGGCTGCGATAGTGCAGCGGCGCCAGGGCTTGCCAGTCGGCGACCGTGCCCCGCTCGACGCGGATCCCCGGCAGGAGGGTGCACCGGCGTTTGGTGTGCGGCGGGGTCATGGCGTCACCTCCCCCCGCGCCGGGTCGGCGTAGTGCACCTCGACGCGGTCTCCCGCGTGCTTGACGACGAGGACGTCCGGCGCGAGGTCCTCGACCAGGTCGTCGTGGGCGCTGGCCGCCAGGATCGTCAGACCGTGCCTGTCGGCCAGCCGCCGCACCCGGTACGCCACGGCCCGAGCACAGAGCCGGTCGAGGCGCGAGCAGAACTCATCGGCCACCAGCACCTGGAGGGTCGGCTTGCCGCCGCGACGGGCCAGCAGGGCGTCGAGCGCCAGGGCCAGCCGCAGCCGGTATCGCTGCCCGTCCGAGAGTTCCCGGGCCCGCCGCAGCAGCAGAAACGCGTCGGCCAGACCCGCCGCGCTCAACAGACGCAGGGCCTCCTCCAGCGGGCCGGCCATAAGGTCGATGACCGGTGCGTCGGTCGGCACGCGGACGGCGGCCAGGTTGACGGCGTGGCCGCCGTCAGGCTGCCCGTCGCGGACGGCGCGCTCCAGGCGCTCCAGCAGCACGGTCTTGCCGCTGCCCGACGGGCCGGTCACGAAGACGACGTCGCCGCCGCGCACGTCGAGCGCGAGGTCGTCGTACAGCGTGACCTCGTAGGAAGCGTCGAGGCCGATGCCGAACATCTCGGCGACCTGGACCATGCGGTCACTGGGCGGTTGGCCCGGCCGCTGGGGAGGTGCGGCCTGAAACTTTTGGTTGATCGTATAGACGGCCATGCGTATGCTCCTTTCCATGATCCTGCTGAAGAAGAAGTTCCTGGACCTGGTTCGGTCGGGTGCCAAGCGGCAGACGATCCGCGTGTGGCCGAAGCGGCGGCTCCGCGCCGGGCAGAGGGAGTTCATTCCCGGCCTCGGCCGCATCCGCATCACGGCCTTCGAGCGCGTCAGCCCCGACGACCTGACGGACGAGGACGCCCGGCTCGACGGATTCGCGTCGCGCGAGGCGCTGATCGCCGAACTGGCGGCGCTGTACGGTGACCGGTTGGCCGACGTCCCGTGCTTTCGCATCGGTTTCACCTATCCTGCCGAGGCATCCGGGTCGGCGGGCGGGGACGAGGAGTCGAGGTCTTCCTGAAACCGTTCCGGTCGTCCCCACCGGCGGGCCTTCCTGCGGATTCGGCGCAGCATGGTTCTGAGGGCCTTCACGTGCGCCGGGCCCGCGGTGCGGCCGGTTGCCGAGCCCACACGTACCAGGCCGAGGGCCGCGATACGTTCCACGGACACGCCAAGAAAGCAGTGGAGGCAGGCGAGTTGGCGTTCCTCGGGTCTGAGGCGCCGCCACGCGGCCAGGATCGCAAGGTGCTGCGGGTCGGTGGCCCGTCGGACGGCCCGCTTGGCCATCCGTCTGACCGTGACGGGGGCGAGGCCGAGCAGGCCGGCGAGTTCACGCACACTGGCGCCACGGCCGTACAGAAGCGCCAGCAGAGACCGGTCCTTGGGGGCCAGCATCCTCCAGGCCTTTCGGATCTCACGTCGCGTGATGCTCGGCAGCGGCGGTTTGTTGTTTGACAAACCGAGCAGGCTGAGAACGTCGTCCTTGGCGCGTCTTTTAGGGGACATTCTTTGTTGACCGCCGAACTTTCCAGGGTAGTATACGGCGATTTTTGGTGATTGTCAAACACAAAATCCGCCGAAAATATGATGGGCGGCAAACACCGCCATCTTCAATTTACCGGAAATCGGGTTGACTCGTGTTTGGCCTGTGGTAAACTTGTGGTGAGGACGGGGCCACGGGAACGGGGGCGGTCGACCCCGAGGAGGCGAACCATGGGATTGAGGGCGAACCTCAGGGAACTCGAGATGATTCGCCGCCTGCTGACCGTCAGCCGCGAAGGCGGCGCCTTCGGCGAGGAGATCCGGCGCGGGCGGCAGCGGCGAGGCATGACGTTGGCGGACCTGTCGCAGGCGACCGGCATGGCCAAGTCGTACCTGTCGCAAATCGAGACCGGCTACGCCCCCCCGCCGCGCGATGACAAGATCCGCAAGATCGCCGACGCGCTCGGCGTCGACGCGAGAATGCTGCTGCCCCGGGCCCACCTGTCGGACCTACCGCCGGATGCCAAGACCCGCCTAGCCCGGATGCTCGACGCCACGGAGGAAACGATCCGCGTCCTGCTCGCGGCCAAGGCCGGCGCCGAGGGCGCGCCGCCGCAAGAGACCGGCTCAGGCGATGCCGCGGGCCCGGCGGACGAGACGCCCCCAGAGGATGAGACCGACGTGGCCGTGGACCTGGATGCCCTGCACCGGAGCGGCCTGCTCCGTCATCTGGCCGAGTGGGGCGAGCCTCGCCCCGAGGATACCGAGAGCCGGCTGCGCGCGATCCCCATCATCAACAAGGTGGCGGCGGGATACCCGCAGGATTTCACGGACCTGGAGTACCCGGTGGGCATCGCGGACGACTACATTTCGGTGCCGGCCGAGATGTCGGACCCGAACGCCTTCGCGGTCCGCGTGGTGGGCGACTCCATGGAGCCGAAGTACCACGAGGGCGACGTGGTGGTGTTCATGCCGTCGGCGCCGGTTGAATCGGGCGACGACTGTTTCGTCCGGTTCGCCGTGACGGGCGGTCCTATGGACGGCGAGAGCACCTTCAAGCGGGTCTTCTACGATTCCGACGGTCGGATCCGTCTCCAGCCGCTCAACGGGCGTCACGCCCCGACGTTCGCCGGGCGCCAGGAGATCCAGGGCATGTTCCGCGCGGCGGCGCGGTACGAGAAACTGTAGGCGCCCTCAAGACCGTCGTTGCGCGGTGGGTGTCCCCACCCACCGCGCTCGGAGTTGACAGGGCTTACCGGATATCAGTTGACTGGTGGAGAACTACATGACCGACGACTTGGTGCTGCTGGCCGACGGCGGCGGGGGCGAGCGGATGATGGATCTCATCCGCAGCCAGATCCTGTCGCGCTTTGCCCCGGCCGGCGGCGGCGGGGAACTGGCACGCCTGGCCGACGCGGCGCGCCTTCGCATCGGCGGCGCCGATTTGGCCTTCACGACCGACTCCTACATCGTGCGGCCGGTCGAGTTCCCCGGCGGCGACATCGGACGCCTGGCCGTCGCGGGGACCGTCAACGACCTGGCGTGCCTGGGGGCGAGACCGGCGGCCCTGTCGCTTGGGCTCATCCTCGAGGAAGGGCTGGACCTGGCGACGCTGGGCCGCGTGCTGGATTCGGCCGCCCGCACGGCGAGAGAGGTCCCGGTGCCCGTGGTCTGCGGCGACACGAAGGTGGTCGAGCGGGGCGGGGCGGACCGGCTGTTCATCAACACGGCCGGCGTCGGCGTCATCGAGAACGGCCGCCGCCTGGGGGCCGAGGCCGTCAGGCCGGGCGACGTGGTCCTGGTGTCCGGCACGCTGGCGGACCACGGTGTCGCGGTGATGAGCAAGCGGGAGGGCCTCGGGTTCGAGGCAGCCGTCACGAGCGACGCCGCACCCCTGTGGCCGCTGGCCGAGGCGTTGCTTGCGGCGTGCCCGAATCTTCGGGCGCTGAAGGATCCGACGCGAGGCGGCCTGGCGGCGGCGGTGAACGAACTGGCCGAGGCGGCGGAGGTGGGCATGCGGATCGAGGAGGCGGCGGTGCCGGTGCGTCCGGCGGTGGCGGCGGCCTGCGAGACCCTCGGGCTGGACGTTCTGAACGTCGCCAACGAAGGCAAGTTCATCGTCATCACGGCCGCGGCCGAGGCCGATGCGGCCTTGGCCGCCATGCGCGGCCACCCGCTCGGCCGCGATGCCGCCGTCATCGGCGACGTCCTGCCCACCCCCGCCAGGGGCCCGCGCGTGACGCTGCGCACGCGCATCGGCGGCCAGCGCGTTCTCGAGATGCCTTACGGCGAGGATTTGCCGCGGATTTGCTGAGGCACGAGCCTTGAGCCTAAGGCCACGCGCCGAGTAAACTCGGCGGCTAACCCGGCCGCACGCCGAGTAAACTCGGAGGCTAACTCGGCCACACGCCGACTAAACTCGGCGGCCGGCAGGTGACGGGCCGAGTTAGCCGCCGCGCTTGCGCGGCGCGTTTCGCACGGGACGAACGGAGGCA
The DNA here is from genome assembly GCA_964510295.1 of uncultured Anaerolineales bacterium. GTDB lineage: Bacteria > Planctomycetota > Phycisphaerae > FEN-1346 > FEN-1346 > JAUVZF01. The sequence goes on along the minus strand of CAZEBQ010000097.1, from coordinate 6,894 downwards.
AATGGCTGATGCCCAACCGGCCCAACATCCTGTTCATCATGTCCGACGACCATGCGGCCCACGCGATGGGCTGTTACGGCAGCCGCATCAACGAGACGCCGAACATGGACCGCATCGCGGCGGGCGGGATGCGGCTGGACAACTGTTTCTGCACCAACTCCATCTGCACTCCCAGCCGCGCCGTCATCCTGACGGGCACGTACAACCACGTCAACGGGGTGACGACGCTCTCGACCCCCATGGACAACCGCCTTCAGACGTTTCCGAAACGGCTCCAGGCGGCCGGCTACCAGACGGCCGTCATCGGCAAGTGGCACCTCGGCATCGGGCTGCAGCACTGTCCGACGGGCTTCGATTACTGGAACGTCCTGCCGGGGCAGGGGCTGTACCACGACCCCGAGATGATCGAGATGGCCCCGTCGGGCGAGCGGACCGTCTTCAAGGGGTACGTGACCGACCTGATCACCGACATGTCGATCGACTGGATCCGGCGGCGCGACAAAGACCGGCCGTTCTGCCTCCTGTGTCATCACAAGGCCCCCCACCGGCACTGGGAGCCCGATGCCAAACACGCTCACCTGTACGACGATGTCGAGATTCCCGAGCCCGAGACGTTCAACGACGATTACGCGAACCGCGCCGCCGCGGCGGGGGCGGCCAGGATGCGCATCGGGCGCGACCTGAACGAGATCGACGTCAAGGCCGCGCCGCCCGAGGGCCTCTCGCCCCGGGAGGTCAAGAAGTGGAACTACCAGCGGTACATCAAGGACTACCTGCGGGTGGTGGCGTCGATGGACGACGGCATCGGCCGCCTGCTCGACACCCTCGACGACGATGGTCTGGCCGACGACACGGTCGTCATCTACACGTCGGACCAGGGGTTTTTCCTGGGCGATCACGGCTGGTACGACAAGCGGTTCATGTACGAGGAATCGCTGCGGATGCCGTTCATCATCCGCTACCCGCGTGAGATCGCGCCGGGCACGGTGAATGCCGACATGGTGCTGAACCTCGATTTCCCGTCGACGCTGCTCGCTTGCGCGGGCGTGCCGATCCCCGACGACATGCAGGGCACGAGCATCCGGCCGCTCCTGCGGGGCCGGACGCCCGGCGGGTGGCGGACCTCCATGTACTACCGATACTGGATGCACAAGGCTCACCATAACGTCTATGCCCACTACGGCGTGCGGACGCGGCGCTACAAACTCATCTACTACTACGGTGAGGCCTGCGGGCAGGAAGGGGCCATCGACGAGCCCAGCGAGCCGGAGTGGGAACTCTTCGACCTGGACCGCGACCCCTGCGAACTCAACAGCGTGTACCGCGATGCGGCCTGTGCCGACGTCGTGACGAGCCTGAAGGCCGAACTCCACCGCCTCCAGGCCGAGGTCGGCGACGAGCCGATGCCGGAAGTCGACTGAACGGCGCGGGTGGCACGGTCATCCCACTTCCCGCGCGGCGGGTCGCATGGTCATCCCACTTCCCGCGCGGCGGGTGGCACGGTCATCCCACTTCCCGCGCGGCGGGTCTCCTGACCCGCCGCGCGAAATGGCGAAGTGGCGTTGTGGTTGTAGGGTGGGTGCTTTGCACCCACGCGGCCTTTCACACGGGGCTTCAGAGCGCCGCGTGGGTGCGGAGCACCCACCCTACGGGTCAGGGTGACCGCCGGGCGGGTGGCGTGGTCATCCCGAAGGGTGACCATGTACCGGGCGGAATGCGGAACGGACAGGAACGGCAACGGCGAAAAAATACCTCGTGCCCCTTGACAGGGGGCGCCTTGGAGGTAAAATGTTGAGGTACGCAGGACTTGGGGTTTTTTTTAGGTGAGGCTGTGAAAATTTTCACGCTGGCGGCTCGGCGTTCCGCAGGCAACGAGGCCTGTCAGCCGACCGGCGGCATGGAGGCGCTTCTCCGACCGCAGGTAGGGCGGAGCACCTGGGCCGGGAACGTCGGGGGGCGATGAACCGCGTCCGGGGCCTCTCGCCCCGGCCGGCCGCACGATTCAGCGAAGCGGAGACGAGGGCATGGCGAATCCGAAGACCGTCATCATCATCGACGATGACCCGGACGTCGTTGAGGCCATCAGGGCCATTCTCGAGAGCGCCGATTACACCGTCGCGAGCGCCCTGGACGCCCAGGGGGGCCTGGAGCGGATCCGCCAGGGCGGCATCGACTGCATCATTCTCGATGTTATGATGGCCACCGACACCGAGGGGTTCCACGTGGCGCAGGAACTGAAGGGCGACCCGGCGACCGCCGACATTCCGATCCTGATGCTGACGGCCATCTCGCAGAAGTCGGGGTTCGAGTTCTCGCCCGAGACCGACACCGAATACATGCCGGTGGAGGTGTTCCTCGAGAAGCCGCTCGACCCGGACCGCCTGCTCGAGGCCGTTGCCGGGTTGGTGAAGCCGTAGGCACTCACGGCTCTCGACACGGTCGCCGCAGCGACGGTGCGGGCACCCAGACAGAGGGCAGACGCCAATGTTGCCATACGTGCTGGAGACGGGCGACCTGACCGTGTGGGTCGAGGCCCTGATGGCCGAGAGCCGCGTGGCGGCCCCCGTCCTGAAGGAAACGAGTGTTTCCGACGCGACGGACCTGAAGTTCGGGTGGGCGTATGTGGAGGACGCGGCCGACGTGCGGCTGGACTACACGGTCACGGTGCTCGGGCCGAAGCAGTTCCTGTGGCCGCCGCGGCAACGACTGGTCCGTTACCACCTCGGCGAGGACCCCGCGCCGGAGGCCCTCATCGACCACGAGAGGACGGTTCTGTTCGGCGTTCACCCGTGCGATCTGACGGCCATCGCGACGCTGGATGCGGCCTTCGCCAAGGACGTTGCGGACCCGCACTACCTGGCGCGGCGGTCGGACACGGCGATCGTGGGTCTCGATTGCGGCGCCCCGTGCGACGAGTCGTCGTTCTGCCTCGACATGGGGTCGCTGTATCCGGAGTCGGGGTTCGACGTCATGCTGACCCCGCTGGGCGACGAGTATTTCGTGGAGGTGGCGACCGAACGGGGCCAGGCGTTGGTGGAGGCGGCCAACGTCCACCCCGCCACCAAGCAGGACATGGAAGCCCACCAGGCCTTCGCCGAGGAGAAGCGGAGCAACTTCCACTATAGACTGCCGTACGAGACGAAGTATCTGCCCGAGGTCCTCGACGCCTCGTACGACAGCCTCATCTGGGAGGCGATCGCGAGGCGGTGCTTCTCGTGCGGGTCGTGCAATATCGTCTGCCCGACCTGCTACTGCTTCGACGTGTACGACCAGGTGGAGGCGGACCTGACGCGAGGGTGTCGGATTCGCCGCTACGACTCGTGCCAGTTGGACCCGTTCGCCGAGGTGGCGGGCGGCGAGAACTTTCGGGAAGACCGGGCCAGCCGCCTGCGGCACCGCATGTTCCGCAAGGGCAAGTATATCCTGGAGCAGACCGGCCGGCCCGGGTGTGTGGGCTGTGGACGGTGCGACCGGGCGTGCGTGGCCGGTATCAGCATCAAGGACACGTACGTGCAGATTGCAGGGAGCCGATAGCCGTGACCCAGACCGATATCGAAGCAGGGGCGACCGCCGAGAGCCCGTATGTCCCGAAGATGGCCCGGGTGGTGGCGGCCGACCAGATGACCGAGACCGAGCGGTTCTTCCGTCTCGAGATGGAGGACCGGCCGCTCGTCTACGAGCCGGGCCAGTTCGTCGGCGTCACGGTCTTCGGCGTCGGCGAGTCGCCCATCAGCATCTGTTCCAGTCCGACGCAGGGCGAGGGGATCGAGTTGACCGTCCGCAACATCGGCCTTGTGACGAACGCCCTGAAAACCTTCGAGGCGGGCGACCGGCTGGGTATCCGCGGTCCCTTTGGCAACGGCTTCGACTACGAGGCGATGAAGGGCCAGGACGTGCTGTTCGTGGCCGGCGGCCTGGGCCTGGCGCCGACGCGAAGCCTCATCCGTTACGTGCTGGACACGCGCGACGACTTCGGCAAGGTGACGATCCTCGTCGGGGCACGCCAGCCGGACCTGCTGCTGTTCCGCGACGAACTCGTCCAGTGGACCGAGCGCAACGACGTCGAGACGCACGTGACGGTGGACCGGGGCGACGCGCAGTGGCAGGGCGAGGTCGGTGTCATCACGCGACTGTTCCGCAAGATCGAGATCGACGCGTCCCGGACGTACGCGGTCATCGTTGGCCCGCCGGTCATGTTCAAGTTCACGGTCCTCGAGGTTCTGGCCTCGGGCGTTCCGGAGCACCGGATCATCTGCTCGCTGGAGCGGCACATGAAGTGCGGCATCGGCAAGTGCGGGCACTGCCAGATTCGCGGCGTGTACGTCTGCCGCGACGGGCCCGTCTTCACGTACGAGCAGGTCAAGGGCCTGCGTGAGGGCATCTAGTGATTTCAGATTTCGGATTGTCCCTGACGCGCCGGCGCGTTAGCCGCCCGCCTTCGCGGGCGCGTCTTTGAAAGCAGGGATCATCGCATGGCCGACAAGCCGACACTCGCCTTCTTTTCGCTGGCGTGCTGTGAAGGATGCCAACTGCAGGTCCTCGCGTGCGAAGAGAAGTTGCTCCCGATCCTCGAGAAGGCCGACATCGTGCGGTTCCGCGAGGCCGCCGACGGCGACGCCGACCATTACGACGTGGCGTTTGTCGAGGGGTCCATCGTGACGACGCACGACATCGAGCGCCTGAGGGAAATCCGCGCCAAGACCGGCACCCTGGTGGCCCTCGGGGCCTGCGCCACCATCGCCGGCGTCAACGCCGTCAAGAACTTCCAGGACCCCGACGACGTGGCCGAGTACGTGTACGGCGACAAGAAGGCGTGGTTCCCGCACATCGCGGCCCGTCCGCTGAAGGCCGAGGTGAAGGTGGACGCTGAGATCCACGGGTGCCCCATTAACAGCGAGGAGTTTCTTGAGGTCGTCACGTGTCTTCTGATGGGCAAACCCTATCGCCAGCCCAACTACCCGGTGTGCGTGGACTGCAAACTGGCCGGCAACGTCTGCCTCTGGAACAAGGGCATCCCGTGTCTGGGCGTGGTGACGCGGGCGGGCTGTGCCCCGCTGATGTGTCCGAGCGCCGGCCACAAGTGCATCGGCTGCCGCGGGCTCGTCGATGACCCCAACACCCAGGCCGCCAAGGACGTCATGGCCGAGTTCGGACTGACCCTGGACGACATCCTGCGCGAGTTTCGGCTGTTCCAGGGGATCTATGACGAGGTCGCCAAGGAAGCGTAGACCGACTTCGGATTTCGGATTTCGGGTTTCGGATTGAACAGCGGACAACAGCAATGGGCGCCGGCGTTAGCCGCCGGGCTTGCCCGGCGCGTCATGATCGGAGTCATGTTCGTATGGCGGAAGCATCAAAAACGTTGGATATCCGCGTCGATTACGTGACCCGCGTCGAAGGGCACGGCAACATCGTCGCCAAGGTCGAAGACGGCGAACTCGTGGCGTGCCGGATGGAGATCACCGAGTCGCCGCGATTCTTCGAGGCGATGCTGCGCGGACGCTCCTGGCAGGACGCCATGTTCCTGACGACCCGCATCTGCGGCATCTGCGCCTGCGGACACGGCACCGCCAGCCTCAAGGCGACCGAAGATGCGATGGGCATCACGCGGTCCGAGCAGACCGACCGTCTGCGGCGAATCGTCCTGGACGCAGAACAACTCGAAAGCCACTGGCTGCACTGCTACTTCCTCGTGGCCCCCGACTTCTTCGGCGCGCCCAGCGTCATCCCGATGGCCAAGACCCACCCCGACGTGGTCCTCAGGGCGATGCGCCTCAAGAAACTCTCCCACCACATCTGCCGCGTCCTCGTCGGACGCCACACGCACCCCATCGGCATGGTGCCCGGCGGGTACATGCAACTGCCGAGCGTCCGGACGCTGAAGGAACTCCGCGACCACGTCGCCGGCTTCGAGAAGGACGTGCAGGATACGGTGGACCTGTTCGCGACGCTCGAGGTGCCGGCGTTTGAGCGCGAGACCGAGTACGAGTCGATCACCCACCCCGATGAGTATGCCTTCTTCGACGGCCGCCTCATCACCAGCGACGGCGACGAGACCGACTTACACGCCTACCGCGACATCATCCACGAGAAGGTCGTCCAACACTCCAGCGGCAAGCACGTTCACAACAAGCGAGAGAGCCTCATGGTCGGCGCGCTGGCCCGCTTCAACAACAACCACGGGCAACTGAACGCCCGGGCCAAGGCAGCGGCCGACAAACTCGGCCTCGCCGCACCCTGCACCAACCCGTTCCATAACAGCACGGCCCAGATCGTCGAGACGGTCCACTGCTACTACGACGTTCTGCGGCTGCTCGATTCGCTTGTCGAGGCCGGCGTCGAGGACGAAAAACCCCTGCTCCAGTGGCCCGCCGGACGGGCCGGCACGGGCGTCGGCATCACCGAAGTGCCGCGCGGTACACTCGTCCACGAGTATGAGTACGACGAGGACGGTATCGTCACCGGCGCCAACCTCGTCATCCCGACGAACCAGAACCTGGCGAACATCGAGGCCGACTTCCGGGTCTATATCCCGCAACTGATGGAAGAGGGGAGACGTGAGGACGAGATCACCCACCTGCTCGAGATGCTCGTCCGAGCCTATGACCCTTGCATCTCCTGCTCGGCTCACCTCGTACAGGTGGAGTTCAAGTAGGAGACGAGAGCCGCGGGGCGGGTCGCACGACCCGCCCCGCCTCGTTTTCAGACCCGAAGGCCTGAAGCCGCGAAGCATCATACGTAGCCGCCCCCGCCGGCGGCTACCCTTTTTTCACGGTTCATGACCCATTTACGGGGACCTCAGCCCGAGTACGTGTTTAGCGTGTCATTCCGAGCGAGCGAAGCGAGTCGAGGAATCTCGCCGTTATCCGTGTCGACAGGCCGAGATTTCTCCGC
>CAZEBQ010000096.1:4750-13127 GCA_964510295.1 uncultured Anaerolineales bacterium | reverse complement strand
AGCGGCTCGCCTTTGCCCTTCGGCAGGGCGGTCGCAGGGACGGCAGATTCGGAGCCGGACAGCCTAACGGAGGAACGCCACGATGCGATACACGAGAACGCTCATCCGCATCACGCTCGTGGCGGGTGCTTGTCTCGCCCCGGCCGGCGGGCTCTGGGCCGAAGCGCCTGCCGACACGGACGTGGAGAAGGCCGCCGAGAGTGCCGCCGAAAAGGCCGTCGAGAAGGCCGCCGAGAAGGCCGCCGAGAGCGTCACCGAGAAGACCGCGGAGAAGGTCGCGGAAAAGGTTGCCGAGAAGGTCACGGAGATAGCCGCCGAGAAGGCCGCCGAGAAGGTCGCCGAGAAGGCGGCCGAGAAGGCCATGGAGAAGGCCGCCGAGGACGCCGCCACCAAGGAGGAACTCACCGCCAAACGCCCCGACGAGTGGTGGGGTGCGACCGAGGTCCACTTCCTTGTCTTCGTCCTGGACATCGACGAGATCGATGACGCCAATCAGGCATTCACGGCCAACGTCTACCTGCGCCGGCGGTGGCAGGACGACCGTCTCGCGAAGCCCGGCTCGGCCATCCGCCAGGTTCACCTGGAGGAGGTCTGGAACCCCCGCATCATACTCGCCAACCAGCAGGGCATCATCGCGAAGGCGCTACCCGACGTCGTGCAGGTCCGTCCGGACGGCGAGGTGATGTACCACCAGCGCTACACGGGCAGGCTGTCCCAGCCCCTGAGGCTCTCGGAGTTCCCCATGGACAAACACCGCTTCAACGTCCGGTTCGTCGCCACCGGGTACCAGGCCGACGAACTGAACCTGGTGCCCGACGTCCACGATGCCACCGGCGTCATCGGCGGATCTATGGCCGCGGACCTGTCGTTGCCCGACTGGCAAATCCTGAAACACGAGGCGGTGGCCGAGCCGTATCAACCCATCGAGCAGATCCGATCGGCCGGTTTTGTCTTTCGGTTCGAGGCCCAACGCTACGTGGCTTACTACCTTTGGCAGGTCATCTTGCCGCTGGCCATGGTGGTTGTCATGTCGTGGGTGGCCTTCTGGATCGATACCGAGCACGTCGGCGTGCGGATCGGCGTGGCCACCAGTTCCATCCTGACGCTGATCGCCCACCGCTTCGTGCTGGCCAACCTGCTTCCCCGCCTGCCTTACATGACACGCATGGACTACTTCACGGTCGGCAGCACGCTGCTGGTGCTTCTGGCGCTGGTGCTCGTGACGTGGACGTCCGTTCTTGGCAAGAGGGGCCTCGGCAAGCGAGCCCAACGCATTGACCATTGGGCTCGTGGCCTCTTCCCGGTGGTCTTCATTGCCCAGTTCATCTGGTTTCTGTTTGGGTCGTCAATAGGCAGTTGAGGCCGGGGCACCTCCGGTTTGGCGGCCGGGATCGCCCCCAGTAGCGCCCTGGTATAGCGGCCACCGGCGCCGAAGACGGTGGAAGCCAGGGCCGGCCGGGGCATCGGCTGCCGGGTACACCTACACGGCGGCGGACGTCGAGCCCGACCACGAGTTCGAGACCGACGTGCTCCGCGGCCTGCGTAAGCCCTCTTGTGAAGGGAGAGAACGATGCCATCTCCGATAGCTGATACGGCGGACACCGTTATGCCGTGCGTTGTAGTGGGTCTTGGTATTCTTGTCGTGCTTGTGATCCTGGCTATCCTTTATAGCAAGCCCCAAGCCAAGGGCGGTTCGATGAGCGCACACATGCTGCCGCCCGACCTCGAAGGGGTCGTCGAACAGGTCTCGCCGGGGTGCGTGGTCTCCGACGTCACGGTGGACCCCGAAGGACGGTTCGAACTCTCCACCCAGGGGACGCATGGGATGAGCCGCGTCCGCGCTCACCGTGAGGGATTCCTGACAATCGGCGCCACCATGCCGACGGACGCCTGCCTCTGGCGCGGGGCGTCCTTTGTCGTTGTCCCGCCCGACGTGCACTTGCCGGCGGATGCCGATGAAGACGAACGCGCCATCGCCGGAATCCTGGAGGAGGCCATACGCGACGAACTCCTCGCCAAGGGGCTCACGGCCGACGGGCAGGGCGAGCCGGACCTCGAAGTCCGGATCGAGGCGACGTTTCGGACGCCCCTTCACGTGCAGAACACACCACGGCGGGAGGCGAACGACGGCGGGCAGACGCCTGAGCCCGGCGCCCCGGGCCAAGGCCGCCCAGCCCAGGAAGGCACCGCGCTGTCATCAAGGGTCGCCCGAGCCTCAATCATGCTGACGCTGACCGACACGCGAACGGACGAAACGGTGTGGCGGGCGGTGATCCTGAAAGAGCGGGCCAAGGCCATGGAAGCCGACCTTGAGGAACTGACCCGTCGTGCCCACGCGGTTCTCGCCTACGCCCTGGCCCTCCTGCCCGTGCGGGATTGAGGCATGACGCCCTGCCGGCCGCGACCGTGGGAACCGTGCCGCCTGGAGAGCGACAGGCAACTCGGGATGTCGCGCCACCACGCCGCCCGGCGTGGTCGCTTGCGATGCGCTACTCGTTCTTAGGCCTCAATGACGGCGGCCTGTCGGACATGGGCCGCACATTGCACGATGTAGCCGTTGGGCTCAACGGGTACCTGGACCCCACATGCGGATCATGTGGAACTACATCCGCTCGTGCGTGGACGGCGCTGACACGCCCGACGCGGCCGACATTTTTGCGGTGCGTTTCCAGTTGACCTTCTGACGAGCCCTTCGGTCTACCCGGCCCTGCCTCACCTCCTCAATGTCTCCCTGGGGCATTCCCAGCGTCACTTTTCCACTCTTGGCAGCCGAAAGGGCCCGCGAGATACTCCTTTCCAGGACTTAAGTCCTTGTGCATAGAATGCCGATGAGACGACATGGTCGCGCGAAGGGAGATCTCGGCGAATGCGCGCGGTGCTTTCAGTCTGCTGGAATTGGTGATCGTGGTGGTCATTATTGGTATTATCGCGGCGATCGCCATCCCACGACTGTCCCGCGGTTCCGAAGGCGCGGCCGAAGCTGCGCTGAAGCAGGACCTGCAGGTCGTCCGCAACGCCATCGAAATGTTTGCCGTCGAGCACGGCGGCACATTGCCCGGATCCGTCACTGACGGCACGAACGCGGCCGGTACAGCGAAGTGTTTCCGGTGGCAGCTGTGGTACTTCTCCGACGCAAATGGCGTAATCTCCACGACTGAGCAGACAGGTTATCCGTTCGGACCGTACCTGCGAAAATTCCCCAAAGGACCTCTGGGGCCCGGCAAAGGCAGGATTGCTGTCGTCATGGTGGCGGACGGCGTACCGTTGTCCGGTGAGCCGAACCCGATCAATCCGTGGAAATACGACTACACGACAGGTGAGTTCATCTTCAATTGGAACGCCCTGTCTAGCGACGGTGTCACAGAATACGATGATTTCTGATCGGACGCCAAAGCCGACCCTATTGGTTCGCGCGGACCCGGGGCAATAGCGCAAGAGCAATTGGCCGCAGACGTTGCGGCCGACGAATGCCGCCAGTTCCTCGTCTGTGGGCGTACCCTCTGACCCCTCCCCGGTGTTTGTACCAGATGTCATGGGAGAATCGGGTGATGAGGGTTCGCCGGCTGGGCCGGAGGGAGGGGCGGAGCCCCGACCGAAGGACCCGCCGGCATCGCCGCCGAGAACGCCTCGACTGGCTTGCCTTCCAAGGTGGCCGCGAACGCCGCGGGCGTCATCCAATCCAGGGCGCTGTGCGGCCGACGGTGGTTGTACTCCAGACGCCACGCGTCCAGTACGTACCGCGCCTCGACAAGGCTCAGGAACAACTCCCCGTTCAACAACTCATCTCGCAGCCTGCCGTTGAAGCTCTCCACGTAACCGTTCTCCCAGGGACTCGCCTTCTGGATGTACAGCGTACCCACACAGGCCCGATTCAGCCAGCGTTGATTCTCTTTTGCCACGAATTCCGGTCCGTTGTTGCTGCGAACGTGCTCCGGTGCACCACGCACTGCGAACAGATACTGTAAGGTCAGGATCACGTCCCGGGGCGTGAACATCCCGCCCACCTCGATCGCCAGGCATTCCCGCGTGAACTCGTCGATCACCACCAGCAGATTCAACTGTCGGCCGTCCTCCGTGCGGTCCGCCAGAAAGTCGTAGCTCCACACGTGGTTGCGATGCGTTGCTCGGTGCCGAATACGGCTGCCCTTCCGCTTCGGCGATGACCGATGCGGCTGCGGCGCCGACGACATGGCCTTGGCCGCATCCGCGAGCGGCAAGGCCGTGATCTTGAGGGCCGGGCGTTCGGCCGCTGTCAGGCTGGACGTGGCCACCTCGCGTCACCTCCGCCAAGGAATTCCTGGGAGAATTCTCGCCATGTGCCGTAAGTCGCGCCCCGGCGCCGCTTAGGGCCGAACAACATGCACCGAAATCCATCAGTTCGCCTCGCCCCGGGGCAATTCTCATGGCTTAATGTCCATAGAACGTTGAAAACGCAAAGGAGACAGCGATGCGAATCACGCGAATCGACATCGAGGGCCGCGAAGGTCGCTACGCCCAGGTCGCCCGGCGGCGCGGGAGCGAGACCATCGAGGTCATGGTCCTCACGCCCTACCAACCGAACGGCAAGGTCCACCGCGTCCGGGCACGCGGTGGCGAGGACGAACCGCGGGCGGCCGCCCGCAACCTTCACATGGTCCTCGAAGGCCACGCCGGCACCCACGGCGACGTCCAGGCCTACTACGATGTGCTGGTGCGCTTCGCCGACTGAGCACGAACGAAAGGAGACCCGATGAAGAAGCCCAAGCCCCAGACGTACGAGGCCGAGGTTGCCGGACACAAGGTCCGCGTGACCGTGCCGGACGACACTCGCGAAGACGACCTCTTCGACGCCATTCGTGAGAACCTGAGCCCGCAGGCGGTGGCGGCCATCGTCGCCTACCTCCAGCCGGCCAAGACGAAGAACAAGGCGGTGAACCACGAACTCAACTGGTTCGCCGAGGCCCTTACCGAACTGGTCGGTGGGCTCGAGATGCAGGGCCGCCTCGCAGAAGAGGTCGGCCTGTAACGAACCGTCCCATGGGGACGCCAGCGAAAGGAGTCGGTCATGAAGAAGGCAGACGTCAAGGTCGGTGGGCGCTACAGCGCCAAGGTGTCTGACAAGGTGGTCGTCGTCCGCATCGACGCCGAGAACCCGCGCGGGGGGTGGGACGCGACGAACGAGGCGACTGGCAAGAAGGTCCGCATCAAGAGCGCCCAGCGGCTGCGGGGCGCCGTGCACAAGTCGAAGCCGATGGCCCTGGCCATCCCGTCGCAGGCGGGCAAAGGCGAGGCCAAGGCCGCCCGAGGCGCCCCGGACGCGACACGGGCCAACGTGGGCCGCGAGGGGGCGTCCCAGGGCGGAGCCAAGGCCGCCAGGAAGGCCAAGGCCCCGCGAGAGAAGAGGCCGAGCCTGCTGGACCTGGCGGCCGAGGTCCTCGCCAAGGCCAAGGAGCCGATGGACTGCAAGACCGTCGTCGAGAAGGTCCTGGCGAGCGGGCGCTGGCAGACGAAGGGCAAGACGCCGGCTGCCACCCTCTACTCGGCCATCATCCGCGAGGTCGCCAAGAAGGGCAAGGGTGCCCGGTTCACGAAGACCGGCCGCGGCAAGTTCGCCCACGCCGGGAAGGAGGCCTGAGCCATGGCAGCCACGACAACCCGACCACCGCGACTCAAGAACGGCACCCGCGTCCACGTCCGAAGCGACCACTTCGCCGAGGAGTGCGACGCACGTATCACGAAAGCCACGTGGGACGACGGCTGGCTCTACCGCGTCGAGGTGACCAGCGGCCAGACACCCCAGGATGCCCAGCACGATGACGGCACCGTGTGGGTGTGGGACTTCGAAGTACAGCCGCTGGCGTAGGCTCCACGTCACCGTGTTGTCACCTGCACGCCCGCACCAGCGGGCGTGCGCTTCGGGCCGATTCTCGGCGCCCGCCGCCCAGGACCACGAATCACAGCCCCATGTGGACGCTATTCGCCACCGTCTCCTCATGGACACCAAAGCGCTTCCCTGTCGGCCTAGAAATGCCAGACCGGGCACCGCGTGTGGCAGGGCATGCCCTCGCGCCGTGGATATGCAGGACCGGGCGCGCGGTGCCAGAAGTGCCAAAAGCGACCCACCGAGTGGCTTTTGACGCTTCTGGCACCTTGTCACCTGGGTCCCTGCAAAAAAGTCGGACAGCGCAAACAAACTCTGTCTATGGGCGCGACTGGTTCCACCGCCCTCAAAAAAGGTCGCCGCCGGGAAGTACCTAATCCGCTCAGCCGGGGCCGTGCGCGGCGTGTCCATCGCAGGCCAGCCACTGTCCCGGCCGGACGAACATTGACCGCAACAGACTCGGGCCGCTATCATCCGCGTGCGAAACGATGGATACCACCCTCGACCGGGTGAGCATGAGCGGACGCTTGTGTCCACCATGAGGCTCCGGCCGGGTGGCGGTAAGGCGGTGGAAGCCCATGGCCGTAGACCTGTCCAAACACCCCCTGCTCGCGCTGATGGAGGACGTCAACCGATGGGGGCGGTCCACCCAGTCGGAGCACTTCTGGCGGACCATCGGCGACCATCTCCTCTGGGCCGGGCAGTTGCGGGACGAGGCCAAGGGCATCATCGTCTGGCTGGAGCTCAAGGGGCTGGAGGAGGAAGCCTCGCGGCTGGACGAGGCCATGAGCAACTTCCGGGAGGCGGTCTGGGAGTTCGAAGACCTCTGCAGAGACACGTACCCGCCCGACGATTTTCGTTGCCGCCAGCGGCGAGGACAACTCATCGAAGACGCCTCGTGCGTCGCCGATGTCGCCGAGGAACTCGACGACGAGGTCGCCGCGACCGTCTGGGAGGGCTACGACGATGCGTAGTCTCCCGGAGATGGTCGCGTCGGCCCTGGAGGCCTACGATGAGGGCCAGGCGCTCGACCTGGCTCGTTCCGAGGCGTGGCTCGAGGTCCGTGACCGCTACGCCTGGCTCTCGTCGCGGTTGATCGTCAACGGCCACGAGGCGGTGGCCCGGCGGGTCGACCGGGAATACCAAGCCTTGCGAGATGCCTTGCGGCGCGCTGCGACGTCGCCCGAGAAGCTGAAGGTCAAGGATGACTACGCCTTGTGGGAGGCGGCGACGGAGTTCCACCTGACGGTCAAGCACCTCGATCACCTGGGTGGCCGGATCGAGGAGTTGTCCACGGTCAAACCGGCCCAGGCCCTGCCGTCGCCGCGGACCGTCCCCAAGCGCAGTTGGACGCAGCCTGAGTTGGACGAGGCCATCGGCCAGTATAAAGCGAACCGCGCGGCGCGGTTCAAGGAGATGTTGTCGGTCCTGGACAATCCGCGGGTGCCGGAGCGCCGCAAACGGTTGGTTCGTAGGGAAGCCCATCGGATGTTCGGGCGCAACGCCGTGGCTAGGGCCCTGGGTGTCAAGTCCGCCAAGATGGTCAGCCAGTCGTCCGTCTGGGTCCAGATCGCTGACACGCTCGGTCTGGCGCGTCGACGCCGCGGCCGGTCCAGTCAACCCCGCACCGGGAGACAGCGCCTCGGGCTGGAGATCGCCTCCGAGCGGGCGTCGCTGGAAGCCCCGGAAACGGCCACTCACGCAGCAGCCGACGCGGCCCTGCGCCGCGAGGAACGGGAGACAACCCTCGCCCGCATCCGCAAACTCGCCCAGTCGGGCAGGAAGGATGCCCGTGAGAACGCCAAGGCGCTCTACGAGAAGTACGAGGCCGGCGAGATGACGGACGACCAGGCCCGTCAGACTGTCGAGGTCCTGCTGGAACAACTCTAGCCTCTTCGTCCCCCGTCCCCACCCGTCCCCACCCCCAACTGGGGATACCCGGTCCCGGTGCGTCTGTCTTGGGCTGCTTGCGCCTGACCGCCGTTGTCACGCGTCCCCTATCCCCCGGCGGCTTCCTACGGGGCCACGAATCGCGTGGCCACAAGAGGTCTGGAGGGAGGAGGCGCCCTATGGAAGCAGCACATCGCACCGCAGAAAGTCTTGCTGAAGGCAGGGCCGCCATGCTGACGGTCCACGACGTGGCCCGGATGCTGAACTGTTCGGCCCGGACGGTCTACCGGTTGACCGACTCGGGCCGGATGCCCCGTCCGGTCAAGCTCGGGGCGCTGGTCCGCTGGCCCCGGAAAGTCATCGAGCAGTGGATGGCCCAAGGCTGCCCCCGGGCCGACCGAGAGGAGGTGGCGGTATGAACCCGCAAGACAGACAGGCCTGGCACGACTGGGCCGAGAAGACGGTGGCCGCCATGGCCGGATCCTGCGCCGCCGAGGGTGGCGGCATGAGCGTCGTGGGACTGGGTCGGCTCGACCCCGTGGACCAGCCGCTCGGCTGCCCCCTTTGCGCCCAAGAGGGCGTTCAGGTCGCCGCGCTGATGTTCACGCTGCGGGACGACCGGTTGGC
>CAZEBQ010000096.1:0-4650 GCA_964510295.1 uncultured Anaerolineales bacterium | reverse complement strand
GCAAGGAGGACGCCCATGGATAGACCCACATCGACCCTCCTCGAGGCGGCCCTCGAGCACGCCCGCCGGTGGTGGCAGGTCTTCCCCTGCCACCCCACGGGGCACCAGCCGCTGGACGGCACCAAGGACGCCCACGGCCGGGGCGGATTCCACCTGGCGACAACCGACGAGGACCAGATCCGAACCTGGTGGACCCGCTGGCCGGAGGCCGCCATCGGCCTGCGAACGGGCCGCGCGTCCGATCTGTTCGTCGTTGACATCGACCCGCGCCACGGCGGCGACTCCTCCCTGGACCGCCTGGAGTCCGACCACGGGCCCCTGCCCCAGACGCTCGAGAGCCAGACGGGAGGCGGCGGACGCCACCTGTTCTTCCGCTGGCCCGGCCGCACCGTGCCCTGCAGTACCGGCAGGGTCGCATCCGGCATCGACGTCAAGGGTGATGGCGGTTACGTCATCCTGCCGCCCAGCGCCCACGCCTCCGGCCGGTCGTATTGCTGGCTCCTAGGCCAGGAACCGGGCGAGCGCCGGCCGGCGGGCGCCCCCGACTGGTTGCTGACCAGGATCGAGGAAGCCCGGATGCCCGATTCGTCGGCGCTCGCGTCCGGGTTGGCGACCCGCGACAGCGAGATCCCCAAGGGGTACCGCAACAGCACGCCGGCGAGCCAGGCCGGACACATGCGCCGCATTGGCATGGGCGTCGGGGCCATCCAGGCAGCCTTGCGGGAGACCAACGCGCGGCGATGCGTTCCCCCGCTCGATGAACGGGAAGTGGAGAAGATCGCCGCCAGCATCGGCCGCTACGACCCCGACAGCGCCCACCAGGCCCTCGTCGAAGGGTGGCCCCAGCGGTTCCTTGGTACCGGGACCGAGTGGCCGCAGCCCCAGCCAATCCCCGACGACCTGCCGCCCGTCAAGGCGTTCGACCCGGCGCTGCTGCCGGCGGCCATCCGGCCGTGGGTCCAGGATTTGACCGAACGGATGCAATGTCCCATCGAGTTCCCCGCCGCTTCGGCCATGGTCGCCCTGTCCGGGATGATCGGCCGCCGAGCCTCGATCCGCCCCTATCGCCGTGACGACTGGACTGAGCTGCCCAACCTCTGGGGCATGCTCATCGGACGGCCCAGCCTGATGAAGAGTCCGCCGATGAAACAGGTGCTGCTGCCGATCCGGCAACTGACCGCTGCGGCGCGGGCCGAGTACGAGGCGGCGATGAAGGTGTACCTCGGACAGGTCGAGCTCGCCGCCATCGAAGCCAAGCAGGCCAAGCGGCAGGTCGAGGCCGCCCTGGCCCGGGGGGAGGACGTCGAGATCCTCGGCGACCGGCTCGTGCCCGACCCCCCCGAGAAACCCCGCCGGCGACGCTACACGGTCAACGACGCCACGGTCGAGGCCCTCGCCGAAATCCTCGCCGACAACCCCCACGGCCTGCTCCTGGAACGCGACGAGATGATGGGGTTCCTCCAATCCCTCGAACGGCCGGGCCAGGACGGGGCGCGGGCCTTCTACCTCGAAAGCTGGGCCGGCAACGCCGAGTTCGAGTCCGACCGCATCGCCCGGGGGAACACGCACATCACCGGGGCCTGTCTCTCGATCCTCGGGACCATCCAGCCGGGGCCCCTGGGGACCTACCTGAACGCGGCCCTGCGCGGGGGTACTGGCGACGACGGGCTGATGCAGCGATTCCAGCTCTCGGTCTGGCCCGACGACCCCGGAGACTGGAAGGTCGTTGACCGACCGCCGGACACGGGGGCCCGCAACGCCGCCTTCGCGGTGTTCACCCGCATCGAGAACTTGAATGCCATCGCCTTGGGCGCTGAAACGGACCCCTTTGCCGGGGCCGGCGTGCCGTTCTTCCGCTTCGACCACCAGGCCCAGCAGCGGTTCTACAAGTGGCGGACGCAATGGGAGGGTTACTGCCGACACGGCGGACACCATCCGGCCATGGAAAGCCACCTGACGAAGTACCGCAAGCTGATCCCGGCCCTGGCGTTGGTCACGCACCTGGTGGACGGTCACGGGGGGCCCGTCGCCAACCGGGCCCTGGAACAGGCTATCGGCTGGGGCGATTGCCTCGAGAGTCACGCCCGCCGCATCTATGCCCGCGGCATCGGACCGAGGATCGCGCATGCCAAGGCATTGGCCACCCGCATCGTCGGCGGCGATGTCGAGGACGGTTTTACCCTGCGCGACGTCTACCGCAACCACTGGTCGCTTCTGGGCGATCCCGGCGAGGTCCAGATGGCGGTGGACGAACTCCTGGAACTCGACTGGCTCCGCACCGAAGCGCAGCCGACCGGCGGTCGACCCAAGGTCCTGCACCGCGTCAACCCGGCCGCCTTCGCTATGCGCATCTGAAAACGCGGCCCGTGGCGCGCGGTGCCAAAAGTGCCAGAAGCCCTCTGGGCCGCGCCCTTGGCACCACGCACCCGGAGGCGCCCGTGGGAGAATCCGGCCGGAAAGCCCTTGCGGTGTGCCGCAACCGGCCGCTCAGTGTGTCACGAAAGACGACGGGCGGGGCCAACTGGCTCGCCCGAAGCATAGGAGGAACCCGATGGCTACGGTCTACAAGAAGAAGTACCCGATCCCGATGCCGGAGGAAGCGGAGATCATCACGCGACGGGGCAGGAGGCTGGCCCGCTGGGAGAGCGGCAAGGGGCAGGTCCGCACCGCCCCGGTCCTGGCCGACGACCGCGTGCAGTTCGTGTCCGACTGCTGGTACGTCCGGTACCGCGATGCTTCGGGTCGAATGCGGCGGCGGTCCACCGGGTGCCGGGACCGCCAGGCGGCGGAGAAGATGCTCGCTGACATCCTGACGGACGTGGAGAGGGTCAAGGCCGGCGTGATGAGCCACGGCGAGATGACGGCAGCCAGTCACCTCGACGCGCCCATCGGCAAGCACACGAAGGACTATCTGGCGCATCTGGCCGCTAAGACGGTCCGGAGCAAACGGGTGTCGAGCAGGCACGTCATGCACGTCCGCAAGCACCTGGCCCGACTGGTCCGCGAGTGCCCGTTGCGGACGCTGCGGGACGTCGACCGCCACGGTGTCCGGCGCTGGATGGAGAAGACCGCTCAGACGGCCCGCGACCCGCAAGACCCGGATTCGCTGCCGCTCTCAGCCCGGACGATCAACATGCACCGCGCTGCCATCGTGGCGTTCTGCAATTGGTGCGTCACGGAAGGCCGCCTGGCTGCCAATCCCCTGGCGGGCCTGTCAAAGACCCAGGAAACGGAGCCCGCGCGGAAGCGGCGGCCGCTCACGGAGGACGAGATCGGTCGGCTGCTCAAAACGGCCAGGGAGCGCCCGCTGCGAGACGCGCTGACCGTTCGAAGGGGCAAGAACAAGGGCAAGCCGTTGGCCAGGGTCAGCGAGAAGGAGCGTCGACGTCTCGAACAGGTCGGCCAGTGCCGGGCGCTGGTGTACAAGTTCATGATCCTCACGGGCCTGCGCCGCAGCGAAGTGGCGTCGCTGACGGTGGGGGCCCTGTGCCTTGACGAGCACAACCCCCACGTCTACGTCGAGGGAACGCACGCCAAGAGCGGCCGGGCAGCCACGTTGCCGTTGCGAGGCGATCTGGTGGACGACGTGCGGAAACACATCACTCGTCTAGCCGAGGTCAACGGGGGGAACGTCCCGCCTGATGCGCCGCTGTTCGACATCGACTGGCGGAACTTGCTGCGCGCCTTCAACCTCGATTTGGCCGCTGCGGGCATCCCGAAACGTGACGCCCAGGGCCGGACCGTGGACGTCCATAGCCTGCGGCACACCTTCGCCACTCTGCTGGCCCGCAACGGCGTCTCGCCCGGCGTGGCCCAGAAGCTCATGCGGCACAGCGACATCCGTCTGACGATGAACACCTACACCCACCTCGACCTCGCCGACATCGCCGGTGCCGTGGCGGCGTTGCCCACGTTCTGATGCCGTCTGCCGGGGGCACCCGTCGGGCCGTGCCGCGCTGCGGACGCTTCGCGGCAGGCCCGTCGGGCGGCCCCGAGCGGTGACCAACTCGGTGCTCTCGGGGCGCGCGGGTGACCAACTTGGTGCCGGAAGGCAGTCCACGAGGGACGGTGCGTGTCGCGGGTGTCATCCCCGGGCAGAATGACGGGCCAGAGCGGCTGCTGCCGTAACCCTTTGACGTTGGTAAAGTTGGCGAAGAGAGACGCCTGCGGGCAACGCCTATCACTTCCTGGCCTTGGAGCGGGCGAAGGGATTCGAACCCTCGACGTTCAGCTTGGGAAGCTGACACTCTACCACTGAGTTACGCCCGCCTCACACGCGGGTATCGTACTGCCCGGGACGGCGAGGTGTCAATGCGTTTCCGCTTGGAGCCTGGGAAGCGCCCCAGACATCGTACCCCCCTGCGGTCAAGCCACGGCAGGCTTGCCCTGCCAGGGGTGCGGGTTCTGGCGGCGGTCGGGTCGGCGTGGGAAGGTGAACAGAGACGCTGAAGGAGAATCCTCGAAGGGATAGGCCCTTGACACCCGCCGGGCGTCCGGTACAATCTGTTCCACGGATCGCGGGGTGGAGCAGTCTGGTAGCTCGTCGGGCTCATAACCCGAAGGTCGCAGGTTCGAATCCTGCCCCCGCTACCACACTATTCACCACAGGCTCCGGGACGCGGTAGGTGATCTCCACCTCCAGGCGTTCCG
>CAZEBQ010000095.1:0-13178 GCA_964510295.1 uncultured Anaerolineales bacterium | reverse complement strand
TTTTTGTGTACAATCTCCTGGGTGAGGCGATCCGCGACGCCATCGACCCGCGCCTGAAAATCTAGTGCCGTGCAAGGTGCGGGCTCGTACGTGTTTGGCGTTGTCATTCTGAGGCCCGCTTGCGGGCCGAAGAATCTCGCCGTGGTCTTGGCTGTTTCGGCGTTCCCACGGCGAGACCCTTCGCTTCGCTCAGGGTGACAGCCACAACCGGCACGCTAAACAGGTACGCGGGTTCCGCCCGCGGGCACGCGAATGTGAGGGCGACTGTGACCGACCCCGACAACGACATTCTGCTCAGCACCTCTGCCCTCACCACGCGCTTCTTCACCGACGAGGGTGTCGTCTACGCCGTCGAGGACGTCTCGTTCGACGTTCCGCGCGGCCGCACCATCGCCCTGGTCGGCGAATCGGGCTGCGGCAAGACGGTGACGGCCCTCTCGATGCTGCGGCTGATCGCCGATCCGCCCGGCCGCATCGTCTCCGGTTCCGTCCGGATGGGCGGCAGAGACCTCGTCGGCCTCTCGGAGGCGGAGATTCGCCAGGTGCGCGGCAACCGTATCTCGATGATCTTTCAGGAGCCGATGACCAGCCTCAACCCCGTCTTCACCGTCGGCGACCAAATCATCGAGGCCCTTGTCATCCACAGGAAGGTTGACAAGGCCGAGGCGCTTCGGCAGACCGTCGCCATGCTCCGCAAGGTCGGCATTCCCGACCCGCAGCAGCGCGTGCGCGAGTACCCGCACCAGATGTCGGGCGGGATGCGGCAGCGCGTGATGATTGCCATGGCCCTGGTGTGCGGGCCCGAACTCCTGATCGCCGACGAGCCCACCACCGCCCTCGACGTCACCATCCAGGCCCAGATCCTCGACCTCTTGCGGAACCTGCAGCACGAGATCGGCATGAGTGTGCTCCTGATTACCCACGACCTGGGCGTTGTGGCCGAGATGGCCCATCACGTGGCCGTCATGTACCTCGGGCGAATCGTCGAGGAGGCCGAAATCCGCGAACTCTTCGACAACCCGCTCCATCCCTACACGGTGGGCCTGTTCCGCAGCCGCCCGACCCTGGACCACACCGGAGAGGCCCTCGCGACGATCCCCGGCCAGGTGCCCAGTGCCCTGGCCATCCCGTCGGGTTGCCTCTTCCACCGGCGGTGCCCGCTGTCGGACGGGGCCAAATGCGTAACAGACCGCCCGCCTCTTGAGCCGAAAAGAGAAGGGCACTCCGCTGCATGCTGGTACACCGACCGCGTGGCCGAAGCCCGCGCCCGAAAGGAATCGCTCTACAAGACATGATCGCAGAGACCGCAGCCATCGCGCCCGGCGACGTGCTTCTCGAGGTTACGGACCTCAAGACGCACTTCCCCGTCCGACGGGGGTTCCTCGGCCGGACCGTCGGCCACGTCCGGGCCGTCGACGGCGTCTCGTTCCGCCTGGCCGCCGGCAAAACACTTGGCCTCGTGGGCGAGTCGGGCTGCGGCAAGACAACGGCTGCGCGGACGATCCTGAGGCTGATTCCCGCTACGGCCGGGGTCGTCCGATTCGACCGGCACGAGGTCTTTGACCTGCCGGCGGCCGCCATGCGGCACCTGCGGCAGGACATGCAGATCATCTTCCAGGACCCCTACGGCAGCCTGAACCCTCGGATGACCGTCGGCGGCATCATCGGCGAGCCCCTCCGCGTCCACGGCCGCGCCCGCGGGCGCGGCCTCGAGGATCAGGTCGCCGACCTCCTGCGCCGCGTCGGCCTGAGCCCCGCCGTCCGGAACCGGTACCCGCACGAGTTCTCCGGCGGACAGCGACAGCGGATCGGCATCGCCCGGGCACTGGCCCTGGAGCCGCGCTTCATTATCTGCGACGAACCCGTCAGCGCGCTGGACGTCTCGATCCAGGCCCAGATTCTGAACCTTCTGGAGCGTCTCCAGGCGGAACTCGGCCTGACGTACCTGTTCATCGCCCACGACCTGGCGGTTGTCAGCCACATCTCCGACGACGTGGCGGTCATGTATCTGGGCAAGATCGTCGAGGAGGCCTCGAGCAAGCGGCTGTACGAGAACCCGCTCCATCCGTATACCCAATGCCTGATGTCGGCGATTCCGCGGTCCCATCCGGACGCCGAACGCGAGCGCATCATCCCGCAGGGCGAGGTCCCCAGCGCGATGAACCCCCCGCCGGGCTGTCCCTTCCATCCCCGGTGCGCCTGGAAGAAGGACCCCTGCACGACCGTGGCCCCGTCGCTGCGGCCGGCGCCGGACGACCCGGATCATCTGGTTGCGTGCCATCTTTTCCATGAGGTGAGCCCATGACAATGCGTACCGGCCTGATCGTGCTGGCGGTGGTGTTGGTGTCGACCGCCGAAGTTGGTGCGGCCCCGGCCGAACCGCCTTCGCCGGCCCTCGCCCTTCTGCCCGACACGGCCATCGGGTTTCTGCATCTGCCGAGCATCCGGGCCCTGGAGAAAGGGCTGAAGCATTTCGCCGGCCAGACCGGCTGGAAACTCGGGCGAGGCGACCATCCCCTCATGGACACGCTGGCCCGGCGGACCGGCATCGGCGAAGGCATCGACGCCGACGGCAACGCCTGCATCGGCTTCATGGACCCCAAGCGGTTCCGACAGCGGTACACCGTCTACGTCCTGCCGGTCAGCGACTGGGAGGCGCTGCTGAAATCGACCAAGGGCGAACTCATGTCGCCCGCCCTCTACGCCCTGACCGGCACCGCCGGCCCGCGGTTCGTCGCCCGGCGAGGCAACTATGCCCTCGTCACAAGTAGCATCCGGACGATGGACGCCCTGACGGGCGCCGAGAGCCTTGTGGCATCGCTCGCCCCCGACACGCTGGCCCGCGTGCGGTCGGGTTCGCCCGTGGTGTACGTCAACATTCACCGGCTGACGCGCAGTTACGAAGCCGAAATCGCGTCGTGGTTCCGTGCCTCGAGCGGCCAGGTGTACGAGCAGCCGAACGCCGTCCCGTACGCCGACGTGCTGGTGTCGTTCATGCTGGGCATCGCGTCGTTCATCGACCAGATCGAGACGGCGGAAGCGGCCGTGCGGTTCGGGCCGGAGGGCGTGGCGGCGGACCTCTCGGTGCGGTTTGTCGAAGGCGCCGGCGTGGCCGAGTTTCTCTCGGTCCAGAAACAGGTCGCCGCTCAGGTCCCGATGATGACGGACCGGCCGGTGGCCTCGGCTGTCTCGGCCCGCATCGATGCGCAGAAACGGACCGATTTCGCGCTGCGGGCGACGCATTTCTTCCTCGAATCAGCCCCCCGCCCCGAGCCGTTGCCCGAACCGACAAAGGCCGCCGCCTACGAGGCCGTCCAGACGTTTGTCGAATCCCTCGGCGACAACATGACCTTCCTCTCGGCGCCGGCCCGGACGGGAATGGGCATCGAGAGCGGTGTCAGCATCTATGAACTCAAGGACCCCGAACAGTTCCGCCGAGGCGTCGAACTGCTCGCGACCGCATGGGAACGCTTGGCCGACCAACTTAACCTGTACCTGAAATTCAAGGCCCAGCCCGATACCACCGACATCGCCGGTGTGCCCGTCCTCACGTACGTGCCGCGCCTGCGGTTCGGCATTCCCATACGGCACGTCGAGTTCCGCAAGCGGCTGCGGCTGCTGTACGGCCCGGAAGGCCTGGTCTATCGCGTTGCCATCGTGGGCAACCACGCGGTGGTGGCGGCCGGGAGTGACCTGATGCTGTTCCGGCGGACGATCGAACGCCTCAAAATGGGCGCAGGGCCCGAACCATCCCCCGCCATGCAGCGGTTGGGGACCCACGTGTCGCAGGACCAGAACGTCATGCTGGCCCTCAGTCTGCCGGTGTACCTCGGCCAATCGCTGACCCGCGGCGGTACGCCGGCCGACCGGATCGGGACGGTTGATCCCGGCCACGAACTCGTCGGCATCGGCGTGCGGTTTCGGGGCGCCAAGGCCGAACTCTCGACCTACTGGCCGCACGAGCAGATTCGCCTGGCCCGCGAACTCATCGACCGCGCAGCGCCCGAGATCGCCGACATTCCCGAATCGCTCTTCGAGCCGGAATCCGAGGCGCCGCCGGCCGCTGCTCCAGGTCCGCCCCAACCGCCGCCCGCCCCTGGCGCGCCCCAACCGCCGCCCGCCCCTGGCGCGACCCAACCGCCGCCCGCCCCTGGCGCGCCCCCCGGCTGACGCTTGCGGCTGACACGACTACGCCACTTCCCGCGCGGTGGGTGCCCGTTCGGCAGGCTCAGGGCAGGCTCCGACCCACCGCGCTGCCATGGCAACGGGTGTGGCAATTCTTTCTGGCGATCACAGGCGGTTGTAGCGCCGGGCTTCATGCCCGGCGGCCGTTGGCGGCGGCGCCGCCCAGGATGCGCCGGGGATAAACCCCGGCGCTACGGCCAAGCCGCAGAAAATCGTCCCATGCCAGAAATCGTTGCCACACCCATGGCAACCTTCGCGGTCGATAACATCCTTGTGAAGGTCCGGAGACCGGGTAGAATCAGCACAGAGGCACGCGATCGTCGTGGGCCGCAGGTCAAACGGGAAATCACGGCATACCGGAGTGGCACGATGAACAGATACAAGGCAAAGGGCTTTCGCCAGGGTGCCGTTGTCCTCGTCGCGATGGTGTCGCTGTGCCTCGCTGCGGGCAGCCGTGTGGCGGCGGCCGCCGGTTCCGCCGAGGACGTGGCCGCCCACATCCTCGATGCGACGCGCGTCAGGGGCGGGCTCGTCGTCCACGTCGGCTGCCGGGACGGCAGGCTCACGGCCGCGCTGCGGGCAGGCGCCGGTTACCTCGTTCACGGGCTCGACGCCGACGCGACGAAGGTTGCCCTCGCCCGGAAGCACATCGGATCGCTCGCCCTGTACGGGCCGGTTTCGGTTGACACGTTCGACGGCAAACGGTTGCCCTACACGGACAATCTCGTGAACCTCGTCGTGTCGGAGGATCCGGGCGACGTTCCAATGACCGAGGTGATGCGCGTGCTGGCGCCGAACGGCGTGGCGTACATCAAGCGAAACGGCAAGTGGGCCAAGACCGTCAAGCCTCGGCCGAAAGAGATGGACGAGTGGACGCATTACCTTCACGACGCGACGGGCAACGCCGTGGCGCACGACAGCCTGGTCGAGCCACCCACGCGGTACCAGTGGGTCGGCGGCGAGCGCTATGGCAGGCAACACGATCACATGTCCAGCGTCAACGCTGCGGTGTCGGCTGGCGGGCGGGTCTTCTACATCTTCGACGAGGGGTCTCGCGCGTCGATCCTGACGCCGTCGCGCTGGCGCCTCATCGCCCGCGACGCCTTCAACGGCACGGTGCTCTGGAAGCGGGACATCGCCCCCTGGCACGAGCATCTGTGGCCGCTGAAGAGCGGTCCCCAACTCATGACGCGCCGGCTGGTGGCCGTCGGCGACCGCGTGTACGTGACCCTCGGCACCGATGCGCCGCTGTCGGAACTCGACGCCGCGACGGGCGAGACCCTCCGCACCTACGAAGGCACCAAGGCGACCGAGGAGATCCTCTGCGATGACGGCGTGCTGTTGCTGAGCGTGGCGGCCGGCGATCAGCCCCTGCGCAGCGACCCGAAGAAGACCTACGCGAATATGCGGGAGATCCGGGCGGCGGTCACCCATCCGTTGTGGACCGAAGCGCCTCGAACCGTCATGGCCGTCGACGCCGAGTCGGGCAAGGTGCGATGGCAGAAACAATCGAAGGTTGTTTCGATGTCGCTGGCTGCCGACGGGGGGCGCGTGCTGTTCCACGACGGCGAGAGGATCCAGTGTCTCGACCGCGGCAGCGGCCGCCTGCGGTGGCAGTCGGACCCGCTGCCCAAACGCGAGAAGATGAGGAGTTCCTCCGGCGCCACGCTCGTCATCTACGATGACGTGGTTCTGTACGGCGGCCTGGTGGCGGCCGATAAGTATCCGGACCGCCGTTCGACCACCCTGTTCGCCCTGTCGATCAAGGATGGCAAGACGCTCTGGAAGGCGGAGCATCTCCCGTGCGGGCACATGGGCACGCCGGTCGACATCCTCGTGGCGGGCGGACTCGTCTGGGGCGGCGCCGTGGCACAGGGGTCGGACTCGGGCATCATGATCGGCCGCGACCTCCATACCGGCGAGGTGAAGAGCGAGTTCCCGCCCGACGTGAAGACCCACTGGTTCCACCACCGCTGCTACCGCGCCAAGGCGACCGACAAGTATCTGCTCTTCTCGCGGACGGGCATCGAGTTCATCGACCACGCGAAGAAGCATTGGATCTGTCACCACTGGGTCCGCGGGGCCTGCCTGTACGGCATCATGCCCTGCAACGGCCTGATTTATGCGCCTCCGCATCCATGCGCCTGCTACATCGAGGCGAAACTGTTCGGCTTCAGCGCCGTGGCCCCGCCTTCAGCGCACGGCCGGCCGCGAAGCGACGTGCCGGATGCAGAGCGCCTGGAGCGCGGCCCGGCCTACGGCTCTGACATCGCGGGTCTCAAATCTGAGATCTCAGACGCCGACTGGCCGACTTTTCGGCACGACGCCGCGCGAAGCGGCGCTACGAAAACAGCCGTCCGGCCAACCGGCCTGAAGCGGTCCTGGGAAACGACGCTGGGCGGCAGGCTTAGCAGCCCCGTCGTCGCCGAAGGCAAACTGCTGGTGGCGTCGGCGGACACGCACACCGTTCACGCGCTGGACGCCGGCACCGGCGAGCCCGCCTGGCGTTTCACCGCCGGCGGCCGCATCGACTCGCCGCCGACCCTCTGGCACGGCCGCGCGCTGTTCGGGTCGGCCGACGGCTGCGTCTACTGTCTGCGTGCGTCCGACGGGCGGCTGGTCTGGCGATACCGCGCCGCTCCGGAAGACCGGCGGATGGGAGCGTTCGGGCAACTCGAATCGGTGTGGCCGGTCCATGGCAGCGTGTTGGTGCAGAACGATACGGTCACCTGCGTGGCCGGCCGCTCGATGTTCCTCGACGGCGGGTTGCGGCTGCTTCGGCTCGATGCGAAAACGGGCCGCAAACGCTCCGAGACGATCCTCGACGAGCGCGACCCCGCGACCGGGGAAAACCTGCAGACCCACATCCGCGGGCTCAATATGCCCGTGGCGCTGCCCGATATCCTGTCGAGCGACGGCAAATATGTCTACATGCGGTCCCTCCCCTTCAGCCTGGAAGGCAAACGCAAGTTCGTAACCTACGTGGACGTGAAGGACCAGCGGGGCGACGACGTGCACCTGTTCAGCCCGACCGGATTCCTCGACGATTCACTGTGGCATCGGACGTACTGGGTATACGGCCGTGCGTTCGCGTCCGGAGCCGGCGGGTACCACAAAGCCGGGCGGGTCGCGCCGGCCGGGCGGATACTCGTCTTCGACGACAAGACGGTGTACGGCTACGGCCGGCTGGCGAAATACTATCGGTGGACCACGCCGCTGGAGTTCCATCTGTTCGCCACCGGCAAGCAACCGGAGATCGTCGCGGTGGGCACCGAGCGGAAGCCTGTAAGGAAGAAGGGCAAACCAACGGGCACGTCGAGAATCCTGAGGGTGACCGGGTTCGTGTCTTCCTGGTCGGGTGACACGTCCGTGCAAGTCACCGCCATGGTGCTTGCGGGAGAGGTGTTGTTCGTCGCGGGGCCGCCCGATGTGGAGAACGAAGAGGAGTCCGTCAAGACGTTGAACGACCCCGGGACGCTGAGGCGACTCGCGGAGCAGTCCGCCGCCTTCGAGGGCCGCCGCGGGGCACTGCTGATGGCCGTGTCGCCGAGCGACGGGCAGAAACTGGCCGCCTACCGGCTGGACAGCATGCCCCGCTTCGACGGTCTGATCGCCGCCGCCGGCCGGCTCTACCTGGCCACCGTCGATGGCAAGGTGCTCTGCCTCGCTCCGGGCGAGGGACGGCCCCTGCCGGCGGCCCCCGGGGTCACCCTGACGGCCCGCCCGAAGGCGAATCCTATCAAGTAGATATGGTCTAGATATAACTTGTATCTCGAGCCGGCCGGTAACGGGTGTGGCAAGTTTTTCCGGCGGGCGCAGGCGCCTGTAGCGCCGGGCTTTATGCCCGGCGGCCGTTGGCGGCGGCGCCGGCCAGGATGCGCCGGGGATAAACCCCGGCTCGTGCGGCCAAGCCGTAGGGTGGGTGCTTGGCACCCACGCTTTTGGAAAGAGACCCTTTTTTGTTGTTGCAGTCTCGTCGCGGAACCATTACATAGAAGGTTACCAGGAACGGGGGAAAGGAAAGAACATGGCAAAACTGAAGAAGGCAGAGTTGCGCGACTGGGCTCAGGGCTTCGGGCTGCTCTCGGACGCGACGCGTCTGGGTATCCTGACGCTGCTTGCCAGCGGGCCGAAGAACGTTACGGCGCTGTGCAAAGCGCTCGGGCTGAAGCAGCCCACCGTGAGCCACCACCTCGGACTGTTAAGGATGGGCAGGCTCGCCAACGGCACACGCGCCGGCAAGGCCGTCATCTACAGCACCGACAAGGCCAACCTGAAGCAGTTGGCGTCGGCGATCGCCAAACTGGCGCCGAAGTAGGCCGACGCCACAACCAGACGCCGGGCCGTGCCAAAAAGACGCGCCGCACTCGCCCGGCAGGTGCACGCGCCACCGGGACCGTTCGGAAAAGGACCCCGGCAGGGGCGCGCACGGCACGGGCCATCAGGGAATCATCCTACCACGGGCGCGCCCCGTATGGGGGGGTGGTTGGTGTCTATCCTCGCCGCGAGCGGGTATGCAGGACCGAGCGCCGTTCGTGGAGCCTGTGATGGGTGGACGCAGGGGCGAAGGAGGGGCGGAAGGCGCTTCAGGCCTTCGCCACGCGTTTCAACCCCGGCGGCCTCTCGGGCGGGGCCGAGGCCAGGCGGCTGCTCGATCAACTCGATGCCCTGAAGTGCGACCCGTCCTGAGGCGGCAACCGGCATGGTGTGCCGGACGGTCGATCTCCGAGTGGCCGGGCGGGACCCCATCGGTTCGAGGACGAAAGGAGTCGGACGATGACGAAGGCGCGGGTCGGTCTTCTGGCGGCAGCCGTCTCGCTGGGCCTTCTGGCGGGCTGCAACGGCGGCGATGAGGCGGCGGACGGAACACGGACCGACCGGCCGGGCGGCGTCATCGGCATCTCCGTCCTCACGATGACCAACCCCTTCTTCAAGGAGATCGCCGACGTGGTGACCGCCGAGGCCGCCACGTACGGCTACGAGGTCAGCGTCACCAGTGCGGAGTTCGACCCGGCCAGGCAGCGGCTGCAGGTCAAGGACTTCGTTGTCCGGAAGGTGAGCGCGATTATTCTGACGCCGGCGGACTCCAAGGCGGTCGGCACGGCCATCAAGGAGGCGAACGCGGCCGGCATCCCGGTCTTCACGGCCGACATCGCGAGTCTGGTCGACGACGCCAAGGTCATCTGCCACGTCGCGACCGACAACTACGCCGGCGGTCGGCAGGCCGCCAAGGCCATCATGCAGGCGCTCGGCAACAGGGGCAAGGTTGCCATCATCGACCATCCGATGGTCGAGTCGGTCATCCTTCGGACCCGAGGGTTCAAGGATGAACTCAAGGAGGCGAACAGCCCCATCGAGATCGTCGGCGCATGGCCCGGCAAGGGGTCGAAGGACGAGGCCTTCAAGGCGGCCCAGGATATCCTGACGGCCCACCAGGACCTGGCCGGGATCTTCGCCATCAACGACCCGTCGGCCCTGGGGGCGTGCGCGGCTATTGAGAAGGACAACCGGACGGGGAAGGTTCTGGTGGTTGGCTTCGACGGTCAACTGGAGGGCAAGCAGGCCATCAAGGAAGGCAGAATCTACGCCGACCCGATTCAGTTCCCCGACGAGATCGCCCGCCGTACCGTCCAGGCGATCATGACGTACCTCGAAGGCGAGAAGGTGCCGCCCGAGATCCTCATTCCAACTCGCCTCTACTACAAGGCCGACGCGGACAAGGACCCCGCCCTGAAAGCGGACTGACCCCATGACTGCCGCAACGGCTGTCGAGGCGCCCGCGCTGCTCGCCATGACCGACATCGACAAGTCGTTCCCCGGCGTGCATGCGCTGCGGCAGGTGGGGTTGGCGCTGCGGTCGGGCGAGGTCTTGGCCCTGGTCGGCGAGAACGGCGCCGGCAAGAGCACGCTCATCAAGGTACTCGGCGGCGCCTACCGGCCGGACGGAGGCACGATCCGCATCGACGGCCGCCCGGTCACCATCACCCGGCCCACCGACGCCCAGCGGGCGGGCGTCGCCGTCATGTACCAGGAGTTCAACCTCGTTGCGCACCTTTCGGCGAGGGAGAACATTTTCCTCGGGCGCGAGCAGGCGCGCGGCGGTTTCGTCAGGAGGCGAGACGAGCACCGGCGCGCCCGCCAACTGTTCGACCGCATTGGCGTGGCCATCGACCCCGAGACGCCGTGCGCGGACCTGACGGTCGCCCGGCAGCAGGTCGTTGAGATTGCCAAGGCCCTGGCCGCCGACGCACGCATCATCGTCATGGACGAACCGTCGGCCGCGCTCACCATGCAGGAGGTGGACCGGCTGTTCGAGATTATCGGCGACCTGAAGCGGCAGGGCATCGGGGTTATCTACATCAGCCACCGCCTTGACGAGGTCTTCCGCGTCGCCGACCGCGTCATGGTGATGCGCGACGGCGCACACGTTGCAACCCGGCCCGTCGGAGACCTGACGCGGCAGGACATGATCGAGATGATGGTCGGCCGCACGATCGAGGACGAGTTTCCCAAGCAGAGGGTGAGGCCGGGTGCCGAGAGGCTCCGCGTCGAGGGGTTGAATCGCGGCAACCGCGTCCGCGACGTCTCGTTCTCGGTCCGAGCCGGCGAGGTCGTGGCGCTGACCGGCCTGGTCGGCGCCGGGCGCACCGAGACGGCCCGGCTGCTCTTCGGGGCCGACCGGATGGCCGGCGGTACGATTTCGCTCGACGGTCGGCGGCTCCGCCTGCGTTCGCCGCGCGACGCCATGGCCAGCGGCATCGGCCTGCTGACCGAGGACCGGCGGAACCAGGGGCTCGTTCTTGACCATTCGGCGCGGGCGAATTTCGCCCTGCCGAATCTCCCCAGCCTGTCGGCCCTGGGTTTCGTCCGCCGACGGGCCGAGCGCGATGCCTTTGCCGGATTCATCGCGAGCCTGAAGATCAAGATCCCCCGTCAGGACACGCCCGCGAAGAACCTCTCGGGCGGGAACCAGCAGAAAGTCGTCCTGGCCAAGTGGCTGCAGCAGAACTGCAAGGTCATCATCTTCGACGAACCGACGCGCGGCATCGACGTCGGATCGAAGTACGAGATTTATCTGCTCATCAACCAACTCGCCGCCGACGGCAAGGCCGTCCTCATGATCAGTTCCGAACTGCCCGAGGTCCTTGGCATGAGCGACCGTATCCTCGTGATGCACGACGGCCGCATCACCGGCGAGATCACCGACCCTGCCGGTGCGACCCAGGAGCAGATTCTGGAACTCGCCGTGGGCTGATCCTATAACGCGATGAGACCTTTCAGCGAGGCCGCCCGTCGGCCGGGGAAAAAGTGGGTCAGGGCCACTTGGCGGTCAAACCGGGGCCGTTTCCGGTTTGACCAGCCAAGAGGCCGTTTGAACGTCTTGGGCACCGGCAAAGCCAACCCATTCAAAGCCAAACCGAACGGCTGGTTTGGCATTGAATATGGCCCTGACCCGCTTTTTCCCCGGCCGAGCGACAACCGGCCAGTCGCACAGGTAGCGTCGTAGGGCCAACCGCCTGCGCGGAGAACACGAGTGGCCATTCCGCACGCCAGACCGGCCGTCAAACGCTTCCTGGCCAACTACGGGATGGTGTTCATCCTGGTCCTGCTGGCGGGCTATTACTCCTGGGCCACGTGGAAGGAGCAGTACCCCGGCGGCCGGGAAGCCGCCGACCAGGTCGCCGCCGCCGTCTGCAACGAACTCGCCCCGGGGGCGCGGGTGCTGGTGGTGGCCCATCAAGGCGTGGAGGCCAAGGCGTTCGCCGACGCCGCGACCGCCGCCCTCCGCGACCGCGGAATGGACGTTGCCGGTGTGGTCCTGGGCGACCCGCACGACCTGCGCACGGACCTGGAGCGGCGGGCCGCGCGTCCCGGCAAACCGGCGGCCATAGCCGCGACGCGCGAAGCGGCCGAGTGGCGGCTGATGCAGACGCTTCCTGAACGCTTCCCCTCGCTGGCGACGGTGCGGATCGTCTCGCCGGCGAGTTACTGGTGGCCGGACTTCCTGAAACGGTCGAACCTGGCGGCCATTGCCGACCGGATCGTGGTCATCGCGGTCATCGCGATCGGCATGACCATGGTGATTATTACGGGTGGCATCGACCTGTCGGTGGGTAGTTTGATCGCCCTGTCGGCGGTCGTGTCAACGCTGCTCATCCGCGAGGTGGCCGGCGCCAAGGACGCCACGGCCTCCGGCATGGTCCTGTGCTGCCTGGCGGCGGTGCTCGCATGCGGGGCGATGGGCGCCTTTTCGGGACTCATGGTGACCGCCTTCTCGATTCCGCCGTTCATCGGGACGCTGGCCATGATGCTCATCGCCAGCGGGACGGCCTTCATCCTGGCGGGCGGGCAGTCGATCTACAAGGTGCCGGCGGCGATCGACTGGCTGGGGCGCGGCTCCAGTCTGGGGGGCATTCCCAACACGGTGCTGCTGATGGTTGCCCTGTATGCCGGCGCCCATATCCTGATGACGCGGACCGTTCTCGGCCGCTACATCTACGCGGTCGGCGGCAACGTCGAGGCGGCCCGACTGTCGGGCGTGCCGGTGCGGCGGGTCATCCTCTTCGTGTACGCCGTGTGCGGCCTGCTGGCGGGGGTCGGCGGCGTGGTGCAGGCGTCGCAACTCCAGAGCGGGGCGCCGACCTACGGTCTTATGTACGAACTTTACGTTATTGCCGCCGTCGTCGTCGGCGGGACGAGCCTGGCCGGAGGCCAGGGACGAATCCTGGGCACCCTCGCCGGCGCCTTCATCATTGCCGTCATCCAGAACGGCATGAACCTGACGGGCGTGGAAAGTTACACCCAGAAGGTCATTCTCGGTGCGGTCATCCTCGGGGCCGTCCTGCTGGACATGCTCAAGAAGCGACGGTCAACGTGACCGCAGCCCGTGTCGCGGCGTCGGTGCGATTGGAGCCGCTTGCGGGGGGAGCATTCGCGCCAGGGGGTACGGTAGCCGGCGCGCTCCCCACGCCATGCACCCAGTGCTTGACAGA
>CAZEBQ010000094.1:0-13243 GCA_964510295.1 uncultured Anaerolineales bacterium | reverse complement strand
CGAGATTCCTCGACTCGCTTCGCTCGCTCGGAATGACACGCTAAACACGTACTGCGCGACACCCCCCGCGCGATGAAGGAGCCTTGAGATGGCCAAAGCGCAGCGGCGCGAACAGCCGGCCAAGTTACAACCGCCCATGGCCCCCATGATCGACATCGTCTTCCAGTTGCTCATCTTCTTCCTGCTCATCCCCAACCAGCAGGCCGGCGAGGGATACCTGACGACGAACCTCCCGAACACCTCCGGGCCCGTGGCCGGCAAGCCGCAGATAGACGTTCAGCGCATCAAGATCGAACTGGAATTGCCCGACAACGACAACAAGGGCGTCAATATCGTCCTGAACGACAACCAGGTCTTCGGGCGCAACTTCGAGGGGCTCCTGGCGGCGCTCCAGGGCCTCAAGGCCCGGGGACTGCCCGCCGACCATCCCGTCCTGATCTCGCCGTGGATGGGCACCCGGCACAAGTGGGTGGTCCGGGCGTTCGACATGGTGGTGATGGCACGGTTTACAAACATCCACTTCGGCGTGCCGTACGATTAGCGAGCCGGGCCTGCGGTCTGCAGGCTTCGCGCGGTGGGTGTCCCCACCCACCACGCAACCGTGACGGGCGAGAATGCCCGCCGCGCTAAACACGAAGGCAACTTGCCGGATTACTCCTGAAACGAGGAGGTGCGACGAACGTAATACATATGGAGAGCGGATGGCGACGCAACGGCGGCGCATCTCGGCTCCGACCTGTGACGGATGCATCAGACGCAGGTGAGCACTGTCCGGAAGGCGAGGAGGTGCCCGATGGCCGAGCCGGCCAGACCGACCCGCCGATCTCGAATGGCGCTGCCCATGACGGGCACGATCGATTGCGTCTTCCAACTGCTTATCTTCTTCTTGTTGATGCCGAGTGTTGTGGCCGAGGAAGGCTATCTGACCGGAAACCTCCCGACCGACTCGGGGCCGCTGAGTGGGGACCAGCGGTCCCCGGAGTGTATCCGGATTGAACTCCGTGACGATGGGCCCGACGGCAGGGGTGTGCGAATTGTCCTGAACCGCCATCAGGCGCTGGGAGCGAACTTCAAGGCCCTGCAATCGGCGCTTGAGGACCTCAGACGCCGGGGCCTCTCGTCGGCGGTGCCGGTTCTGATCGAGCCGGCGATGCGCACCCGACACAGGTGGATGGTTCGGGCCGTGGATGCCGCCGTGGCGGCCAGGTTCGAGAGCATTCGGTTCGCCGTGCCTGACGAATTGATGCGCAAGGCGCAGCGCCCAAAGATGACGGGGGACACGTTGGCCGGGACCGGATGGCACGGGGCCCTCCGGTGACGGCGCCACCCGGTCACCCCAACCGAAGGAACGAGTTCAAGGTGATGCGACTGGTCCTGACAATATGGCTCCTGGCGGTTCTCGTGATGGTTTGCCCGGCGACGGTCCGGGCGGCAGCGGCGGCGACCGACCCGTTCTACCTGGGCCTGGAATCGCGCGGCCTCCGATTCCTGATGGAGGCCTATCTGAAGCAGCAGGCAACAGGCGCCGTCACCCAACCCAGTGTCGGACGCCAGCCGGCCGAGAGCAACCAACTGGCCCTGGCCCGGCTCCAGGTCGAGAACGCGCGCCTGGCCAAGGACATGGGCCCGCGCGACACCGCCTTCCAGAACGCCCGCGCACTCTATGAGGCCGCCATCGCCGACGCCGAGAAGGCGCTGGCGGCCATCCCGGCCGACAAGGTCGAGCAGATCAACGAGGCCCGGCGGGAACTGATGACCGTCCGACTCGAATTCGCCAACATGATCTACCAGAAATGGCTGAGCGACGACCTCAAACTCATCGAGGCCACCGACCGACGCGGAGGCAGCATCGAACGCGCCACCGAACTGCTCGGCGTCGCCAACGAGCAGTACACCACCACCATCCGCGACACCGAGGTCTGGCTCTCCACCCTCGACCAACTCCCCGAAGACGAGCGACGCCGCTACGTCAACACCGGGCAGATGCGCAAGGTCCGCGCCGTCCAGCGCGACGCCAAGTTCGCCAACGCCTGGGTCGCCTACTACTACGGATGGCTCCTCCCGAAAAAGTACAAGCCGCCCAAGGGTAAACGCACCCGCGACGAGATCCTCAACGACGCCATCACCGCCTTCCAGGCCTACGTCGACATGCCCGACCGGGTCTCCGCCAAGTGGTACGCCCACATGGTCACCGGCATGGCCTACCGCGAACTCGGCAAGTACACCGAAGCCCTCCAGACGTTCGCCATGGCGAACCCGCCTCCCATCGACCCCGATGCCTCCGACCGCGTCAAGAAGCGCGAGGCCTGGAAGCCGCAGGTCAGGATCCGCGTTGCCTACGAGCGGGCCATTACCCTCATGCGAAAGGGCGACCACGCCGGCGCACGAAAGGCCATCGACGAGGCCACCGCCAAGTACAAGGGCCAACTGGACACCAGCCTCTACGGCCTGTCGATGCCGCTCGTCAAGGCCGAGACGTACATCCTCGAGGGCGCCGCCGGCAACAAGCAGGGTCTTAAAGACAAGGGCATGGCCCTGTTCAAGGAGGTTCACAAGCGCGGCAACCCGTGGTCGGTGATCGTCCAGTGGACCATGAAAGGCCTGCTCGGCGAGACGCCCGACATCGAGCGGGAACCGTTCCAACTCTGGATCGACGCCAACGACGCCCTGGCCGAGGCCGAGAAGACCAAGAAGGCCGACATCGTGAGACGGGCCGCCGCCCTCTTCAAGGCCTACGCCGACAAGGTCGGCCCGAAAGACACCAACTACGCCGCCGCCCTCTACAGCCGGGCCTACTGCCTGCTGACCGTCGACGAGAACGCCGAGGCCGCCCTGTTGTTCCGCAAGGTGGCCGAGGAGGCGCCCAAGTACAAGTATGCCGCCGCCGCCGCCGGATACGCCGTCAAGGTGGCCGGCGACGTCTACGAGAAAGAGCAGACCGAGCCCAACCGCCTCGCCTACGAGCAGGCCCTCCGATGGTTCATCTCCAAGTGGGGCGATGTGGACCCCGATCAGCAATACTTCCTGGCGCTGGTGCTCTATCGCGGCAAGAAGTACACGAGCGCGGCCGACGTGTTCTCGCACATCCCCGAAGCGGCCGGCCATTACGTCGATGCCAAGTACTGGGTCCCCCTGTGCCGTCTCGAGCACTTCCGCGAGAGGATCCTGCCGTCGCGCGACCCGCAACTCATCCTGAGCGGCGCACGCGTCGTTGCCAAGGCGCTCCTGACCTATGCCGACTATGCCTTCAGCGTGCAGGATTCCGACCTCCCGGACGAGAAGAAGGCCCAGTTGCTCGACTGGGCCGAGGGCGCCTACGTCAACGCCGCCGACGTCTACTTGTACCAGGAGGTCAATCTGGCGGCCGACGCCCTGCCGATCCTCGACACCATCGAGAAGAAGTTCAAACTCAACGAAGAGACCCTCGGCAACGTCCTGAAACTGCGGATCGACGCCCTCACGAAACTCGGCCGACTCGACGAGGCGCGGCAGGTGCTCGACCGGTTCCTCACTGTGGCCGAACCCGAGAAGGTCGGCCCCGTGCTCCGCGGCCTCTTTGCCGCCATGACCGACGAGGTCCGAAGCCTCATCACACGCCAGCAGAAAAAACTGGCCGGCGTCAAGGTCGAGCAGGCCAAGGCCCTCGGCGACCGGTACCTCGAATGGCTCGAAAAGAGCAAGGTCCCCGACAAGGCCGTCCAGATCGAGAACTCACGCTACGACCTCGCCGAACTGTACCTGGCCGTCGGCAACTACCCCGGCGCCCTTCAGATCTACCGCGACATCGACCTCAACCCGCACCTGCCCCCCGACGGCGCCAAGGGCGGCTGGGTCATGTCCGAGGACTGCGTCTACGGACAGGCCCGTGCCTTCCAGGGCATGGGAGAGACGGGCGGCGCCGATGCCAAGGCGAACTTCGAGGCCGCACTCGACCGCTGGCGCGCCCTCAGACAGGCCGAGAGCATCGAGCCACGCGACTGGTGGGAGCGAACCTACAACCTCTACTATTGTAAATCGAAACTCGGCGATAAGAAGGACGTACGCGACAACATCACCGCCATCGAACTCATGAGAGGCACGCCCAAAGACCCCGTCCTCCAGAAAAAGTGGCGCGACCTCAAAGGCGCCGTCGCCGGCGGATAACTCATGCCGTTCCTCAACCGTGTGCCACGGCCGGCCTTGCCCGGCCGTGTTTCTTGAATCTCCGTGCTGCAACTTCCGCATTTCGCGCGGTGGGTCGGACCCTGCCCTGAGCCTGTCGAACGGGGACCCACCGCGCGCTAAAGCGGGTGCCATGCTTTCGCTCGTGAAAGCGCGGGTGCCATGCTTTCGCTTGCGAAAGCATGCGCCGCCCGGCGCGAGCCACTCTTCTCCGCCGCGCCGCCCGCCTCACCTCGTGTCCTTGTCGCGCGGGTGCCATGCTTTCGCTCGCGAAAGCATGCGCCGCCCGGCGCGAGCCACTCTTCCCCGCCGCGCCGCACGCCTCACCTCGTGTCCTTGTCGCCGCTGGCGCCGCGTTCTATAATGCACGTTCCATGGAACCCGTCCGCGTCCACATCACGACCTACGGCTGCCAGATGAACCGGCTCGACGCCGACCTCATCGCCGAACGGCTGCGCGCCTCGGGCGCACGGATCGTCGACGACCCGGCCGACGCAGGCGTTCTCCTGTTTGTCACCTGCTCGGTCCGCGCCCACGCCGAGGACCGCGCCTTCTCGAACATCGGCGCCCTGAAAGGCCGGAAACGGCGCGAGCCGGACCTCGTCATCGGTCTGGTCGGCTGCACGGCCCAGCAGTACGGCCGCCGTCTCCGAAGCCGTGCGCCGCTGGTCGACGTCGTCTGCGCCCCGGGCCGCCTGGCGGAACTGCCGGACCTCATCGACGCCGCCCGGACGGGCCGAGGCCGCCCCGTGGTCGCTCTCGACCCGCCGCGCAGCGCTCCCCGCCGGGAGGCCGGCCCGGCGACGGGCGCCGAGGCCTTTGCCGCGGCCGATGCTGCCGTCGACGAGGTCGAGGTCCGCCGCCCCCTCGCCGGCCCGTCGCCCGGTCATGCCTTCGTCACCGTGATGC
The DNA here is from genome assembly GCA_964510295.1 of uncultured Anaerolineales bacterium. Taxonomy (GTDB): domain Bacteria; phylum Planctomycetota; class Phycisphaerae; order FEN-1346; family FEN-1346; genus JAUVZF01. The sequence continues at coordinate 8,173 of CAZEBQ010000094.1, read as the reverse complement.
GCGGGTGCGACAACTTCTGTACCTATTGCGTCGTTCCGAACGTGCGCGGCCCGGAGCGCAGCCGCTCGCCCGCCATCGTCCTCGAGGAGGTCCGCCGGCTGGCAGGGCAGGGGGCGCGGCAGATCACCCTCCTGGGACAGGCCGTCAACAAGTACGCCGGCACCGAAAACGGACGGACGTGGGACCTGGCCGACCTCATCGAGAAGGTGGCCGAGACGCCGGGCCTGCGGCGACTGAACTTCATCACCAGCCATCCCGGTGCGATGACCGAACGCCTCATCCGCGTCTTCCGCGATGTCCCCGCCGTCTGCCCGTACCTGCACATGCCGGCCCAGTCGGGGTCCGACGCGGTGCTGGCCCGGATGAAGCGCGGCTACACGGCTGCGGAGTATGCGGATCGCGTGGCGATGGTCCGCGACATGCGGCCGGAGGTGGCGGTGGCGAGTGACTTCATCGTCGGCTTCCCCGGCGAGACTGCGGAGGACTTCGAGGCGACGATGGACCTCGCGCGGCGGATGCGGTTCGCCCAGGCCTTCGTCTTCAAGTACTCCCCCCGCCCCGGCACCTTCGCCGCCGCACATTATGCCGACGACGTGCCTATGGCCGAGAAACGCCGCCGCAACCAGGCCCTGCTCGCCCTTGTGAAGGATGTTGCCGGCGAGGATAACCGCCGGTTCGTCGGCCGCACCCTCAGCGTCTTCGTCGAAGGCCCCAGCCCGCGCCCGAACCTGAACCGAGAGGGAACGCAGGAAAAGGGGACTGCCGAAAAGGGGACTGGCTCCTTTTCCGGTCGCATGGAAAAGGTGCCTGTCCCCTTTTCCCGCGCGGCGGGTCTCCGTACCCGCCGCGAACATGGGTCATCTCGCGCGGTGGGTGCGGAGACCCACCGCGCAACGCCCTGGCTCCAACTGCGCGGCCGCACCCCCGGCAACCGCATCGTTGTCTTCGACGGTCCCGCCGATCTGGCCGGCACCGAAGTGGACGTTGAGATCACCGACGCCGGCCCCCTCACCCTCTTCGCACGCCTGGCCCAGGCGACGTAGGCCGGGGCCTGCCCCGGCTTCGGTGTCTCTCGTTCGTCCGGCATGCCGGGAACGTCACTTCGCCTTCCTCCATACCTCGATTCCGGAGAAGTTGGCGGCGCCGCCGCGGCTGGTGATCTCGATGCGGCCGCCGGTCACGTCGATCTCCCACGGACCGAGACGCTGCCACTGGCCGGCCTCGCCGCTGTTGTATCCTTGCGCGACGGCCCGGCCGTTCAGGCTGATGGTGAGCGTCTCGGGCGAGGTCTCCTCCCAGACGTAGGTGTAGACGGCATAGCGGCCCTTGGGCACGCCCGTCAGCACGAGGCGCGGCTCCTGGTTCCAGCGGAAGGCGTGGATCATCTTCGCGCGGGCGGGGTCGGTGGGCGGCATGAGCCGGACCTGCGGGCTGTTCAGCCGCCGGTCCTGGCAGACGAAGTCCTTGGCGTCGTCGCCCGCCCACCTCTGGCCGTCGATCTCGACCGGCCCGCCGCCGACGTTGATGCCGCGATAGAATGTCCACGGCCCCGTCTTCGCGGGCGGGCCGCTCAGGCGGGTGATGGGTTTGCCGAGGTCGGGACGGTCGGCGCCTGCGGGGGAGGGCGCCTTCTGGCCGCTGACCTCGAGGATGGCGCGGCGATAGGCGGTGAGCGGCGGCCGGCCGTCGTCGGTCACCTCGCAAATGATGTGGACCGTGCGGCCGGAGGCATCCTGCGGCACCGTGACGACGGCGTCGTGCTGGTCGGCCCCGCGGATGGGCACCTCGGCCCAGTAGGTGCCCGGCTCGACGTACGTCCACCACGTGCACGCGAGCGTATCGCCGTCGGGGTCGGACGAGCCGGCGGCCGACAGTTTGACCTCGGCCCCGGGGTCGGTCTTGATGCGAAGGACGCCGGTGCCCACCTCGCCGTTGAGTGCGGCGGCAGGCTCGTGGTTGGCCCCGTCGAAGGGCTTGACGCACCAGTCCATCCGTGCCTCGAAGGCGTTCTGGTAGGCGGTGCGCCATCGCTGGATGCTGTACATCGAGTTCGGCCGCCCGTTCTCGATGTCGGCGACGGGGACGTACTCGCATCCCTTGCCGGCCGGTCGGAACCGGCCGCCCCAGTTCCCCCACTCCGGATGCTCCGGGTCGCTTAGCCCGTCGGGCAGGACGTAGAGGAACGAGGGCGTGTCGCCTTCCTTGACGCCGGCCTTGCCTGCGGCCTTCGCCGGGTAGAGGGGGCCGAGCGGCCCGTGGCCGGTGCGGACGTGTTTTTCGAGCCACTCGGGCGAGACGATTTTCTGGTCGCCGCCGGCCCAGATGCCGCGGAACAGGCGGTTCGAGAAGATCCAGAAGACGTCGGGATGGTTCGTTTTGACCCATCCGGCGGTCCGGTCCTGGTCGGCGATGGAGTGGACGCGTATCTTCTTCCTGAAGGCCGCCGCCTCCTGCCTGGGCCGCGTCTTGGCGACCTTCCAGATGGCCTGGGCCAGTTCTCTCGGCCCGCCCCAGATGCTGAACCAGACGGGCCGCGGGTCGGGCCGGTCGAGCACACGGATGATCCAGTCCGACGCCTGCGAGTCGCGCCCCGGGCCGGCGCTGTGAGCGTCGCCGTTCGACCCGTCCTTGATGAGGCTCAGCAGGTGCTCGTGCGACGGGAAGTCGCGGCGGTGCTTGCGCAGATTCGGCAGGACCTTGCCGTAGGCCTCGACGGCCTTTCGTATGAGTTCCGGCCGCGTCTTCTGGTAGTGCCCGTGACCGAAGCCCGTGCACAGGCCCTCGACCTGGTAGTCGCAGGTGTAGAGGAGGAACCGCACCATCGACTGCTGGTCGTCGGGGTCACCGCCGATGTCGGTCATGGCGACGATGCGCGGCTTCCGGTCATCGGGCACCCGCGACGGGGCAGCGGCCCGGGCCGCGCCAAGCCCCGCAAGCATGAAACACACCGCAACCGCGGGTGCGGCAAGACGGACCGGCACGACGCTCATCCGATGTGTCATCGCCCCATCCTTTCCGAAAAAAGGCCGCCTCTTGTGTGGCACTCCGAGCGAAGTCGAGAGCCTGCCCCTTCGACAGGCTCAGGGCAGGCTCTGAGCGCAGCCGAACGGGGGCCTCGTCAAAATCACCCGATCCTGCCTTGGCAAGAGCGGGTTTTTGGTGTATACTATAGGGTTAAACAGTCACGCCGAGGCCGCGTACCTGGCTTTCTGAGAGGCATTGACGCGATGGAACCACGAAACCCTGTGTCGCACGCTAGAGCCCACCTGGAACCGCTGGAGGCCCGGCTTCTGCTCGACGGCGGGCAGGATCTGACCATCCAGGTCGATCTCCCCCTGTCCGAAGGGTATTACTACACCGCCGACGGCACCGCCAACGTCAACGGTCTGGCCGACACGGCCACGACGGCGAGTGTCCTCGTCAAGGGCGTCGAGGCCGATTACTCGCTCCTGGACGGCTCTTGGAGCGCCGGCATCGGCGGCCGCACCCTCGTCGCCGCAGACGACCCCGCCTCCTGCCACGTGCCGACCGCCGGCGAAGACCCGCTCGCCTGGAATGCGCTCGGTTACGACGACAGCCTCTGGACCAGCGAAACGGGCGAGGGCCAGGCCGGTCTGCTCATCACCGAGGTCTCCACCGGCGACGTCCGTTACGTCGAACTCCAGAACGTGTCGGACGCCGCCATCGAGACGGCGGGTTGGACGGTTCTCGTGAACGATCCGTCGGGCGGCGCGAGCGGCGTGTTCGCCACGGCGTGGAACCTCCCCGCATCGGTCGCCGACGGCCAGGTGCTGTACCAGACCGACGACGCCGGCGACCAGTACTGGGGCGACACCATCCCCTGGGACCCGGAAGGTTCGGGGTGGGTGATGGTCCTCGATGACGGCGGGGCCGTCATGGACTTCGTTGCGTGGGACTACACGGCGGCCGAGATCGCGTCGCTCTCGGTTGACTACGGCGCCTTCACCGGCATCACCGTCGGCGACGGATGGACCGGCGACGGGGCCGCGCCCGGCACGACCGGCGGCGGGCCGCCCGTCCCCGGATGGGTCGCGTTCAACGACCACGTCGGCGGCGCCGGCACGCACGCCAACGCCACCACCTACGCCGCCAACGGGACGGCCTCGGGACCCCTGCAAGACATCGCCACGGGTGACGCCGTCCCGGTGACGCTGGAGACCTCGGGAAGCGGCATCCACTACGGCGGCAATGGCGGCGCCGCCGCCGCCGGCACCGACGCGTTCGCCGTCTTCGACGGGTACGTGGACTTCACGACGGGCACGGAGGCCAGCATCGAGATCGAAGACGCGGGCGGTGACCGTTATACCCACGCCTTCGCGGGCCTGGATACGGGGCCGGTCGTCACGTACAACGTCACCGGCACCGCCGTTCGCGGCGAAGAGGGTGACTACGAGGATCGGTGGACCCTGGTGACGCTCGTGGGCGCCGACGCCGCTACGGCCGCCCACAGCACCGGCGACGGCGTGGTCGTCGTCAGCAGTACGGAAGTGGCCATCTGGACCGGCCAGAATCACGAGTCGGACCAGGGGTTCGTTGCGGCGTGGACGGCCATCGACCCCGGCATCGACGGCGCCTTCTCGCTTGTCTCGACGCAGTATCTGGGCGCGACGCCCGGCGTCGGCTCCGGCACCGCCGATGGGACCAAGGGCTATGGCCTGGCGGGTATCCGTCTCGAAGAGGCCGGCCCCACCGGCCCGCTCTCGTTTCTCATGCGCTCCGGTGACCACGACAACGATGGCGCCGGCGACTTCGCACGCGGCACCGAGGGAAGCAAGGGCGCCGAGAACCCCGCCATGACCGTCCCCTTCGGGACCATCACGCCCGTGGCGATGGGCCTGGGGTTCAGCGGCGGCCACTTCGATGAGTACGTCCACACCGACGTGGCCGGCGACATGCTGGACACGAACGCCTCGCTGTGGACGCGGGTGGCGTTCGAGGCGCCCGACATGGCGGCCTACGATACGCTGACCCTCCGCATACGGTACGACGACGGATTCATCGCATACCTGAACGGAGAGAAGATCGCCGAGGCGAACGCGCCGCCGGCGCCCGCGTGGAACTCAGGCGCCACCCTCGAGCATCCCGACGGCCAGGCCGTCGTCTTCCAGGCGATCGACGTCTCGACGCACCTCGCGGACCTGGCTGTCGGCGACAACGTCCTGGCGATTCACGGCCTGAACCTCGACGCCGGTGACCCCGACTTCCTCGTGCAGGCCGAACTCCTCGCCGCCTCCGGCATGGCGGGGGCGGGCCTGGCCCTTCAGCCCGGCATCAACCGCGTCCTCGTCCAGGCCCTCGACGGCACCGGCGCCGAGATCGACCGCACCCACGCCGATATCTGGTACGACACCGGGTCCACCAGCGACTGGTCCGGCACGCTGCCGGCCGGGGTCACCACGTGGGCGGCCGCCGACGGACCGTATCGCGTCACCGGCGACCTGACTGTGGCCGGCGGTTCCGTCCTGGTCATCGAGCCGGGCACGACCGTCTTCTTTGGTTCCGGCCGCAAGATCACCGTCAACGGACAACTCGACGCCCTGGGGACTGAGTACGAGCGCATCCGCCTGACCCGCGTGCCGGGCGCCGGAGGCAGTTGGGGAGGCCTCGTCTTCGACGGCACCCTTCAGGACAGCGCCTTGACCTACCTCGACATGGAGTACGGCGACTCGGGCGGCCACTCCATCGACATCGATCACGGACGCCTGCGCATCGACAACGTGACCTGGAGCGGCACCCAGAAGACCGTCCTGGAACTCCACCACCCCTCGCTCATCGTCCGCAACTCCTACCTGCCCGGCATCAGCGGCGGCGAGGTCGTCCACGGAACGCAGTTGGATGGCAGCGAGTACCTCGTCTTCGACGGCAACGTCTTCGGCGTCAGCACCAGCGGCGGCGACGTCGTCGACTTCATGGGCGCCGACCGGCCGGGGCCCGTCTTTCAGGTCCTCAACAACGTGTTCCTCGGCGGAGAGGACGACGGCCTCGACCTCGACGGCACCGACGCCCACATCGAAGGCAACCTCTTCATGAACTTCCACCTGGCCACGACGCGGCCCACCACCTCCAACGCCATCGCCACCGGGCTCCCCCAGTCCGGCGCCTCGAACCGGACCGAGGTCACCGTCGTCCGCAACGTCTTCATCAACAACGACCATGCCATCCTCTTGAAGGAAGACGCCTTCGCCACCATCGTCAACAACCTGTTCATCGGGACCGACCTGGGGCTGATCCAGTTCTTCGAGGAGGGCGGCACGTCGGTCCGCGGACCCGGACGCGGCGCCTACCTCGACGGAAACATCGTCGTGGACACGGCCGTCCCGATGTTCAAGAACATCGACTACGACCCCGACGACCCCAACTTCGTGACCAACCTCCAGATGCACCGCACCCTCGTCCCGGTCGAGCGCGCCGGCGACCCGGTCGGCGACCGCCCCATCACCATCATGGACCTCGGTGTCGGCAACCTGGCCGGTGCCCCCCTGCTGGCCGACCCCGCAAACGGCGACTACCACCTGCTGCCGGGCTCGCCCGCCATCGGCACCGGACCCAACGGCGTGGACATGGGCGCCCTGATCCCGATGGGCGCCACGGTTGCGGGCGAACCGCCGCCCGTTACCTCCGATAGCGACGCCACGCTGACCGTCGGCGGGCCCGACATCTACGGGTACAGGTACCGCGTGGAGAAGGACGGCGCCTGGCTCGGCGACTGGAGCGCGGAGGTTCCTCACCCGGCGCCGAATCCGCCCGACGCACCGATCCCGCCGATAACGCCTATCTCGCTGGCCGGCCTCCAGGTGGGCACGTACGCGGTTCACGTCATCCGCAAGGATTCGGCCGGCCTCTGGCAGAGCGAGGACGAGGCCACCCGGTCCCGGTCCTGGACCGTCACCGGCCCGCAGGTTACCTCGGTCGAACTGAACGACCGTCCCGGCCGCACGGTCGGCGATATCGAGCCGAGCGGCATCGGCGTGCGGACCATCGACGTCGCGTTCAGCGAGGCCGTGACCTTGGCGGCCGGCGCCGTTACCGTCGAGACGGTCGCGTTCCCCGGCGGCGTGGAAACCCTCATTGACACGCTCGCCCCGACGGTCGAGCAGCCGGCGGGTGACGCCATACGCATCGCCCTCGGCGACCCCGTCGGCGCGGTGGACACGTGGGTCAAGGTGACCCTGGCCGCCTCCGCCATTACGGATGCCGACACCAATGCCCTGGACGGTGACCCGGCCGGCGACTCGAGCGGGATGGGGTACATCTACGAGGCCGGCGCGGATCTTGCGAGCGGCGACGGCACGCCCGGCGGCGACGCCGTCTTCTACGTCGGCAGTCTGCGTGCCGACCTGCGCGGCTTCGGGCCCGTCGCCGAAGAGCCGAACGGCAGCGTCGATTCGTGGGACATCAACGGCTTCACGCAGAAATACCTGGCGGGCGACCTCGACGCCGATTTCCGCGGCTTCGGGCCCACCGCCGAGGACCCGAACGGGAATGTGGATTCGTGGGACATCAACGGGTTCACGTCGCGGTACACGGTGGCCCTCGCAGCCGGCACCCATCTGGACGACCTTCCGACCTCGGGCGGCGGCATGGCCGCCGGCGCGCCCTCGCCGCTGCCGCTGATGGTGGCCGCCGCCGCGCCGCGTGCCCTCGATGGCCCGGCCGAGACCGTGGTCAGCGAACGTTCGGCGGCCACAGCACCCGCCGAAACGGCGCTGCTCGCCCAGGCGGCCGGCGAGTCGACACCTGCCGGGGAGACCGGCCTGACGGCGGCGCCGCTTGTGGAGAAGGCGGCTTCGGCTGCAACGTCGGCCGAGGACGTGGAGATCGGCTTGACCGTGGACGCGGCGCTCGTGCCGGCGACCTCGCGGGCCTGGTCGCCGACGGCGTCCGACACGGCCGCCGGCGCCGGTCTTGCGGCGGACTTGCTCGACCCGCTCGGGCTCCCCGCCCTCGACGTGCGGCTGTAAGGCTGGCCGCGCATGCAGGCCGGGCGGTGCCCCGCGGATCGTGCTTCGAGCCGGGAGCGGAAGCACCCGGTCATCCTCCCGTGGTCCCCTGATACTACTCGCTACTTTGCCTTTTTGTCCGCCTGGTGGCCTTCCCAGGCCACCAGGAACAGGCATAAACTGCGTTCGCGGCGGCCTCGGAAGGCCGCCGC
>CAZEBQ010000093.1:8442-13275 GCA_964510295.1 uncultured Anaerolineales bacterium | reverse complement strand
CACGGCACGAGCCGCACCCGTGCCAGGGTGGCTTGACCACGGCACGAGCCGTCAGCGTCCCACCCGGCGTGCCGAGGGCGACTGCACGGCCCAAGGGCCGTGCCACCCCGCTAAACACGTACTCCGCTCCCGGCTCGGGGGGCTCGGAGGTTGACGATTGGGCGGGCATCGGATAGGATGCCGGGCGCGCGGGCGTGGGGCTCGACGGCGGCATGGCCGGTCTGCGGGAGGGTTGTTTTGCGCAGCGGCACCCGACCCGCCAACCGTATACTACCGTGTCGGAGGCAACCGATGGCCGCCGAGAAGGATGAGCGCAACCTGCCCGCCCGTCGTCCGCGGGCCCAGATGACCTCGACCGGTGCGCGTGCGCACCTGGAATGCCGGCGCGGGCCGGAGAAGGGCGAGACGTTCCGCGTGGCCCCCGGCGCGACGCTCATCGGCCGCGACCCCTCGTGCGACGTGGTCCTCTCGGAGACGGCCATCTCGCGTCAACACTGCCGCATCGACCGCCGCGGCGACGTGTGGGTCCTGACGAACCTCAGCAACAACGGCACCCGCGTCAAGAAGCAGCCCGTGGACGAGTACGTCCTGTCGGACGGCGACGAGATTCACCTCGGCGCCAAGACCCGCCTGGAGTTTGTCGTCGAAGAGGTGGCGAAACTCGTGAGCGGCCGGCCTCAGTTCCGCGCGCGCGGCCTGCCGGTCGAAGAGGAAGAGGAAGAAGACGAGACCGACCAGGAGGAAGGCCAGCCGTCGCTCTTCAAGCGCCGCCGGGGCCTGTTCATCGGCCTCGGCGTGTACGCGGGCGCCATGCTGGTGATTGCGGTCATCCTGGGCACCCGCGGCTGCAGCCCCTCGTTGCGCGACGGCGAGGTTCCCACGCTCGGCATCGATGAGATGGTCAAGTGGACCATGGCGTCGAAGCCGCTTCGGACCCTGCCCCGGCAGTCGCGCGACGGCGTCTGGGTCCAGAACGAACTCGGCGTTCCGACGCTCATCCCTCGCGAGGATTTCGAGTCCGGCAAGGCCAGGCACATACCCGGCATCCGGCAGGCCATCGACGTCCAGTACTACGAGCGGTCCGTGTTCGACCAGATGGTCAGCAGCGGCGAGATTCGGCCGAACCACCCGTTCCTGATCGAGAACAAGAACCCCGGCCTGGCCAAGCAGTACCAGAAAGAGGCGGTCAACGAGTTCCTCGTCTGCCACATGCCGGGCAAGGAGGCCAGCCTCATCCGCTCGATCCGCCTCTTCCAGCAGTCGCTCGCGTACTCCGGGATGCGGTACTTCCCCGACCCGGACGTGAACAAGACGTACCTGCGCGCGGTCAAGGAACTCATCGAGACAATCCACACACTCTACACGCAGGCCATCGTCTTCGACAGGGCGGGCAGCCCCCGGAAGGCCTGGGGCTCGTACCAGAAGGTCCTGAAATACGTCCCCGAACAGCACAATCCCGTCTTCCGCAACGTCTCGGCCCGGATGAGAGACCTCAGGCAACGCATGGGCAGATGACGGGCCGAACGCCGGGGCGGCTTCTCAGGGCGCCTTCTCCGGCGGGGCGGCATCCCCTGCCGGCGGCTTCACGCCGAGACGCTTCAGCGCCTTCGCCGCAACCCTGGCCGCCGCCGTACCCGGATAAGAACTGACCACGTTCGCGTAAGCCTTGACGGCGTCCTCTTCCCACGCGCCGGGCATGGTCTCGAGGGTCTCGGCGATGGTGAGCAGCCGCTTGGCGTTCTGCTCATCCTCGGCGGAGGGCCCGGCGACGGCGGGCGGCTTCTTCGGCGAAGGCTCGGGGGTCGCCGGCGGTTTCTTGGGCGCCGGCTTCGGCGTGGCCGGCGGCTTCTTCGTCACCGGCTTCGGCGTGGCCGGCGGCTTCTTCGTCACCGGCTTGGGCGTGGCCGGCGGTGTCTTGGGCTTCGGCTTGGGCCGAGGCTTCTCCGGCACCTCGACGGGGGACCCGTTCTCGCGCTTCTCGCCCTTGACGCCGAAGAACTTGACCTCGGACGGCAACGTCTCGCCGTTCGGCGCGCGCGGCACAGGCGGAACCGGTGAACTCGGCTGCCCCGGCTGCGTCGGCTGCGTCGGCGACCCGCCCACGGCGAACTCCTTCCGCAGTTCCTTGAGCCAATCGGGCGGCCCCTGGCCAACGGCCGGCAGAGGCGCCGACGGCGCCGGCGGTTGCACGCCGACAGACGGCGGCGTCTGCGCCCCGGTCGAGGGGGGCGGCGAGGGCGGCTCCGGCCCGGACAACTCCGGCTGCCCCAGCCGAACGACTCCCGCCACCACCAGCACCGCCACGAGCAATGCGGTCACGCCCGCCACGATCGCCAGGGGGATGAGGATCTGCGGACGCGCTTTGACCCACTCGGCCGGGTGGCCGATCCGCCGGCGCGCGTGCCGAGCCGCCACCGCCGCCGCCTGACCGGCCGACAGTGCCACCGGCCTCTCATCCATGCGGCCCATGGCGCGGTCGAGATCCTCTTCGTGGACGCCGAGGAGTCCGGCGACGGCGCTCAAGACACCGCCGCCGTTGAGACGCCCGCCGAACCGCCGGATGCGCCGACCCAGCCGCAGCAGGATGCCCTCAGGATCCGTCTTCCCCTGCATCACCATGCGGGTCCTGGCGAACAGGTGCTGGGCCTGGCCGACCTCTTCGGCCACCAGGCGGGCGAGGCCTTCCGGAATCGCCAGCCGTTTCTGGGCCCGTTTGACGGCCTCGATGCGCGTCTCGAGCGACCCGACGTGAAGGCACTGGCCCAGAACGACGGCGTCGCGGTAGATCCAGAGGTTGACCGGGAGACCGAGGTCGTGGTCGCCGGCCGTCGGCCACTCGCCGACCCGCTCCGTGAGCGTCTGCATCAGGTACGGCATGAGGCGCGTGACGGGCACGCCCCGCAGACGGCAGGCCGTCAGCCAGGCTTCGAGGACGCCGGGCTCTTTGACCTCGCCGTTGCAGTGGGCCTCATAGAGTTCCTCGACGGCGCCCTTCCACCGGGCCATCAGTTCGCCGTCGTAGACCTTCTTCTTCTTCTTGTTGGTCAGGACGGAGACGGCCTGGCCGACCTCGGCCAGGAGGCCGAGGGCCTGCTTCCGGTAAAGGCCGATCTGGTAGGCGCGGACCTTGCGTTTAACGCGTCGCCCTGCGCCGAGGACGGCGGCCTCATCGGTCTCGAGTTCGGGCAGCCCCAACAGACCGTAGTAAGAGGGCGCCGGGCTGGCGATACCCAGCCATTCCCGGTACATCTCCTCCCGGGGGACGGTCCCCTGGGCGGCCCTGTTTCGGCTTTGATCCAGGTTCGCCATGGGCGTTTCTATAGGCAGACCTCGTGGCCAACGTGTATGATATCGTCTGTCCCGGATTATGGCAAGCAGCCAAATCAACCGGCCTGCCCGTCGGCCGGGCGGACACAGGATAATACGCTCAAGATGCCTCAATGCGCATGGCGCAAAATGCAATTCGCCCAGGCCATGGCCTGCGACGACCTCCAGCGGCGGGCCCGGACGGCCGTGGCCGGCGGACCGCTCTGCGACGCGTGCCTGGGCCGCCTGTTCGCCCAGGTCGATACGGGCCTGACGAACGCGGCGCGCGGCGGCATGGTCCGAGAGACGCTGGCCCTGCCGCCCGCCGACGGTCCCTGCGTCGTGTGTGCCGGTTTCTTTGACGCCGTCGAGGCGTGGGTGGTTCGCGCCCGGCAGGCCCTCGACGGATGGGAGTTCGACACGCTGGTCGTCTCCTCACACGTCGACCCCGGCCTTGCCGAACGCGAAACCGCGCTCTGGGACCGCGCGGGCGGCGACCTGGCCGAACCGTACAAAACGGCCTTCAACCGGACGGTCGGGTGCCGGCTGTGCGAGACGCTCGGCTGCGAGGCCGACCTCGTGCACCCCGACATCCGAGTCGTGGCCGATCACCGCGACGGGACGGCCGCCCTGCAAGTCGAGCCGCTCCTTGTCAAGGGCCGGTACCGCAAACTCGTCCGCGGGATGCCGCAGTGCCGATGGCGAGCCTGGCCGACGAGCGTCCAGCAGATCCTCGGCGACCCCATCGCCGCCGCCGCCCGGGCACGCGACCACGTGCTGCACGGATGCGGCCGCGAAGACACCGACGTCCGGTGCCTGGGCGAGCGGCCGTTCATCCTGGAGGTGATTCGCCCGCGCCGGCGCCACCTCGATTGGGCGGCGCTCGCCCGGACCATCGGCGCCTCCGGCAAGGTCGAGGTGGTCGGCCTGACGCCGTGCAAGCGGCCGGAGGTGGCCCGGCTGAAGCAGGCCCGGCCCGAGAAGACGTACCGCGCGCTGGCCCATCTGGCCCGCGACGTCGACGCCGCCCATCTGGCGAACCTGCAGCAACTCGTGGGCGTCGTCGATCAGCGTACGCCGCGGCGGGTTCTCAAGCGTCGAGCCGACCGCGTTCGCCGCCGGCGGGTGTGCACGCTCCAGTGGCGCCAGACGGGGCCGAGGGACATTCAACTCGACGTCAGGGCCGAGGCCGGAACCTACATCAAGGAACTCGTCAGCGGCGACGGCGGACGCACCCGGCCCAGCGTCGCCGACCTCCTCGGCGCGGGCGCCGCGTGCACCCAACTCGACGTCCTGGCCATTCACATCGACGAGTGACCCGACCGAGCCCGCCCGGTTCGGGCTCGAATGGCTCACGCGGGGTGGCACGGCAGACCGAAGGGCGGCCGTGGTGCACGTCCGGCACACACGGCCGCGACTGCGCCGCTGCCGTGCCACCCAGCCGCCGAGCCCGCCCCCCGCCGAGCCCGCCCCCGCCGAGCCCGCCCCCCGCCGAGCCCGCCCCCGCCGAGCCCGCCCCCCGCCGAG
>CAZEBQ010000093.1:7163-8342 GCA_964510295.1 uncultured Anaerolineales bacterium | reverse complement strand
GCCCGCCCCCCGCCGAGCCCGCCGCGCACCGAGCCCGCCGCGCACCGAGCCCGCCGCGGAAGCGGCGGGGCACGTTCCCCACCTTGGCACGTGCCCTGCCAGGGAAGATGCCCCCGACCCTTCGGCTGCGCTCAGGGCAGGCTCTCGGTGTCGGGGCTCGAAGGGCTCGCGCTGCGTGTCACCCGCGTTACGCCAGGGCGACGGCGTACGGCCGGCCGGCCTCGTAGCCGGTGACCTCCAGGAAACCGGCTTCGCGCAGGACGGCCTCGGCCCGGTCGAATCCGTGTCCGATGCCCGACGGTCGGTGGGCGTCGGAACCGACCGTCACGAGGTGGCCGCCGAGGGCGCGGTAGCGCTTGAGGATCTCGGCGTCGGCCGCCAGGCCCCACCCGCGGTCCATGACGTGGTGCATGTTGACCTCGACGGCCACGCCGCCGGCGATGCATCGAGACAGAATCCGCTCGACCCGCTCCCAGTACCAGGCGTCGCGGAGCGCCGTCACCTGCTCGGGCAACTGCTTGAAGACGTAATCGAAGTGGCCGATGACGTGGCACCATCCGGATGCGGCCAGGGCCTCGACCTCGTCGAAGTAGTCGGCCAGGAGGCCCCGCACGTCCAGGTCGGGCGGCACCTCCTGGCTCAGCCGCCAGATGTGATGGCCGGCGGCGGAATGGACCGACCCGAGAAGATAGTCGAAATCCCAGGCCGCCAGGACCTCACCGACCTCGGCGCCGTAGGCCCGGCGAAAATCAAACTCCAGACCCTTGCGGATGATCAGCCGCCCGGCCCAGGCCTGCCGCGCTTCACCGATGGCCGCCGTGTAGGCAACGTCGTCGAAATGCCCGTACATGGGGTCGTCGCGGTCGAAGTCGAGGTGCTCGCTGAATCCGATCTCCGAGAGCCCCCGCTCGACGGCGGCCTCGCACATGGCCGCGATGGAACCCTCGCCGTCGGCGCTCTGCGTCGAGTGGAGGTGATAGTCGATTGGGATCATTGTCCGCCCTCTCCTTCGCATCACGCCAGCATGTTGAGCCGTCGGCGCCCGCGCCGACGCAAACGCACCCACACGCGACAACCACAACGACCGGCGCCGTGCCGGCGACGGCTAAACGCACGCACGACAACCACAACGACCGTCGCCGTGCCGGCGACGGCTAAACGCACGCACGACTACGACCG
>CAZEBQ010000093.1:0-7063 GCA_964510295.1 uncultured Anaerolineales bacterium | reverse complement strand
CCACAACGACCGTCGCCGTGCCGGCGACGGCTAAACGCACGCACGACTACGACCGGCGCCGTGCCGGCGACGGCTAAACGCACGCACGACTACGACCGTCGCCGTGCCGGCGACGGCTGAACGCATACGAACAGGCATAAACTGCGTTCGCGGCGGCCTGGGAAGGCCGCCGCGCGGAACATAGCGTAGTCGTATTACTCGGCGCGGATGAACTCCTCGTACATTCGGGCGTACCGTCCGTCGGCGGCCACGAGTTCTCTATGGGTTCCCCGTTCGGTGATGCGTCCGTCCTCGATGACCAGGACACGGTCGGCCCGCCGGACGGTCGAGAGGCGGTGGGCGACGATGAAGCAGGTCCGGCGGGCGGTAAGCCGCCGCAGGGCGTCCTGGACCTCGAGCTCGGCCTGGGTATCAACGCTGGAGGTGGCCTCGTCGAGGATGAGGATCCGCGGGTCGGCCAGCATGGCGCGGGTGAAGCAGATGAGTTGCCTCTGCCCGGCCGAGAGCGACTCGCCTCGTTCGCCCACCTCGGTCTCGTACCCTTTCGGCAGGGCGACGACGGCCCGGTGACTGCCGATCTGGCGGGCGCACGTGACGACCTCGTCGTCGGTCGCGTCGGGCCGGCCGTAGCGGATGTTGTCCATGACGGTTCCGGAGAAGAGGAAGTTCTCCTGGAGGACGATGCCCATGCGGCGATGGAGGGCCTCCTGGGTGATGTTCCTGACGTCCCAGTCGTCGATGCGGACCTCGCCTTGCTGCGTCTCGTAGAACCGGGCGATGAGGCGGCAGATGGTGGTCTTGCCGGCGCCGGTCGGGCCGACCAGCGCGATGACCTCGCCGGGTTCGGCCCCGAACGACACGTCGTGCAGGATCCGCGCGCCCGTGTCGTACTTGAACGTGACGCCCTCGAACGCGACGGCGCCCTGGAAGTCGTCCGGGTCGACGGCGTCGGGGCGGTTCACGATGCGCGGCTCGGCATCAAGGATCTCGATCACGCGGTCGAGGGCGGCCAGCGAGTGCAGCAACTGGTTATACAGGTTGCTCAGCATATCAATAGGATTGAAGAACATCTGGGCATACGCCAGGAACGCCGCCACCTCGCCCGGCGACACCCGGGCCTCGGCGCTCGGGAGATGAGCGGTCGTGGCCACCCGGTACGCCCCCACCAGGATCACGGCGACGCTGGCGTACAGCCGCAGCGTTCCGATGCCGATCATGTACCGGGCGTGTACCCGCTGGATCTCAACGCGCGTGGTGTAAAGGTTGCTGGTGAGGTCGGAGAAGATGCGCATGTTCTCCTGCTCGCGTGCGAAGGCCTGGATGACCCGGGCGCCGGCGATCGACTCGGCCACGGTGGCGGTCAGGCGGCCGGTCTGGGCCCGGACCTCCCGCCAGGCGTCGGTCGCACGGACGCGGAACCACCGCGTCAGCACGTACAGAACCGGCAGAAGCGGAAACACCGTCAGAAACAGGACCCAGTCCTTGACGACCATCAGCGCGAACACGCCAACCAACTGAAACACCGCCGCCGTAACGTGGTTCGGCGCCCACGAGACCGTCTCCTGAAGCGCGTCCATGTCGGTCGTGCCGCGCGCGATCACCTGCCCCGCCTTCCACTTGTCGTAGAACGCCGGGCTGAGCCGATGCAGGTGCCGGAAGTACGTCTCCCGCATGTGGTACATGAACCGCTGCGCAAAGGAGACGGTTCGCCGGATCTCGAAATGGCGGACCACCTGGGCCGCGAGAAACAGGGCCGCGAAGACGG
Source organism: uncultured Anaerolineales bacterium (assembly GCA_964510295.1). Classification (GTDB taxonomy): domain Bacteria; phylum Planctomycetota; class Phycisphaerae; order FEN-1346; family FEN-1346; genus JAUVZF01. Next base: position 5,298 of record CAZEBQ010000093.1, on the reverse strand, counting down.
CCACGACGAGCAGAATCCGGTTCCAGGCCGCATCGGACCCGGCCGCACCCGCCCCCACACCGACCACGCCCAGAACGCCGTCGATGGTCTGCTGCAACAGTTGGGGGACGGCGAGTTCGACGGCCGTCAGAAACAGCGTCAGGCTGACGTTGACACCGATGGTGCCGCGGTACGGGCGCAGCCACTGGAGGAGTCGCCTCAGCGCCTTTCGGCTGAGGCGTTTGGGCGGCGGATGGTCGGGCTCGACGATGGGCCTTGCGCTCATCCGTCGTCCTCCGGCCCGTCGCCGCCCAGTTGCCACTGCATCTTCACGAACTCGCGATACGGCCCCTCGCGCTCGACCAGTTCGTCGTGCGTGCCCTGCTGGACGATGCGGCCGCCGTCCAGGACAAGAATGAGGTCGGCGCGGCGGACGGTCGAGATGCGGTGGGCGATGATGAACGTGGTCCGGTCGTTCATGACGTCGGCCAGGGCGTCCTGGATGGTCCGCTCGGTGCTCGAGTCGACGCTGGCGGTGGCGTCGTCGAGCAGGAGAATGCGCGGGTCGGTCAGCAGGGCCCGGGCGATGGCCACCCGCTGCCGCTGCCCGCCCGACAGGCTGATGCCCCGCTCGCCGACCGCCGTGTCGTATCCCTGGTCGAACTGCCTGGCGAACTCATCGACCTGGGCCCGCCGGGCGGCCTGTTCGATGGCCCGCTTCTCGGCCTCCGGCACGCCGAAGGCAATGTTCTCGGCAAGGCTGGCCGAGAACAGGAACGTGTCCTGGAAGACGAACCCGATCTCGGACCGCAGGCTTTCCAGGCCGACTTGGCGGATATCGACGCCGTCGATGAGAATTCGCCCTTCGTCGGGATCGTAGAAGCGCGGCAGGAGTCTGATGAGGGTGCTCTTGCCGCTGCCGGTTGCGCCGACGAGGGCCACGTTCGTGCCGGCGGGGATGTCGAGCGTCACGTCCCGCAGCACGCCCGACTCGTCGCCGTACCCGAAGGAGACGTTCTCGAAGACGACGTGCCCGGCGCCCTCGGGCAGCGGCGTCGGCTCGGTCGGGGTGTGGACGTCGGGCCGGGCGTCGAGGATCTCGAAGATGCGTTCGGCCGACACCAGGCTGTGGTCGAGCGTGGCCGTCATCCGCGCCACCTGCCGCATGTTCATCGTCAGCATGCCCGACCAGCGGAAGGCCGTGTAGATGAACCCGACCGCCAGGGCGCCCTCCATCGCCCGGTACGAGGTCATCGCGACGGTGGCCAGCAGCGAGACGCCGCCCAGCATGAAGATGCACGGCTGGAAGACGGCGAAGTTGCGGACCAGCCTCAGCCAACGGTCGAGCACCCCCCGGATCGTCACGTCGTACCGGCCGGCCTCCTCGTGCTCGCGCCCGAAGGCCCGGACCACCTGCACGCCCTGAACGTTCTCCGACAGGATCTGCGTGGACCGGTCCAGTTCATCGCGCATGTGGTGAAACATCGGATGGATGCGCCGGATGAACAGGATCATCAGCACCACGTAGACCGGCACAAGCGGAATCGTCACGAGCGCCACGTACCGGTCAAGCCAGAGGATCATGCCGCTGGCTGCAACGATGAACAGCGTGATCTCGGTCCCCCGGACCAGGAACATCGTGTAGAACATGCGTAGCATGTTGACGTCGCCGATGGTCCGGTTGATGAGTTGGCCGGTATCCTGCTTGTCGAAGTACGAGAAACTCTGGCCGAGCAGTTTGCGGTAGATGCGTCGGCGAAGGTCGGTCAGGATGCGCATCCGAAGGTGCACCATCAGCATCTGGTTGCCGTACCGCAGCCCCATCAGCACGGCCGACACGACGGCCAGAACCGCGACGTACCCGACGAGCGGCCGCACGCTCGGCCAGTCCCACACGCCGCTTTGGAGAGGCCCGAGGGTGGCGGTCAGACCGGCCCCCAGCAGAAACGGCTGCACCAGGCTCAGCCCGGCGATGCCCGCACCGATCGCGGCGCCGCCCAGCAGGTACCCGCGATGCGGCCTCGCCAGGGCGAAGATCCGCCGCAGGATCACCCCCTTCGGCTGCGTCAACTCCAGGTCATCGTGACGTTGCCTCGCCATGTCTCCGCTGTCCGGACCAGGCGGTGTCTGAAACCAAGAAGGCCGGGTACCGCGGGTTGCTTGCCAACCCGCGGGCCGCCGGGCAGCGCCGACTGCGCGGAATCGGCGGCGCCCCGGTACGAGCAGCGCGGTGTTTTCAGACAAAGCCTGGGAAAAAATGCGTGGACGCCCGTGTGCGGCCGGCGTCCGCTTGCCCCCGTCGCCTCTAGTCCTATCAGGCCGGTCGCCCCCGTCAAGGGTTTGTTGCAGAAATTCTCGCCGGCGCCGTTCACGGTTCCACGCGCCAAGGCGCTGCGCGGTGGCCAATCCTGCCCGCCGCACCACGCCGCCCCAAGGCCGCGCGGCGGGTCTCCTGAGCCACCGCGAACACGCGGGACCCACCGCCCGGCAGGTCACGAGACCCGCCGCGCAATCCGTAGGGTGGGTGCTCCGCACCCACGCGGCGCTCTCAAGCCCCGTGTGAAAGGACGCGTGGGTGCAAAGCACCCACCCTACGACCACGCTACGTTCCGCGCGGCGGCCTTCCCAGGCCGCCGCGAACGCAGTCTATGCCTGTCCCTGGTGGCCTGGGAAGGCCACCAGGCGGACAAAAAGGCGAAGTGGCGTTGTCGGATTAGAGCGTCCGTCCGATGGCCTGGGCCACGTTGCGGCAGGATTCAACGAGCCGGGCGAAGGCCGCCGGCGTGATCGACTGCTGCCCGTCCACCAGCGCCGTCTCGGGACGGGGATGGACCTCAAGGATGAGGCCGTCGGCCCCCGCCGCCACGGCCGCGCGGCTGACGGCCTCGACCAGGTCGGCCCGGCCGGTGCCGTGGCTCGGGTCGGCGATGACCGGCAGGTGGGTCGATGCCTTCAGGGCCGGCACGGCCGCCACCACGAAGGTGTTCCGCGTGAAGGTCTCGAAGGTGCGGATACCGCGTTCGCACAGGATGACCCGTTCGTTGCCGCGCGACAGGATGTACTCGGCCGCCAGGAGAAACTCCTCCAGCCCTGCGCTCATGCCGCGCTTCAACAGGACCGGCTTGCCGCACGCCCCGACGGCCGACAGCAGAACGAAGTTCTGCATGTTCCGGGCGCCCACCTGGAGCACGTCGGCGCAGCGTGCGACGATCGGCACCTGCTCGGGCGCCATGACCTCGGTCACAACGCCCAGGCCGGTGGCGTCGCGTGCCTCGGCCAGGTACTCCAGGCCCACTTCGCCGAGACCCTGGAAGGAGTAGGGATCGGTTCGCGGCTTGAACGCCCCGCCGCGCAGGCCGATGGCGCCCGCTTCCTTCACGGCGTGGGCCGTCTCGAGGAGCATCTCACGGTCTTCGACCGCGCACGGTCCGGCGATGATGCCGAGGGCCGGGCCGCCGAGACTGCCCGGACCGACCGCGACGACGGTCGGCTCGCCTTTGACCTCGCGCGAGGCGATCTTATACCGCGCCAGAACCGGCATCACCTTCTCGACGCCCGGGGCGACCGCCAGTTGCTCGGGCGCCTTGAGCCGCTCGTCGCCCACGCACGCCACGACCGTCCGCTCGGTGCCGCGGATAACGTGCGGCACCAAGCCTATCTCCTTGACACGCTCGACCATGTGGGCAATCTGGTCGTCGGTTGCGTTGGCTTCCATCACCACGATCATGGCTGGTCCCTTGCTGCGCCCGGGCGTCTGAGCCGTGCCGCCCCACTGCCCTGGTCTACTGTTATGGGGAGGCGGGGCGTCGTGTCAAGAGCGGATACGGCGCTCGAGATCGCCCATCTTGCCGAGCGGCCATATCGGGCCGGATTGGGGCGATTCCGGCCCTGTTGGGGAGGGTGCGGGGTGTCCCCACCCGTACGTGTTTAGCGTGTCGGTTGTGGCTGTCACCCTGAGCGAAGCGAAGGGTCTCGCCGTGGAAAGGACGAAACAGCAAAGACCACGGCGAGATTCTTCGGCCCGCAAGCGGGCCTCAGAATGACAACGCTAAACACGTACCCCCACCCCGCACCCGGTGCATCCGGCTGGCGCCGTGAGCGTGCGGGCCGGGGACAGCCCGCACGCACGATTCCTGAAAGGGTGACCTCGTCCGGATACGGCGCCGAAAGCGTGAAACCCCTTGCCGCCCGCGCCCTCCTTGCGTATCCTTGAGTGCGACGCCGAAACGCAGGTGACCGCCCGACATGTCAGACGACGCACGACCACAGGTGCTCATCATCGAAGATGAGCCCGACATGAACGACCTGTTGGCCGATATCCTGTCGGCCTACGGATTCGAGCCGGTGCAGGCCCTGAGCGGCGAGCAGGGTCTCGAGAGGCTGGCCGAACGGCCGCCCGACGCCATCTTCCTGGACCTGATGCTGCCGGGACTGAGCGGCTTCAAGATCTGCAAGCAACTCAAGGATTCGCGCCAAACGCGGACCATCCCCATCCTCATCCTCACGGCGCTCGACAGCCATCCCGACCGCCGCAACGCCTACGAGGCCGGGGCCGACGACTACGTGACCAAGCCCTTCACGCCCGACGCCCTCGTGTCCCGGCTGCGGGAGTGTCTCGAACAGACCCGCCAGTGCGTCGAACGGTACGACCACCTGACCCTGACGATCGAGCCCACCGGAAGCATCGGCGCCCTGAAGGCGTTCAACGCCCTGATGACGTGCCTGTACTGCCGGACGGACCTGGCCACGGCCGAGATTGAGGCGCTTCGCAAAGGGCTCGTCGCGCTCGCCGACGCCGCCGACGGGTGGGCCACCCACCGCGACGGCCGGCCGCCCGTCAGGCTCTCGATCCGTTTCGAGGGTCAGCATCTGCGCCTGGCGTTCGAGGCGGCCACCGACTCCGGCGACGCCTTCCTGGCCGAACACCTGGCCCCCGACGCCGCCGTCCCCGCCGCCCTCACCGACGCGGGGGTCATCGACCGCCTCGTAACGTCCGACGCCGGCGTGACCCTCGAGAAGACCCTCCCGCCGCGCAAGACGTGACAGCAACACCCCAAGCCATCCGACGGCGGCCCCCCGGCGCAAGCGCGGCGGGTGCGGAGACCCGCCGCGCCCGCAGGACCGCGCATGTCGACGCTCGGGCGCGGTGGGTCAGGGGACGTGTTTAGCGGGGTGGCACGGCCCTTGGGCCGTGCAGTCGCCCTCGGCACGCCGGGTGGGACCCTGACGGCTCGTGCCGTGGCCGGCGCCCACGCCCAGCGTGCCCGTGTGCTCCTCGGCGCGACCCACGGCCGCGGCTTCGCCGCTGCCGTGCCACCC
>CAZEBQ010000092.1:0-13323 GCA_964510295.1 uncultured Anaerolineales bacterium | reverse complement strand
CGGGCGCCGGCTCAAGAAGCCACGCCAGGTTGAAGGCGTAGTGGAGTTTGCTGGAGATGAGGTGGATGACGCCATCGGGCGTCTGGCACACCGACATGTAGCCGCGCGGTTCCGCCGAGTTGCCGCTCATGGTGAACAGGTGGGTGTTGCCTCCGCCGTCCATTCGTCGCGGCGGCCCGTCGTCGGTGATGAGCCGCTTGACCTGCCACGTTTTGCCCTCGTCACTCGAGAGGGCCGCGAACAGTCCTGAGCCCTGCCGCTCTCGGCCCGAAGCGTCGGTGATGGCAATCTTTTTGGCGAACGAGGCGAACAGGATCGGCCCTTCCTTCAGCCGGGTGACGATGAGGCGTTGCCCGCCGCCGATCGGCGGAAACGGGCTGGCGCTGTAGGTCCACGTCTCGCCGCCGTCGGCCGAGAGGCTCCTCGGCATGTGGCCGTCGATGCTGTTGCCGCGCCCGAAGGCCATCAGCCGGCCGCCGCTGAGTTCGACGATTCCCGCGTGAATGCCGGCGATCCAGGGGCCGGTCTTCCCCGCCTGGAAGGTCGGCGCCGGTTTGCCTTCGCCGGGGTCGGTCCAGGTTCGTCCGTCATCGTCACTGATGAGGACGGCGGTGCCGCCCGCGCCGCCGGGCACGGCGTCGCACGGCACGATGATGCGCCCCTCGCGCATGCGGAAGACCGACTCGACCGGCATGTGGTGCAGGGTGTGTTCGGGCATGATGAGGCGTGCCTTGGACCAGGTGGCCCCGTTGTCGGTCGAGGTCCGCATGATGGTGGCGAGGCTGCCCCAGGTGGCGGCGGCCGAGAGACCGTTGAAGTGGTAGAGCGTTCCCTTCTCGTCGACCCACAGGGCCGAGGCGTGGTCGTTGCGGTCGGGGGCGCCCCAGAAGGGCGACGCGGGTTGCCAGGCCTCTTCGCCGCAGGGCAGGCGGCTGGCGATGATGTCGAGTTCGCGGCCGGGTTCGCGCCGGCAGGTGTACCAGATGGCCAGCAGGTCGCCGTTCGGGCAGTTGACGATGGCCGGGCAATGGTTGTGCCGCGAGAACAGGGGCCCCTCGGAGCCGGGCGGGATCTTGACATAGGTGCGCGGCCCTTTGAAATACGGCTTCGTCGGGTCCGGCCCTTTGGCCAGGTCGGCCGGGACCTCCTGCTTGACGTTCCGACGATTGAGCGGCGGCGGGGGGACGGGGAGCGGTTCGGTCGGCGGCATCCCGGCCTGGACGACCCGGAACCCGATGAGCCAACTCTGGTCCTCCGGCAGCGTGCCCATCCGGTTGGCCGAGCGAAGGTAGTCCGGCGTGGTCGAATGGCTGCCGCCTCGCGTCACGCGGTAGTCGCCGCCGGCCAGGCCGACGGGGTCCGTCCGGTCGCCCTCGGCGTAGGGGCCGTACCAGTCGTGGCACCACTCCTCGACGTTGCCGTGCATGTCGTAGAGGCCCCAGGGGTTGGGCGGCGTTTGGCCGACGACCAGGGAGACGACCTCGTCATTGCGGCCACGGGGCGAGGGGAACCAACTCTCGCGAGCGTTCTTCAGGCAGTCGGGCGGCAGGGAGTCGCCGGTGCTGAAGGGGGAGGCGGTGCCAGCGCGGCAGGCGTACTCCCACTCGGCCTCGGTCGGGAGGCGGTAAGGCTTGCCCTCCCTCTTCGAGAGCCACCGGCAGAACGCGACGGCCTCGTGCCACGTGACGAAGACGACGGCCTCGTCATCGCTCTTTGAAAAGCCCAGTTGGCCGCGCCGCTTCTTGTGTCCCGGGTCGAACTGCTCGTACTGGGCGTTCGTGACCTCGGTCGCCCCCATGAGGAACGCTTGGCTGAGGGTGACCTTGTGGGCGGGTCGTTCGTCGAAGTCGCCGCCGGCCGCGCCGCCCATCGTGAACGACCCCGGCTCGATGGCGACCAGTTTCATGCCGACGGCGTTGACGGCAGACCCGGCGGCAGCCCAGGCAGCGCCGGCAAGCAGGAGTGGAACCAGCAAGCAACCCATCCAACGTGTCATGGCGGTGTCCTTTATTGTGACGACGCGGGAAGCGGACCCCGGCTCGAGCAGTTCACGTTCGATCGTAGCAACTTCCCGCGCGGCGGGTCTCCTGACCCGCCGAGCGCCACGGGTCACGCCAAGTGCGTTAAGCCTGTCCATCGTGTCCGAGTCCCTGGCTGGTGCCGTCCGGGCGCTCCCGCTTGGCGCATTGTATCGGCTGTGCGGCGCCGATGGAATGGTTGCGCTGGCGGCGCCGCTGCCGGGCGGGGTCCTATCCGGGTGCATCGCTGATGGCAATTGTTTTAGTTTACCCTTGAACGCACCCATACGGAGCCATCATACTGGTGTGGGGCACACTTCCCCACGTCAAGTCTTGGTAGGGGCAAAGGAGGTGTCTTGTGAACGCCGATCTGCGCGAACTGGCTCAAGGTTTCTCGATGCTGTCGTCACCCACGCGGCTGCACATCCTCCGTCTGCTTTGCAACGGACCGAAGAACGTCACCGCACTGTGCAAGGCGCTGAGGTTGAAGCAGCCGACGGTCAGTCACCACCTCGGCCTCTTGCGCATGGGCCGGCTGGTCAACGGCATCCGTCAGGGTAAGTCGGTTGTGTACACGACGGACAAGGCCGGCCTGAAGACCCTCGGCGCCGCCCTCCGCAAACTGATGCCGAAGTAGGGCGGTCCGACGGAATGCAAGGGCACCGCGGCCGAACGCGACGGCCACCGACGCGGGTCTCGGTCGGCTGCGCTGTCCGGTCCGCCATCTCACCTTGACCTCGAGCGGGACCGCTCGCACGCCCGGCTTCTTGTCGGCCGCCGCCGTGACCCCGGTGCAGTCCCAAGTCGCCGTCTGCCTCGACCCAGCCTGCCGGCAACCACGCTGGTCATGCTTCGGGGTCGGCACGCAACCCCTTTGTCCTTGAAAACGCCCGTGCCCAGGCATACGGTAGAGGCGTCGTGTCCCTGACTCTTCGCAGCCCGAGCAGCGTACGGCAGGGCGAAGCGGGTGCGGATGATGATCCAGACCGGGGCGCAGCGGCGGCATGGTGTACTCCTGCCGGGCGCAGCGGCCCGGCCTCACATCGTCGTTGCGAAACTCACGAAGGATGGAGTCCGATGACGCTCGCGTCTTGCCTTCGCGTTCTTGGCCTTGCTGTCGGTCTTGAGTTCGTTGCCGCCGCACCGGCGATGGCCGTCGAGGCACCGCTGACGGTCGAGGGAACGGGCTTCTCCGTCCAGGCGTTCACCGAGGGCGGCCTGGCGTACGGCAACCGCCGGTACGTCTGGCGGAACGTGCCGGCGCAGATGGCGGGATGGCGGTTCACCCGCACCGACGGCGGCGTGCGGGCCGAGATCGCCGTCACCGCCCAGGCCGACGGCGTGGTCCACGTCGCGACGGCTCCAGCCGTGAGCGGCGCGGACCTTGCCGGGTGGCAGAAGGTCGAGGGCCTGCGCTTCCACTACACCGACAAGGGGCGGACCGTCATGGCGGTTTTCAAGAGGACGTGCAAGGCCGGGACGAAACTGACCGTCCCACAGGGCAACTGGTCCGGCACAATCGTCCTGGCGCCCGCGCTCCAGGGCGAGGCCAAGGCCAGGCGGCAGCCCGCACCGGACCACTCGAAGGTGCCCGGCGCGATCATCGACTACAGCCCCGCCCGGACCGGGAAGTACGTGGGCAGCCCGGGCATCGCCGTCCTTGCGAACGGCGACTATGCGGCCTCGCACGACATCTTCGGACGCGGGTCCAGGCAGAGGGTGACCCGCGTGTTCCGCTCCTCGGACCGCGGCCGCACGTGGACGCACCTGACCGACGTGGACGGCCAATGGTGGTCCACGCTGTTTGCGCACCAGGGCGCCCTGTACCTGATCGGCGCCAGCCGCTCGTATGGCTTCACGGTCATCCGGCGTTCGACCGACGGCGGGAAGACGTGGACGGAGCCGAAGGACACGGGCTGCGGCCTCCTGCTCGGCGACGGCAAGTATCACTGTGCCCCCGTGCCGGTGCTCGTCCACAACGGTCGCATCTGGCGCGCCATGGAAGACGCGATGGGCCCGGGCGCTTGGGGAAGCCACTTCCGCTCGTTCATGATGTCGGCCCCCGCCGACGCCAACCTCCTGAAGGCCGCGAACTGGACCTTCTCGAACCGCCTCGGCCGCGACCCCAAGTGGCTGGACGGGGAATTCGGCGGATGGCTCGAAGGCAACGCCGTTGCGACGCCCGGCGGTCACGTGGTCAACATCCTCCGGGTCGATCACAACGCGGGTGGCAAGGCGGCCGTCATCCGCATCTCGGGCGACGGAAAGACCGCCACCTTCGACCCGAAGACCGGCTTCATCGCCTTCCCCGGCGGGTCCAAGAAGTTCACCATTCGCTACGACCCCAAGAGCCGGCGCTACTGGTCTCTCGTCAACTGGGTCCAGGATAAGGACCGCCCGAAGCACGCCAAGGCGTCGCTCATCCGCAACACGCTGGCGCTTGTCTCGTCGCCGGACCTGGCGGCCTGGACGGTCCGGTCCGTCATCCTGTACCACGGCGACGTGGCGAAGCACGGGTTCCAGTACGTCGATTGGCTGTTCGAGGGCGACGACCTGATCGCCGCGTCGCGCACCGCATACGACGACGGCCTCGGCGGCGCACACAATCAGCACGACGCCAATTACCTGACGTTCCACCGTATCCGGAACTTCCGGACGATGACCATGACCGGCAGCGCGCCCTCGAAGTGAGCGCGGCAAGTGTGCCTATCCGAAAAAACAGGGGGGTCAGGGCCACTTGGCGGTCAAACCGGGGCTGTTTCCGGTTTGACCAGCCAAGAGGCCGTTTGAACGTCTTCGGCGCCGGCAAAGCCAAACCATTCAAAGCCAAACCGAACGGCTGGTTTGGCATTGAATATGGCCCTGACCCGCTTTTTTCCCGGCCGACGGGCGGCCTCGCTGAAAGGTCTCATAGCGTTGTAGGCTTAGCATTGTAGGATTAGGGAGACCGCCATGGTCAAGCGATTGGCAGTCGGGTTGCTGACGGTTTGTCTGGTGTGTACGATGGCGTGCGCTGCGTCCGGCGACTGGCACGTCTGGACGCTGACTCAGGCGGCCCGCGTCCTTCGCGGCGCCCCCGCCGGCACCGGCCGGGCGGTCGGCCTTGCGGCGGCGCGGAACGAGACGGAGAGTTTCCAGATCCTCGTGCGCTCGGACGCGGCGGTCAAAGGCATCCGCGTCGAGGCGGCCGACCTGAAAGGCCCCGGCGGGGCCGTCTTGCGGGCGGGCAGCGCGCGGCTGTTTCGGCAGCACCTGATGGAACTGACCGTCCCGACTCACCGCAACGAGCAGTTCAAGCCCGGGTGGTATCCCGACGCGCTCATCCCGTTCCGCCATCCGCTGACGCGGAAGGCCCTGCCGAAGACGCCTCTGGCGGCCGTGCCGTTCGACCTTCCCGCCGGCGAGACACACGGGTTCTGGATCGACATCCACGTGCCGACCGACGCGCGGCCGGGGGCGTACAAGGGAACGTACCGCGTGACGGCGGCGGGCGCCAAGGCCGTCGAGGTCCCCGTCACGCTGACGGTCTGGGATTTTGCCCTGCCGCGCGTCTCCACGTGGCGGACGGCTCTCGGCTCGCCCGCTGGGCGGATGCGCGGCTATTACGCCGGGCGCGCCAAGGCGGGGAAGGAGAAGGAGCCGGCGGACTGGGCGGCCGTCGAGACGCAGTGTGCCGAGATGCTCTCCCGCCACCGCATCAACGCCACCCCGCCGCGCGGAACCGTCGCGGTCGACGCACTGAAGGGCGAATCGTACCGGATTGCGCCCCCCCAAGTGGCGGCGCTCAGGACGTTCATCGACACCTACCACGTCAACGCCGTGATGGTGCCCCAGCCGACGTACGTGACGAAGGACCCCGAGACGGAGGCCGGTCGCGCGAGGCTCCACGGCTGGCTCCGCGCGTGGGATGAGGCCGCCAAGCAACTCGACCGGCCCGGCGTCGTCTTCTACACGTATCTGAGGGACGAGCCGAACGACGCCGACGCCTACCGCTTCGTCCAGAAATGGGGCAAGGCCATCCGCGAGGCCAAATCGGTCGTCAAGGTCCTCGTGGTCGAACAGACCTGGACGCAGAATGAGAAGTGGGGCGACCTGTACGGGGCCGTGGATATCTGGTGCCCGCTCTTCTCGCTGTTCAAGGCCGAGAGCGCCGCCCGGCGGCAGGCCCTTGGCGAGACCGTCTGGACGTACACCGCCCTGTGCCAGGGCAAACCCACGCCGTGGTGGCACATCGACTGGCCGCTCCTGAACTACCGCGTGCCGGCGTGGATCGCGTGGCGGTACCGCATCCGCGGCATCCTCTACTGGGGCGGCATGTCGTTCTGGCGACAGGTGGACGACCCCTGGACGGACCCCAAGACCTACGACCGCCGAAAGAACGGCACCGGGCCGCTCTGGAACGGTGAAGGCAGCATCGTCTACCCCGGCCGCGCCGTCGGCTACGACGGCATTGCACCAAGCCTGCGTCTGAAGGCGCTGCGCGACGCGATCGAGGATTACGAGTACCTGGCGATTCTGGAGCGCGCCGGTTGCGCCGCCGAGGCCGAGAAGATCCTTCTGCCGCTGGCCGGGTCCTGGTTCCAATGGGAGAAGGACCCGGCGGCGTATGAGAAAGCGCGGGTGCGGCTCGCGGAGATGATCGTCTCGAAGGGAAAGCCGCGATGACATGGGTGGCATGGCCACGCTTGTGTAGCCATGGGGATTCTTGACGTCCCGCGCGGCAGGTCTCCGGACCGGTCGCGCTTCCAGGTGCTTGTGGGGGTGGCACGGCAGCGGCGCAGTCGCGGCCGTGGGCACCCGGTGTCCAACACGGCCGACCTTCGGGCTGCCGTGCCACCCGGCCTGCGGTTCATTCAGCGGGCTTGCCGGCTGCCAGTCGCTCGCGGACCGCGTCGGCGGTGAGGCCCTCGAAGAGGACCGTCGTCCGCCGGTGGCCAAAGGGGATGGCCACGTTCCCCCCATCCGCGTCGGGCAGGTCGATGGCCTTGCCGAAGATGTCCGTCGCGCGGAGGCGGCCGGTCCCGGTCTTGACGCGGATCCGGCCTGACTTGCCCGTCGCGTGCCAGAGCGTGGCGAGGGCCCCGCCGTCCACGCTGCCGACGAGGGCCCGGAGATCGCCCTCGCCGCCGACATTCTCGACGCGAGCGACCTCAACGAACTCGGGCCTCGCGCCCGGTTCCCGGCGAAGCAGCGCGATGTCCACGCCTTCTTGCGCGAGCCGTTTGCGGGTGGCCGCGTCCGCGTTGCCTTCGCCGCGCAGCGTCTCGTAGGCGCGGACGATCTCGAGAATGCCGGGCGTCAGCGGGTGGCGGTCCATGCTCGCGAAACTTGTCTGGAGCGAAATCGGCGCGTCGTAAGCGAGCGACTTCGCCATCAGGTACTCGATCTCGTCGAGCCCGAGGCCCTCGAAGTCTTTCGTGCGCGGCCAGATGCCGAACCATCCGAGTTCGCCGGGCATCATATCTTCCCGGACGCTGAGCATGTACCGGACGCTGTGGTCGATGTGTTCCTTGACGGTGGGCAAGCGGTCCCACGTGCCGCCGGCGATGAGGCGGCCGCGGATCGTGTTCGCGTACGTGTCCACGGTGCCGCTTCGCGTGAACGAGTGCCAGAGGTTGTGGGTCATGATGGTGCCCATGTGGATAATCGGCCGCTTCGTGAACTTGCTCATGGCCGTGGCCTGGAACTTCGAGACGTAGTGCGTGAACCGCCGACGGTCCACGTCCTCGCCTCCGTCGAAGTAGACCATGTCGAACCCGCACGTGTTGAAGATGTGTGCCAGGCGGCCGGTGGCCTCGTCCAGCAGCGGCGTCTCCTGGTCGATGATGTAGCCGTTGATACATCCGTCAACGCCGTAGTGGCGACAGGCGGCGCCGGCTTTGTGCGCGGCAGGGCGTGTGCCCCAGGCGCCGCGCTCGCAGCCGAGAAAGGTGTTCCACGTGCCTTCGGGGCCGATCGAGCGGTACCGGACGATCTCGTCGTCGAGAATCGTCTCCTGGTGCTTCGCCACGCCGCCCTCCCACGTCTTCTGCTTCGCGACGGGGCTGCCGGGCCATTCGCGAAGGTCCGTGGCGGCCCGGATCGTCGTCGCCTCGGCGTCGACGGCCTCGGCGAGCGTTGCCGTCCGGTCCACCCAGAACCGCCGGTCGGGCACGGGCGTGACGTAAGAGTCGGTCTTCGAGATCTTCGACGCGAAACAGTGCATGCCGACACGGATGCCCGCCTCGTGCAGCCGCCCGACCGTTCGCTTCAGCGACTCGATTCCGTCGGGGTAGGCCGCCTTGTTGAACGTGTAGTGGCCGACCGTGCGGCACCAGGAATGCGAGAGCATCATCACCTGGCGGAAGCCGGTCCGGCGGCACAGGTCGATGACCTTCCGGGCGTCGGCCTCGCCGAATCGGAGAAACCAGTACGAGCCGCGCGCCGGCGGCAGGTCCTTCGACGGCGTGCCGGCGCCTTCGTTCCTCGGAAGGTCGCAGGCTGCGGCCAGGCGCCGGAGGATGCCGCGCAGGTCCGGCGTCGGGGCCGCGACGAGCGCCGCGCCGGCCCCCTCGAGCGGCGGGCCGGGTGCGTCCTGCGTCGAGCAGGCGAGTTCGGCATGCCCGCTGCGCCGCCGGGCCTTGCCCTCGGCCCGGAGGCTCGTGGCCGCCAGGCAGACGGCGCAGGCGTCGTCCCAGCCGCCGTTCAGACGCGGGCCGACGTGTTCGGTCAGCGTGACGCCGAGGCGCAGGAGCACGAGATGCGTCGGCCGCACCCCTTCAACCTTCTCCAGCCTGAAGGCGATCCAGTCGGGGGCGGCCGTGACGGCATAGACCAGACGGGTGTCGACGCCGGCGAAGCCGACCGTCAGCCGGTCGCCGGTGCGGCGTGCGGCGTTCGCCTGATGCCACGTGCCGCCGACCCTGGCGGCGGCGAAACGCACCTTCGCGCCGGCGGCACAGTGGTCCGTGTTGCAGGCCTTGCCGAGGAGGGATCGCCAGACCGCGTCGTGGCCCAGGACGGCGCGGACGCGGGGATTCTCGAAAACGACCTCCCCCCCGGCCGCGTGCGGCGCGGCCGCAACGGCGGCGAGGCCGAGCGCCCACAGCCATATCCGCTTTGCCATCGGCGTTCTCCGATGGGCGAGGTAAACGGAGTCTAGCAGACTCGTTGGGGCGCTGCAACGTGTCGCAAAAAGGTACCTGGTACCTTTTTGCTGCAGGGGGCTCGGCGGCAAATGGCTTGCGGAAGCCTCGCTTTGTTCGTATTCTATGGTGTACTCTGTCGATAAATGGGTACGGTCGGCAGGTGAATCCAGCCGGGGCCGGAGCGTCCAGTATGGTGGGAAAGACGGGAGCGTGCGCATGAAACGCGTGTGGGTGGCGATTTGCCTTGCGGTGCTCGTAACGGTATCGTCGGTGTTGGCGGCGAGGCCGACGCCAAGGCGGGCCGGCGTGAGCGATGAGTCGGTCCGCAAGGCCATCGAAAAGGGCATCCAGTACCTGATCAAGCAGCAGCAGACGGACGGCTCGTGGAAGGAGAAGAAGTACGGCCACGCCCAGCAGGCGTGTGGCCATTCGGAACTGGCGCTGCTGACGCTCATCTACACGGGCGAACACCCGAACCGCGAGTACGTGGGCAAGGCGCTGGACACCATCATCGCCCGTCCCCTCGATTACACCTACGCCATCTGCTGCCGGGTGATGGCGCTGGCACACGTCCAGAACAAACTCATCGGCAAGAAACGGGACCTCATCCGCGCCGCCCTCAAACGCGACGTCCAGTGGATCGTGGCCACTCAGGGGCCGAACGGCGGGTGGGGGTACACCGGCATGTCCGGCAACAAGAGCAGCCGCGTGTACGAGGACCTGTCGAACTCGCAGTTGGTGATCCTGGCGCTCCGCGAGGCCAGCCTGGCCGGCGTCGAGATCCCGAGGAGGACCTGGCAGCGGGCCCAGGCCAGGTACTTCCAGAGCCAGCACACCGACGGGTCCTGGAGTTACATCAATCGCACCGACGCCGATGGCTACGGCTCGATGACGGCGGCCGGCCTGGCCACGGTCTTCATCACGCTCGACAATCTCGACGTGGCCAGCGGGTGCCCGTGTGCCGGGGGGCGCTCCGGCGCGCGGAACACCGACATCGACCGCCGGGTCGACAAGGCGCTGGGGTGGCTCGAGAAGCACTTCAAGGCCACCACGAACCCCAACGGCAAAGAGCGGCGAGAGGGACGCGTCCACTACTGGCAATACAGCGTGGAGCGCGTCGGCGCGGCCGCCGGGTACAAGTACTTCGGCACACACGACTGGTTCAAGGAGATCGCCACACACCTGCTCAAGGCCCAGCAGGGCAGCGGCGCGTGGAACGGTCATTACGGCGAACTGGTCTCAACATGTTTCGCTGTCATGTTTCTGTACAAGGGCCGCGGGCCGATCCTGTTTAATAAACTCGAGTTCGACGGTCTCTGGAACAACCACCGCCGCGACATCCACAACCTGACCGGGTACATCTCGAAGAACAAGGAGCAGATTTGCCACTGGCAGATCGTGAACCTCAAGGCGCCCGTCGCGGAACTGCACGACGCGCCGATCCTGTTCATCACGCCCGAAGCACCGCCGCCCTTCGACGAGAAGGCCAAGGCCAAACTCCGCCAGTTCACCGACACGGGCGGCACGATCCTGTTCGAGGCGTCGTGCGGCAACGCGAACGTCAGAAAGTGGTTCCAGGAGTTCATCGCCGAGGTCTGGCCGGAATGGAAACTCAAACCGCTCGGACCCGACCATCATTCCTTCACCGACCCGTACAGGCTGAAGAAGCGGCCCGAAATCCTCGGCCTCGATGACGGGCTCCGCACCTTCCTCTTCTACGCCGGCGACGACATCTCCTGCCCCTGGCACCAGAAGGCGTACGCCTCACGCGGGTACCTCTTCAACTGGGGCATCAACCTGGTCGCCTATACGACCGACGCGGCGCCCCTGCGGGCGAAACTCGCCGCACGCGAGCCGAAGCCCGACGACCGCTACAAAAAACAGTCGGTGGCGGCGGGACCCAAGAAGAGCCTCCGCGTCGCCCGCGTCAAGCACCCCGGAGACTGGAACGTGGGCGGCCGCTACAAAGGCTTCGACCGGGTGGTGAAATACGCCAGGGACAAGGCCGGCCTCTCGGTCGAGGTGGACGAGGCAGGCGTGGCGCCGAACGCCCTGAGCGGCAACGACGTGGCCTATCTGACGGGCAGCCGGGCCTTCGACATGGACGCCGGCGGCGTGGCGGCCCTGAAGGCGTTCGCCTCCAAGGGCGGCTTCCTGTGGATGGAGGCTGCCGGCGGGTCGTTTGACTTCAACGGGTCGGCCCGAAAACTCGCCCAGCAGGCGGGATGGCAGGTCACCCTCCTCGCCAAGGGGCACCCGATGATGAGCGGCCGCATGGGCGGGCCCAACGGATTCAACCTGACGACGAACGTCCGGTTCCGCCGGGCCCTCAAGGTGGTTCGCACCGGCCGCCCCGAGGCCGAACTGCACGGCCTCTTTGACGGCGACCGGATGGTGGGCGTCTACTCGCCGCTCGACGTCGTCTTCTCGGCCACGCCGTACCAGGCGTGCATGTGCCGAGGTTACCAGGCCGGCGACGCCCAGGCCGTTGCGGCAAACATCCTGCTGTATGCCTCAAGCGACCGGCCGGGACGGTAGGCCCGCCGAAGGTGCTGAAAGCAGAGCCGGGACGGCCCCGCGCCGACCCGGCTCCCTGCCCGACTGCCAACGTCCTGCGATTCCGACCTCCTGATAAAGGGGCGCCGGCCGACGCGGCTAGAGCCCCAAGTCGTCCATGAGCCGCCGCACGGTCGCTTCGATGCGTTCGGGGGTCTCGAGGTTGCCCCGGGCAATGAGTTCGCGCATCTGCCGGACCTTGTCGAAGCGGATGTCGGGCATGCGGCTGACCTTCTCCAGGAATCGGAGGGTGTCGGCCATGTCCGGCGCTTCGGCGAACGGCGGATGGTCGGTACGGCCGAAGGCAAGGTCGCCTTCGAGGTGCTGCTTCATGAGTTTGCGGTCGTCACTGGCCATCATCTCTGCTCCCGCTACTTCGTGCGGCGCCCGGTGCTGTCAAAGGCGTGGGTCAGCCAGATGCCTGCCGGGTTACGCCCCCTTGGTTCCACGTCTGAACGGCTCGTCTGTTTGGGCCTCCCCTCCCGGTTGTCCTATCGACGCTTGAACCGCCCGGCTTGAGTGTTCCGCGGGCTCGGCCTGTGTATCGTAAGTGCTTATTTTACAGTGAGTTACGCTCGTCGGGGGCATCGCTTCGGGGGGATTCCGAAAAAACTCTGAGGTGGAAATTCGGCCGAATCTGTTCGCCCTTTTTGCCAAGTTGCCCAACTTAACATTTGCCCGTTTCCAGGGCCGCCAAGCCCCGTTCCTGATACAGGCAGCCAACGCGGATTTCGTTTGCTTTTGGGAGACCGTGATGGCCTTTATACAACCGCGCCTGACGGGTCCGTCATGTTAGCCCCTGACCGACAGCCGGCTTGAAGTGCAACCGCTGAAGCGAGTATGATGGTCTCCGGTCACCGGTGCGTCCGCACGCCAACCGGGGAGATGGTTGTGGCCAAGAAGAAGAGCGACAAGTCGCCCGTGAAGCATCCCCTGGACCCGACGGTCATGACCGAGATCGGCGCTCTGAAGGCGCCCCCGCCCCCCGCCGCGCGCTTCGACCCGGCCGCCGACTGGACGGCACACTTCCGAATCTGGACCTGCTACGGGCACCGCGAGCGCGGCAATCGCAACACGGGCACTCTTCGCATCGACCGCAAGGTCCGCCCGGACGGGCAGCGGATGACCGTTCAACAGACGCTTCTGAACAGCCAGGGCAAGCGGCACACGATCCAGGCGACCGTGCGGTCCACGACCGACGCCGTTGCCTCGCTCACCGAGTGGACGTTGACGAGCGCCTTCTCCGGCGCCCACATGGACGGCCTGCCGCCCTTCGACGCGGAAGCGGCCGGACGCATCAGCGGCACCACGTGGGAGACCACGGCCGACGGCGCCCGGCACCGGCAGGAGGTCCCCTCGCCGGTGACCGCCGACTGGTGCCTGTTCGAGGCCGTCCAGCGGCTGCCGCTGGAGCGCAAGCCGCCGCTACGGTTCCATGTGCTCGAGGGGCTGAGCGTGCTGAAAAAGGATCACCGGCTCTGGTACGGCGGCAAGCGGAACGTGACGTGGGGGCCCGAGAAACGATCGCTCCACCAGTTCACGCAGGTGGGCCGCGGCGTGTATCCGTATGAGTACTGGCTGGACGATGCGCACCGCCTGCTGCTCGTGACCACCGGGCCGCG
>CAZEBQ010000091.1:0-13510 GCA_964510295.1 uncultured Anaerolineales bacterium | reverse complement strand
AGCCTGTAGCACGTCCCGGGGGTCCGCACGACCCCGGTGCCAAACGGCCGTGGAAAAAGGCCGCTCCGAAAGGGGCGGCCTTTTCTCTGGCCACCGCAGGCACGACGCCCGCCGCACCACGCCCGTCGGCTCGACGAGGCGCCTCGATGAAGTTCTCGAAAGCCGGCCGCGGACATGGTAAGATGCCGGCAATGGTCCAGGGAATCATCGGCGAGGTCAAGGTGTATCATGCCGCCCCGGCCGAGGGAGACATCGCCAGGCAGGCTCGCCCGGAGCAGCCGTAGAGACAACGGAGACGCCATGAGTGCAATGACGGCCGGCCATCGGTTCACATCTGTCCTGGTCGCGACGGCCCTTGTGTGCCTCGCGCCGTCAACGATCCCGGCACAGGGCGCTGCGGCGGCCAACGCCAAAGCGCTCGAAGCAGCCTCAACCATGGTCGCCTCGAGCGGTGCATCAGGCGGCATCTGTGCGGTCGTCGGCAGCGCGAACGCCGACCTGGCCCTCGCACTGGCCAAACAAGGGCCGTTCGTGGTCCACGCGCTTTGCGCGAAGCCGGACCTCTGCAACGCGATGCGCCGCGCGATCCGCTCGCACGGCACGTACGGCACGGTGTCGGCGGACGTGCTGGAAGACGGGCGACTCCCCTACACCGGGAACCTCATCAACCTCGTGGTGGTCGATTCCCGCCCCGCGCCCCTGAAGGAAGCGCGTCTGAGCGAAGAGGTGCTGCGGGTCCTCGCTCCCCTCGGCACAGCGTACCTGCGCCTGCCGTCCGACGCTGCCGAGGCGGCACGGTGGACGGAGCGTGTGTCGGCCGCCCTGCGGTCGCTCGGCGGCAAGGACATCTCGCCTTTCGAGGCGGGCGGCCGATGGGTCCGCGTCCGGAAGCCGTGGCCGCCCGACATCGACGAGTGGACCCACTACCTTCACGGCGCCGACGGGAACCCCGTCGCCGCGGATCGCGTTGTCGGGCCGCCGAGACGGTACCAGTGGATTTCCGGACCGCTGTGGCTTCGCTCGCACGAGACCGACTCCAGCGTCAGCACGCTGGTCACGGCCCGGGGCAGGCTGTTGGCCATCGTGGACGAGGCGCCGATCAGCCTGGTGGGCCAGCACCCGCTTCCCGACAAGTGGTCGCTGGTGGCGCGCGACGCCTTCAACGGCGTCCTTCTCTGGAAGGTGCCCATCCGCCGGTGGGGATGGCGGCAGTGGAAGGACACGTGGTTCAACCTCCGGCCCGGCGACATCCCGCTCAACATCCAGAAGCGGCTCGTCGCCGTCGGCGACAAGGTCTATGTCACGCTCGGCTATCAGGCGCCCGTCTCGGAACTCGATGCCCGGACCGGCGACGTGCTGAAGACCTACGCCGGCACCGAACGGACCAACGAGATCCTCCACCTGAACGGAACGCTCATCCTCTCGGTCCTCTCTGGCGACGGCGTCAAGGTCATGGCCGTCGACACCGCAAGCGGCAGGCGGACGTGGGTAACCGAGAAGGTCTACCAGGGCACACTGACCGATTATTACCGCTGGCGCTCCATGCGAGGGCAGGTCAATCCGGCGAAACTGGATCCGACGCTCAACACGGCCACCGACGGAAAGGTCGTGGCGCTGATCCACGGCCCCGAGATCGTCGCCCTCGATTTCCGGACGGGCAAGGAGGTCTGGCGGGTCGCGTTTCCGTCGGACCCCGCAGACGACGGCGCGGGACGCATCCAGTCGAAGGGCAACCTTTGGGTCGGCACCATGATCGTCTCAGGCGGCGTCGTCATCCACGCCAGCCCGAACAAACTGGCGGCGCTGGCCGCCGACTCGGGGCGCCTGCTCTGGAGCCAACCCAAGAAGTACATCGGACACCTCTGGTACGAGTGGAAGGACGTCTTCGTGATAAACGGCCTCGTGTGGACCTGGAGCGCCGAACTCGAACGCGGCATCCTCGAAGCCAGCGGCAAGGCCAGGCAGCGGTCGCTCTGGCCGCGGTCCGTCAACGGATACGACCTCAAGACCGGCGAGATGACAAAGCAGGTGCCCCTCGGCCCCATCTTCAAGACCCACCACCATCACCGCTGCTACCGCAACAAGGCGACGCTGCGGTACATTCTGGCCAGCCGGCGCGGCACCGAGTACGTGGACCTCGAACACGGCAAGCACACGGTGCACAACTGGGTCCGCGGCACCTGCCACGTCGGGATGATGCCCGCCAACGGGCTCCAGTACGCCCCGCCGCACCCCTGCCAGTGTTACATCGAGGAGAAGATCAACGGGATGAACGCCCTGGCGCCCGCGCGAGCGTCGGAAGCCGGCCGGCCGAACGTAGCCGCCGCCGACACACGGCTCCAGCGCGGTCCGGCTTACGGCAAGGTCGAGGGCTCGCCGCACGGCGCCGCCGGGCCGCAAGACTGGCCGGCCTTCCGTCACGACTCGCTGCGCACAGGCTCGGCGAAGACCGACGTGCCCGCCGACGCCGCGCCCCTGTGGCGGGTAACCCTCGGCCGCAAGGTCTCTCCGCCGACGATTGTGGCCGGCCGGCTCTTTGCGGCCCTGGTTGACGAGCACCACGTCGTCTGCGTGGACGCACGAGACGGCGTGAAGCAGTGGGAGTTCGCGGCCGGCGGCCGCATCGACTCCCCGCCAACGTACCATCGCGGCACGTTGCTCTTCGGTTCGGCGGACGGCAAGGTGTACTGCGTGCGTGCGTCCGACGGAGAGTTGGCGTGGCGTCTGCGCGCGGCCCCCGAGCCGAGGCTGATGGGCGCCTTCGGCCAACTCGAATCGGCATGGCCGGTGCACGGCAGCGTGCTCGTGCAGAACGGTGCCGCCTACTTTGCCGCCGGACGATCGAGCCAACTCGACGGCGGCATCTACCTGTACGGCGTCGACGCCTCGACGGGCAAACTCCTCCATCGGACCAGGCTCCAGGGCCCGGACTACACCGGTGACGGCATCAAGGAGAATTACAGACTGCCCATGGGCACCTTGCCCGACGTCCTGGTGGGCGACGGAACCAGGATCTACATGCGGTCGAACGCGTTCGACGCCGAACTGAAGCCTCAGCGCGGCATGTCGGACCTCCGGACGGGAAGCGGGTTCCTGGAAGGCAGTTACTTCAAGCGGATGCCGTGGACCTACGCCGGCAAAGACTACGCCCGGCTCATCGTTCACGACGCGCAGTCGGCCTACTACGTCCGGATGTTCGACTCGCTGCGCGGCCTGGACCCGACCGTTTTCTTCACCCCCGGCAAGGAAGGCTATCTACTGTTCGCCAAGCGCAGGACGGGGGGCGGCAACGTCTGGTCGCAGCGTGTGCCGGTGCGGATTCGCGCCATGGTGGCGACCGCCGGCCCACTGTTCGTCGCCGGTCCGCCCGACGTGGTCGATCCGAAGGACCCGCTGGGCGCCTTCGAGCACCGCAAGGGCGGACTGCTCTACGCGGTTGACCCGGCGACGGGCAAGAGGCTTGCATCGCACAGGTTGCCGTCTCCACCCGTCTTCGACGGCGCCGCCGCCGCACAGGGGCGGCTCTATATCGCGGAGGAGGACGGAAGCATCACCTGCTTCGGAAAGCGGTAGTGCCCCGGCCGGCGGCCGGGAAAAAAGCGGGTCAGGGCCACTTGGCGGTCAAACCGGGGCCGTTTCCGGTTTGACCAGCCAAGAGGCCGTTTGAACGTCTTGGGCACGGACAAAGCCAAACCATTCAAAGCCAAACCGAACGGCTGGTTTGGCATTGAATATGGCCCTGACCCGCTTTTTCCCCGGCCGAGCGACAACCGGGCAGACGCGCAAGTAGCGTAGTAGTACTAACCGGAAACGGCTTCAGGGCAGCAACGAAAGGAGACCACATGCAACGGCGAGATTTTCACAAAGGCGTTCTGGCGATGGGACTTGGCGCCCGCGCCGGCCTCGCAAGGGCCGGCACGCAAAAGCAGAACAAACCGGCCATGAACCCTTACCAGGAACCCGCAAGGCAACTGCCGGTCCGGCAGTTCGAGGTCGTCGTGGCAGGCGGCGGCACGGCGGGCGTCGTCGCGGCCATCGCTGCCGCCCGCCAAGGCGCCAAGACGATGCTCATCGAACGGAAAGGCTACACCGGCGGAACCGCCGCCGAAGGAGGCACCGCACTACACAGTTTCTACAACCTCTGGAAGGGCTTCCCCGGCGTCAAGAAACGCAAGGTCGTCAGGGGCATCGCCGCCGAGATGGTGGACCGGCTCGCCACGGTCGGCGCAACGACCGGCTATCCCGAGATGGCCAAACACTACGACTACGATTCGGTGTGCACGGCCATCGACGTGGAACTGTACAAACTCACCACGTTCGAGATGCTTGACGAGGCCGGCGTGTTCGTGGCCGTCAACACCCTCCTCACCGGGGCCATCATGGACGGACGCCACGTCACGGGCGTCATCACCGAGAGCCGGTCCGGACGCGAGGCGATCTACGCACGGGCCTTTGTCGACGCCACGGCATACGGCGACCTCGCCGCCTTCGCCGGCGCCGACTACGCCGAACCCAACGACTACGCCGTGGCCAACAGCGTCGGCATCGCCAACGTGAACGTCGAGGGGTACCACGAGTTCATCAACCAGCGCGACGGTCTCACGGAATACTGCGAAGGTCCGCGAAGCGGCAAGCCGGGCCAGATCGTGCGACTCAGCGGCAACCTGCGGAAGATGCCCCCCGAATTCGCCGCCGAGGCCAGAAGGATCGGCATGTCCATGGTCACCACCACCGTACACGATAACTACCTCATGTTCATCAAACTCAACCTCAAGTTGCCGGCGAGCCCCACCGACCGCGACGTGGTGGCCAAGGGCGAACTCGAACTGCGGAAACGCATGTACCGGGCCGTCGCCCTCTTCCGCAAGTTCGTCCCCGGATGCGAGAAGGCCTTCATGGCGAGAACGAGCCCGTCGCTGTGCATCCGGCGGGGCAGGAAGATCGTCTGCGACTACGATATCTCCCATGAAGACGTCATCGAGGCCCGGCATTTCGACGACGACGTCATGGTCTACGGATTCCACGACTCGGCCCCGCGCCTGCAGATCAGGAACGGCGGCACCTACGGAATCCCCTACCGGGCGCTGCGCGTCGCCAAGACCGACAACCTTCTGGCGGCCGGCATGATGATCACCTCCGACCACAGAGCCCACATGTCCACCAGGAACACCGTCTGCTGCATGGGCCAAGGTCAGGCCGCCGGAACCGCCGCAGCCCTTTGCGCCGCCGGGACGTGCGGCACCCGCGATCTGCCATACGCCGACCTGCGCAAGGCCCTCGAGAAAGGCGGCGTGTACTTGGAGGCGTGATGCGCCGTCGGGCGGTTCACTCGTCCGCCGCCGCACCAACCAGCGCAAGAAGGGCCCGTGCAGGGGCGTCCTCGGGATGCTCGTCGAGGTAGTCCCGGAGCAGCCGCCCGGCCTCGGCACGGCGGTCGAGATGAACGTACAGACGGGCCAGGTAAAGCGTGGCCAGACGCGCCATGCGTCCCTCCAGCGTGCGGGCGTGGCGATACATCGTCTCGGCTTCGGGCCAGTCCTTGGCGGTCTCGGCGAGATGGCCCGCCCAGACGTAGACGGCGGGGTCGGTCTCGCCGGCGTCGATGAGCCGGCCGAGCGCCCGCCGGGCATCCTTCGTCTTGCCCTGTCGCAGCGCCAGCCGGGCGGCCACGAGGCGCATGGCCCGCGTGTGTGCCTTCTCGCCGACGCGCTCCAGCCACGCCGCCACCGTCTCGTCGTCCCGTCCGAGGTCGGCGGCGGTGAGGAGGAGTTCCATCACGCCGGCGTCGGCCAGTGCGGCCTTGCCGAGCGGCCCCCGAAGCAGCGACCGCCCGTGCGTCACGACCTCCGGCCAGTTCCCCGCCGCAAGTTGGGCCGCCAGAAACCGCCGGTGCCGCGCCAGGTCCGACGGATCGCACAGAAGACCGGCCTCGACGGCCGCCGTCTCGCCAACCGTCTCCTGGGCCCCTGCCTCGGCCGACGCGACGTGCCGCCAGAGATCGGCCTCGGCGGGGTTCGCCTTGAGCAGATGCATCGCCGCCTGCTTCGCCCCCGCGTGGTCCGCCGCGTCGATGCACTGCGCCAGGTCGAGGCGCCTGAACCGCACGTCGCGCGGAAAGCGGACGATGCCCTTCCGCACCAGCAGGGCGCCGAGGCGCCGGTCGTCCAGTTGCCGCGACGCCTGAACGTACAACAGAAGCAGGTCGGCCCCGCACGCCTCCGGCGACGTGAACCGTCCGAGCAGTTCCGCCGCCTCGGCCCATTGAGCCTGACGCGCGCGGACCTGGGCCAGCCCGATCCCGGCAGGCTTCATCGCGCCGTCCATCGCCAGGGCATCCTGGTAAGCGCCGGCCGCCTTCGGCAGGTCCGACTGCCGCACGTACGCGTGGCCCAGAAGCAGGTGACGCAGGGCGTGGTCCTCGCCTCGGAAGGCGCCAAGGCGCCGGATGACCTCGGCCGGACGCCCGGCCTCCAGGTCTCGCTGCGCTGCCGACAGCACCTCGGCCAGGTCCGGCGGCAGGCTGACCGTTTCGGCGGCCTCGCACCGGGCGCTCACCGCGCCTGCGAAGAACAGGATGGCGAAGGCGACGACGGCGCCTCGTGGGTGTGCCACTACTCGATCCTCCAGATCAGGTTCAGCGAGACGGTCACCGCGGTCGGGCGGTCGTTCTTCAAGGCCGGCCGGAACTGGAGCGACCGGCCGACGCGCTGCGCGGCGTTCTCAAAGACGCCCGCCGGCGTGCTGCTGAGAACCTCCACGCCCGTCACCCGGCCGTCGGCGCCGACCGTCAACCGCACGCTCGTCTTCCCCGTGACACCGCCCATCCGGGCCCGACGCGGGTAGTAGGCCGCCAGGTCGGGCGGCTCGATGAGAACCGGCCCGCGCCTCGTGCCGACCCGGCGTTTCGGCCCCGGCCCGGCCTTCGCCGCGGGACGAGCGGGAGCAGGCCCGGGCGCGGGCACCTCCACCGAGTACGGCGGAATCTCCAGCGACGGCGTTCGCACCCCCTCGAAGAGCAGCGGAAGCGCTGCCGACGGCGACGCCTCCACCGCCGCACGTTCCGGAAGCGGCAACGCCGGCAGGACGGGCTCAAGCGGAAGCGGCGCGCCAGCCACGTCGTCCGCCGTCTCGTCCGCAACCTCCATCTCCTCGGGGACCGCGTCGGTGACCTCCACCGGCACGGCCCAGAGGGGCCGCGACCGCTCGCGCCGGCTTCGTTCCATCCAGGCCATGAGGAATGCCACGAGCAGGACGTTCAGGGCGAGCGTCGCCAGCACGGCCGCGCTGTGACGGAACCACCGCCGTGCCGCCGGCTCCTGTGTGCGATGACTCGCAACGGTTTCCACACGGACGCCCTCGGGTGCGTCGCCGGGGTTCACCGGGGCAACGCCGCCACGTTCACGTTTTCGGCCCCGCCCGCCTTGCAGGTATCGAGCACGCGCAGCAGGAGGGAGGTTGGCACGTCGCGGTCGGCCTGGATGACGACGGTTCCGGCACTCATCTCGGCCAGGGCGGCTTCAACGGCGTCCGCATCGTCCGGATGAATGGCCCTGCCCGCCACGTGGACGGTCCCCATCTTGGTGATGGCCACGGGCAGGTACCGCGTCGTGACCGGCCGGGCCGACCGGCTTTCGGGACGGTTGACCACGACGCCGGCGTCCTGGACAAAACTCGTCGAGACGATATAGAAGATGAGCAGGATGAAGACCATGTCGATGAGGGGCGCCATCTCGATGACGGCCCCTGCCCTCTCGCGTCGCCTTCTTGTCAGGACGCCCCGTTGCACGACCCATCCTCCCGAGGAGCGCTTCGCGCCGCCTGGACCAGGCGCGCCAGCCGCTCCTGGTGCCACAGCACGATTCTTTCAGCCAGCAGTCCCGGCGCGGCGATCGCCAGCCCGTACTGCGTGGTGAGGAGAGCCTTGCGTATGCCCTCGCTCATCTCCGTGATGTAACCGCCGTGAAGAATGCCCTCGAAGGTCTCGATCATCCCGGTCACGGTGCCGAGCAGTCCCATGAGCGGCGCCACGACGATGCAGGCACGGATGAGTCCGATGCGCCTCAGCCCCTTCAGTGCGATGGCGTCGAAGGTGTCCTCGCCCGCCCTCGGGCGCGCCGACCTCAACCGCCGAATCTCCGACCGGGTGGCCAGGAGGCGTTCTACGATCAGGTACCCCAGCACGACCGAAAGCAGACCGAGTGCGACCATCGTGTAGCCGCCGCTCTCGAACCAGTGCCATGCCGCGCTCACTGCGTCTCGCCCTCCACGCGACCGCCGACGCCGAAGACCTGGATGGCGTTGTGTTCGAGCATCGCCTCTCGCCGCTCGACCCATCGTCGAAGCCCGGCATGGGCCAGGAGCAGCGGGATGGCGACCATCAGGCCCAACTGGGTCGTGATCAGGGCCTCGGAGATGCCGCCCGACAAGAGGCGCGGGTTGCCGGTTCCGGCGGCCGAGATGGTGTCGAACGTGGCGATCATGCCCGAGACGGTGCCCAGGAGTCCGAGCAGCGGCGCCACCCCCGCCAGGGCGCCGATCAGCGACAACGACCGCTCCATCCGCGGCGCCTCGGCCAGCAGAGCCAATTCCATGGCCGCGCTCCGCTCGTCCTCGCTCTTGCCCGCCGACTCCACCCCGGCCAGGAGCACCCGTGCCGTAGGCGCCCGGGACCGGCCGAGGACCTCGCGTGCCCCGTCCAGGTCGCGCCGTTCCAGGCGCGGGAGCACGTTCTCGATGAGCGAGGGTGGCGTCTGGGTGAAGAGGAGGTAGAGGAGTCGCTCGAGAATCAGAATCAGCCCCAGCGCCCCTGCAGCGAGAATCGGGTACACAAACAGGCCGCCCGCCTCGAGCCAGATGGCGGCGGTCCGCGGTTCGGCCGGCGGCCGGTCTCGCAGCGTGCCGGCGATGTCGATCGGCAGGCGCGACAGATCCCCGCCTGCGGCCGCACGCAGCGCATCGGCCCGGTCGCCGATGAGATACGGACCGGCGACCAGCAGCCCGCCGTCGGCCATTTCCAGGAGTAACCCGCACGTCTCCCGCGTGTCGCCGCATGCATACGCCGCGAACCGGCCGAGACGGACGACGGGCACGTCGCGCTCGTCGCCGTTGCGTGCGATGACCGGCACGGTGGCGATGCGTATCCGCCCGTCCTGTTCGACCTCGGCCAGCCGCCGCTGGAGACCCTGCCAAATGGTCTGCTCCGTGGCCTCGACGGCGCCGGCGGTCTCCACCTCGACGCCTGCCGCGTCGGCGGCCTGGCGGATGAGGCTGCGGATGCGCCGGTCCGTCGTCGTCGCGGTGCGTTCGAGATCGGCGGAGGCGGCCTTCAGCCGTCGGAACGAGTCCCGGGCGCGCTCGGCGTCGGCCTTGGCGGCGGCCAGGGCGTCGTACTCTCTCTGGAGGCGTGCCGCCAGGGCCTTGCGTTCGTCGAGCCACCGCTTGCGGGCATCGGCGAGGTTCTTCTCCGCCTCCTGGCGGGCGGCCTTCGCGCGAGTCAGCAGGTCCGCGCCCGAGGCGGCCGCCCCGGCTACACCGGGGACGCCTGCGGCAACTGCCACAGCCACGACCGCCAGAATGGACGCGCAGCGGGCCAGGTTCACGGTCTACTCCGTTCGGTCCTTGCGGACACGCAGCAGCACCCAGTCGGGCGCGGCGTGCCCTTCGGCAACAGCGAACGCCTTTCGGACGGCCGCATCGTCGTCGGGCGTTTCCGACGGGGTCAGGGCCAGACGGTCGTCCTCGACGACGGCGGTGCCGGTTTGAGAGCCGTCGAGCGTCATCCACCAGGCCGCCACCGCCCCGGCGCGCAGCAGCCTGACGGTGACGGTGCGGCGTGCGAGGGTGCCGACGACGAGTTCGACGGTGGCGCCGGTGGCCCGTCGGCGGGCGTCGTCGAGGCGTCTTGCGCCGGCGGCGAGGCGTTTGGCGGGATCGGTGATGCCGGCGGCCATATCGGGCGGCACGGCGCCGGGCAGGGACCTCGCCGCCAGCGCGGTCAAGGCCTTTTCGAGGCGTTCGGCAACGGCGTCAATCATCGCTTCAACGTTCTGGAGCCGCCCTCTGACGGCGTTGAGTGCGTCGGTGCGTTTCTTGAGGTCCGCCTCGTCGCGCCGCGCCGTCTCGGCGGCGCTGCGAAGCCGTTCGGCCTCGCTGCGGACGGCGGCGGCGAGAAGCAGAAGGCGCTCCTTCTCGAAAGCCCCGTCCTGGCGCTCCTTCGTCAATTGCGTGCGGGCGTCGTGAGCCGCGCGCAACTCCGCCAGCACCTGTTCAGGCACGGACGGCTCGGGGTCCGCCCTGCCGCCGCCGGGCGCCACCGCCCCGACCAGGAGCAGCGGCAGCAGGAGGGCGGCGCTCGGCCAATAGCGTGGGCCGCGTGCGGGCGGGCGTTTTCGGCTTACTATCGGATCAATCACGCGAGGTCCCTTTCGCGAGAGGTTTTCGGAACTCGATCCAGATACCGTAGTTGACGTCCTCGCCGCCCGGCGCCTTCGGGACGTCAATGCGGTAGGCCGCGATGCCGAGGTCGGTCATGATGGTGCGCAGTTCCTCGGCGGCCTTCCGGCGGTCGTACCTCATCTTCTTGCCCTGCTTCGAGCGGATGCGTCGTGCGGTTTCGAGAGGGAGGTCGCGCGAAAAGCCCCGCCCGACGTAGGCGACGGCGCCGGGTTTCAGGACGCGGTATATCTCCTGGAAGCCCTTCTTGCGGTCGTCCCAGAAATGGTAACTTCCGCGCGAGACGATCACGTCGGCGTAGTTGTCGCGGAACGGCAGGTCCTGGGCGTCGGCCCGCACCATACCGACACGGTGGCCGAGGCCGCAGGCGTCGGCAAGACGCGCAAAGCCCGGGAAGACCTGCGGGTTGATGTCGGCGTTGATCCAATGCATCTTCGTCCGCTTGGCGAGTTCGATGATAAGCGTGCCTGGCCCGCTGCCTACGTCGATGCCTGTCCCCTCCTTGCCGGCCAGGCCGAAGTCGCCGACGATCTGTTCGGCCAGCGGCGCATAGACGGGGGCCAGAATCCCGCGGCCGGCCCGGCCGATCCCTGCGGCTCGCTTCTCGTGCCCGGCTGCTCCAGGGTTGGCTGCGGCGTCGCGCTTCGAGGGGTGGGCTTGAGAGGTTCCGCAGCAGCCGGCCACCATGCCGGCGCCGGCGACGGCCATCAGGAAGAGTAATGTTCGCCTGCCCATAGCACAGGCACCCTCGGACACGGCAACGCTGTCGGTCATCCTGCTGATCATACGGATTCTGCGACGCCGTGGCAAGTGGGGCTCACCAGGCGAGGCTGACGCCTCCCTGGTACTGGACACCGGGGTGCGGCCATCCGTGGACGGTGGAGTAGTGCTGGCCGCCGACGTTCTCGACGAGCAGGAACGCCCGGTGCTGCTTCTTGTCGCCGAAGTAATAGGTGATCTTGGTGTTGACCTCGGTGAAATCGCCGAGGGGGGCGGGCGGGACGTTGTTCGCGAGGAACCGCTCGTTTTCGTAGTCGCCGACGCGCTTGGTAAAGACCGAGAACTCCCAGGAGTCGCCGAGCATCTGCGAGACGCCGGTGCCGAGGACGAGGTTGGGGATCTCCTGGTCGTTCTGCCACTCGCCTGCCTGCTGCTCGCGGGCGTTCATGAGGGTGGCGTTGGCGAAGAACTGCGTGCCGCAGTCGAACCGTTTGCTTCGCACGTCGAGTTCGACGCCGTAGGATCGCCGGTCGCCGCTCTGGAACACCTGTCGCCACTCGCCGTTGACGCGGACCCGCTGGTTCATCGCGAGGGGGGCGTTCTGCTGGTCGACGTAGAAGAGGGTGGCCATGGCCTCGCCGAACCCTTCCCAGGTGCGTTTGATGCCCACGTCGTACTTGAAGCGGGTCTCGCTGTCGGGCCGCTCGAGGTCCACGGTAAACAGGCCCGGCTGCGAGGCGATCTGCCCCCACGCAAAGTTGCCGTGCAGCGACCATTCCTTGTCGAGCGGGTGGGAGACGCCGAGGGTGTAGGTGCCGAGCGGCTCGGACCAGTCGTCCTCGATCAGGACGGCCCGCAGACCGCCGGCCGGGCTGCCCTCGACACCGAAGCCGCCGAACCGGTTAACCTTCTCCCACGTCATGCGGTAGCCGGTGTTCACGAGCAGGCCGTCGAAGGCGTGCTCGTCCACGATGAAGGCGGTGTAGGTTTCGATGTCGCCGGGACTGCCGACGTAGAACCGCTTGCCGGTGGGCGTCCGCCAGCGGTTGAACGTGGTGCCGAGGCGGAGGGTGTTGGCGTCGCAGGGCTTCAGGGTCTGGACGACGCGGGCGCCGTACTCGTAGTCCTCCTCCAGCCATCCGAGAAGGCCTGGCCGGTGGCCGAAGAACCGGCGGATGGCGTAGTTGCCGGTGATCTCGGTCGAGGCCCGCTCGTTCGGATGGTAGTGGGCCTTGCCGACGAAGACGTAGGTTCGCATAGGGTCATAAACGTCTCTGCGTGTAAGGAATTGTGGGTTGATGCCGCCCTCGCCCATCTCGAGTTCGCGTTTGCCGAAGAACGCCATGTGGGTCATCGAGAGGGTCAGCACCTCACAGGGCCGGTACTGGAGGTTGGCGTAGAAGTTCGTGATGTTCTCCTCGGCGTTCATCTCTTTGTCGCCGCCGGTATGGCGGAACCCGGCGCCCAGGCCGATCGACATCCGTTCGTTGCCCTCGCCGTAGGTCACCTCGGTCCGGCTGAGGTTATCGCTGCCGTAGATTTGCGTGACGGTCGTCTCGGGCTCGGTGTATCGCTTGGGCACGAGGTTAATCATACCGTTCATGCCGCCCGGCCCGTGCAGAAGGACGGCCGAGGACCGGAGCACGTCGATCCGCTCAAGCGACCTCGCCGGCAGAAAGTACGTCATCTCGTGGAACTCGCGGAAGTACGCCCCGTCAACCAGGAACTCCGGGTACGGATAGGTCTGGCCCCGGACGGAGAAGAACTCTTTGACCTTGCGTCCGCGGCTCTCGGTCCACGCGCCGGGCACGTATTTCATGGCGTCGGTGACCGAGTAGGCCTCGATCCACTTGATTTCCTCCTCCCCCACGACGCTGGTGGCGGTGTCGAGGCCGGGCGACTCGGTCAGCGGCCGGAGCCGGAGGTCGCGCGGCGGCAGAGAGATGAAGATCGGCCGCTCGCCCTGCTCGACGGGCGGCTTCTTGGCCGTGATCACGATGTCCGGGACGCGGTGCTCGGCAGCCTCGTCCGCCGGCACGCCGTCGGCGTCGGACACCTCGGCGCCGGGTTCACCCGCCAGACCGACCACGGGAACGGCTGCGACCAACATCCACACGATGGCACGCGCGACGAGGTGCGACGTATGCATGCTCTCCGAGGCTCCTTTCAGGCTCACCGAGTCAACGCAGGACGCGCGCGGACCCACCGCGCGGCCACAAGGAGTACGTCCACCGGGGCCGTCGGGGGACCGAAAAACGCACCTTGCACGGCGGGCAAGATTGCCCGTACGTGTTTAGCGTCCCACGCGCCACCAAGAGGGTGGCACGGCAGCGGCGAA
>CAZEBQ010000090.1:0-13553 GCA_964510295.1 uncultured Anaerolineales bacterium | reverse complement strand
GCGTTCGCGGCGGCCTGGGAAGGCCGCCGCGCGGAACGTAGCGTAGTAGTACTAATCCCTCAAGCCGCTCTTGCCGATAAGAGAAGGCGGCAGCCTTGGCAAGGCCGCCGTGCGCTGGGTGCGGTTTCGAGAACCGACCTCAAAACTGGGGAATCGCATCCTTATGGACGCGTGGGACATTTCTGCCAGCCTGGTGCGAATCATTATCCTTGTCGGCGGCGTGGTTGCCATCCCGCTGTTGCACTATTGGATAGGGGGGCGATGGCACAGTTACCTGGCGCTGCTGTGCGGCCTTGGGTTCCTGGCCATCGCGGAAGGTCTGCAGATTACGCGTGTACCGCTGGCCGCCGAGTTTCGGGCCGCTTCCATCGCGTGGGACAGCGTCTACATCAACGTGAGCGGCTACACGGCCGTCGTGTTGGGCGTGCTGTTCTGGATCCGCGAGTTCCGTGAGACACGGAAGACGCTGGAGCACGACAACGTCATCCTGAAGCGTGCCGCCGCACTCGACTTCCTGACCAATCTGGCCAACCGCCGCGAAGCCGTTCGCCACATGGAACGCGAACGGGCCCGCGCCCGGCGAAGCGGCGAGTTGCTGGGGTTCATCATGGTGGACCTCGATCACTTCAAGCGTATCAACGATGCCCACGGCCACCAGGCCGGAGACGCCGCACTCAAGCATGCCGCGCACCTCATGAAGACCCGGGCCCGCGCTAGCGACACCCTGATCCGCTACGGCGGGGAGGAGTTCCTCGTCGTCCTGCCCGACACCGACCTGCCGGGCACGCTGGAACTCGCCAACAGCCTTCGCCAGCGGATTCAGGACAACCCGTTGACGTACGGCAAGGCCAAACTGCAACTGTACGCCAGTCTCGGCGTGGCGGTGCTCCCGCCCGACGCGAACATCAGTGTCGAAGAGATGATCAGCCGGGCCGACCAGGCCCTCTACGCCGCCAAGGACCGGGGCCGGAATTGCGTCGTCGCGTGGGAGGAACTCACCGACAGCGATCCCGAACCCGCCCCCGCCCTCACCGGCGCGCCGAGCGACTAATCCTACAACGCTACTTCGCCTTCTTGTCCGCCTGGTGGCCTTCCCAGGCCACCAGGAACAGGCATAAACGGCGTTCGCGGCGGCCTGGGAAGGCCGCCGCGCGGAACTTGGCG
Organism: uncultured Anaerolineales bacterium; assembly: GCA_964510295.1. Taxonomy (GTDB): domain Bacteria; phylum Planctomycetota; class Phycisphaerae; order FEN-1346; family FEN-1346; genus JAUVZF01. Next base: position 12,389 of record CAZEBQ010000090.1, on the reverse strand, counting down.
TAGTAGTACTAACCGGGGCAAGATGAATTGTGCGCGGCCGGGTGGCATGGTCATCCCGAAGGGTGACCATGGGCTGCGGTCCGCAACATGGTCACGCAAAGGCGCGTGACCATGCCACCCGGCCCTGAGCCTGTCGAACGGGTACCCGCCGCCTGTCTACTTCGCGGGCTTCGCTTCCGAAGGCGGCGTTGCCGGACGGACCGCGAAACTGCCGAAGCAGAACTCGACGACCTTGTTCTCGGCATCGACGGTCATCTTCAGGAGCGACTTGATGTTGCCCCCGACGTAGACGCGGTGCAGCGTGATGTCGGCCGTCCCCTCGAGCGACGTCGGATGCCGCTGGAGCACGCAATCGGGGTTGGCGCTCACCAGCGCCGGCCAGTGGAAGTTGGACGGAAAGACCAGTTGCGTCACGTTCTCGATCTTGCCGGGCTTCAGCAGCAGCCGCGGGGCGAAATACAGCATGGCCGCACGCGTCAGGACCACCTCGCCCGGCACAGCCAACTCCTTCTCCCAGGTGCGGGGCGTCTCGAAGGGGTTCTGTTCGATGTCGGCGAAGCCGGTGGCCTCGGCCTTGGCCGACAGGCCGCCGGAGGCCGGGCTGAATTCAACGGTCCCGGCCATCACCTTGAACGAGCCGACCTTGGTGGTCAACTTGCCTCGCTGCGGCAGGGGCTTGTCGGCGCCCCGGTAGACCACCTGGCTCTCGACGCCGGCCTCGCGTGCCTTGCCCCTGACCGCGAACGGGACGGCGAGTTCCTCGTCGAGGATGACAAGGTCCTTGACGGCCATGATCTTCAGCCGCAGGTGCCCCACCTTGCGCGTGCCGCGGAAGACGTCGAATTGGCGGACCTCGTTCGTGATGTCGGAACCGAGCCCCTGAGCCGGAGCGGTTCCCGGCGGCAGCGCGGCGAGCAGCGTTGCGACGGCCAGCGCGCAAGTGATGATTCGCATGGTTACACCTCTGCTCCCCGACAGACGGCCGGCGTGGGCGCCGTATTCACGATGCTTCACAACCTGCCGGACCTCAGAATCGCGATAACGAGCCACAGGCCCAGCAGACCCGCCAGCAGGAATCCCAGCAGGCCCAGGATGGGGACCTCGGTGTAAGGCAGATTGGGCCCGATGCTGGTTTGCAGGATGATGGCCGACCCCAGGATAATGGCGGCCACGATCATCGAGAAGGCGATGCGGTTGCTGGAGCGGTCGAGTTCGGTGATGAGGCGCTCGAGGTTTTCGTGGCGGAAGAGGATCTGGAGCCGGCCGCGCACCAGTTTCCGCATCAGTTGCCGGACGGAGCGCGGCCCCTGCTCGACCAGCGAGATCAGGTGATAGGCCGAGGTCATGCCGTGATGGGCCAGCCGCCTGGCCGAAACCTTCTCGGCCATCAGCCGCCGTATCTTCGGACGCACCACCTTCACCATGCTCGTCTCGGGGTCCAGATCGAGCGCCACGCCGCCCATGATGACAAGGCTCTTGCCGAGAAGAACGAAGTCGCGCGGCAGGACGACGCGGTGCCGGCGGGCGGTGGCGGTGATCTCGTCGAACAGTTCCTTCAGGTCCAACTGCTTGAGCGGCACGCCCGCGTACTTGTCCACCAGGGCCGCCAGGTCCGCTTTGATCCGCTCGCTGTCCACGTCGTCGGGCAGCGACCCCAGGTCGTCGAACACGTCGAGGACGATGTCGAAGTCGCGGTTGATCGAGGCCACCAGGGCCGTGCCGAGTTTCGAGCGGAGCGTGTCGCTCAACCGGCCGACCTGGCCGAAGTCCAGAATGCCCAGCACGTCCGGGGCCTGAACCACCAGGTTCCCCGGATGCGGGTCGGCGTGGAAGAGGCCCAACTCGAAATATTGCCGCAGAAAACAGTCGGTCAGGTGCGCCGCCAGGGCCTTGCGGTCGGCGCCGGCGGCGGCGAGGGCGCGGGCGTCGTACACGGCGATGCCCTCGAGCCGCTCCAGCGTCAGGACGCCGCTGCTCGTCAGGTTCCACAGCACGCGCGGGGCGCGGATGTGCGGGTCGTCCGCGAAGGCCTCGCCGAACCGCTGCGTGTTCGAGGCCTCCGCGATGAAATCGATCTCACGCCGGATCGTCTGGGCAAACTCCTCGACCATCAGCGACGGCCGGAAAATGCGATACTCCGGCACGTACCGTTCGGCCAGTTCGGCCAGGCCCGTCAGGATGTCGATGTCGGCTTCCAGCACGTCGCGGATGCCCGGCCGCCGGACCTTGATGACGACCGGCGCGCCGTCCTTGGTGCGTGCGGCGTAGGCCTGGGCGATGCTGCCGGCGGCGAACGGCTCAGGGCCGAAATCGTCGAAGAACGCCTCGATGCGGCCGCCGAGTTCACGCTCGATCTCGATGCGTGCGGCGGCGGTCGGAAACGGCGCCACGCGGTCCTGGAGTTTGCGGAACTCGGCGATGAACGTCGGCGGCAGAAGGTCCGTCCGGCTGCCCAGGACCTGGCCGAGTTTGACGTACGTCGGACCCAGTTCCTCGAGCACCCTCGCCACGCGGGACGCTGTCGACGCGTCGGCCCGTCCCTCTTCCAGCCCGCGTCCCCGCAGCAGCCGTTTGCGGAACGGCACCAGGCGGTCCAGGTGCAGTCTCAGGACGAGCCACCCGAACCCGTGCTTCGTCAGGATGGTGCCCACGTGGCCGAGGCGTCCGAGGCTCTTCAGTTGGCGGCCGAACGGGATGAGCGTCATGTGCGCTGGCCCTGACAGGCGCGCGAATGCACCGCGCGCAGTCCCTTACTACGACTACGCTACGTTCCGCGCGGCGGCCTTCCGAGGCCGCCGCGAACGCGGTTTATGCCTGTTCCTGGTGGCCTGGGAAGGCCACCAGGCGGACAAAAAGACGAAGTAGCGTAGTAGTATTACGTGGGGCGATTATAAACGCGCGTTGCTCAGGGCAGCAAAGGAAAAGGACGCGGCGCTGCAGGCGCCTCCGCCTGCGGGCGGCCCGGCCATCGGACTCGGCGTCGCGCGTCGTAGCAGAGCCGCGACCGTCAGGGAGCGCCCGCTTCCTTACGGGCGCGGCTCAGATGGCTGCGCACAGGCTCTAACCGTAACCGGGGTGCCTGCGCGGCGCACACACAGCCTTCGGGTCTGCGGGAGCCACCTCGCGCCGCTCCCGCACGCACTCTCAGACCTGCGAACAGGCCGCCGGACGAAGCATGATGTTCGTGATCGCCGAGACCGTGTTCTTGTACTTCGGATCGGCCCGAAGTTTCTTCCAGTCCGGGTGGGGCTCCTCAGGCCCCTGATCCCGGTCATTCATGAATCATGAATCTCATTCAGCAGACTGCTCGGGAGGCTGGGTCTTGCTCTATGGTGGAGATTCAAGGGCCGCCTGCTTGTCTCTCTCCATGCACTCCTTGAACTCCTTAAGGCGCTGTTCCAACAATTTTTCTCTCCGCCGCTCAGGGCGCCGAGTCCGAGACAGTTCCCTAACCACCAACTTGAAATACTTTGGGGAGAGCTCCTTGAGTGCCGGATACTCAAGCATTATCGTCACGTCGCGGATAAGCGACTCGATTCTTTTTCGCAGTTTCGGGTCCTTCCAAACCGGCTTGTCCTTATAGCCCTGGAGTCTCGCCAGCACCTCCGGACTTGCATGAACCAACAAAACGCTTCCCGCGCGAAATCCTTCGGCTTCCAAGGCCTCCCAGAACAAAGGCGAAAGCAGGTCGGCGGACCCGAGGAACACAAGGGTGCTCAGCAATTGACTCCAAAGAGCCGCCCTCTGCTTGATTTCCGCTCCGCCCGTTGCACCCTTTAATTTCACGACGGCAGAATACTCCATGTCGAACGCGTCCTGCACCGCTTTCTTGATCTCGGGAGACGCCGACGTTTTGTAAACCACCGCCAGAAAATATTCCAAGTATTGTTTTCCACGCCGCCATGTGAGGTATCGCTGACTCGGTTCCTGGCTCAGCAGTCCGCACAGCCACGAAATGTCCTCGTGGGTGAGGCTGTCCACCTTCAGTTCTTCGAGTTTCTTCTGTTCCCGCTTACCGCGGTAATACTCAACAAGATAAGACCTCAACAGAACCAATCGCTCATGGTCGTCGCTGTAGGTAAGAGTGCGCCGCCGCTGGCTGGCCAGGCGCGTTTCCTCTGCGGTAGTAGCCGCTCCTTCTGCGTACGATGACACGTTCCCCTCGGCGCCTGCCATCGCCGCACCGTGGCTAACCAGGACAATCGGCAACACTGAGAAGATCAACAGCATCTTGACGGTAATGTTCATTGCAATTTCTCCTTGTTTCGTTAGAGATGTCAGGGAACAGGCGCCTGCGTACGCGCCGGAACGATTCGGACGTCCGCGTTGGCATCCGCGCCCGGCCACGCCCACGGCGCCCAGGAACTCTCGTCTCTGCATGGTCACGTTCTCCTTTCACAAGCGGCGACGGTCGGCAGGAACGGAAAACCGCGTGGCTGCACAACCCCCACCCTGCACACTCCCCGATCAGCCGGCCATCAAGACCGCTCAGGCGGCAAGAATGGTTCCAGGGAAGCCACCAGCGAGGGAATGTCCGTTTCGGCCGCCTTCCAAACCTCCTGAAGGTCCACGGCCTCGTAATGGTGGATCATCTTGTCGCGCATCCGGGCTATCGCTTGCCACGGGATCATCGGGTGGGCGGCCCTGAACGGGTCCGACAGCCGCTTCGTGGCCTCACCGATAATAAGGAACTGATGGATCATGGCCGACTGGGTCTTGGTGTCGGCCTCGAACCGCTCGTAATCCAAACCTTCCTTGAAATCGAGTATGAGGCGTGCGGCCGTGACGATGTCCAGCAGGGTGGCGGCATCTCGCTCAGGCGGCATAGATGGTCCTCGCAGTCCGCAGGATTTCGCGTCGGCGAATCCAGTTGCGGCTTCCCTCAATCCCCCGACGAGTCACAAGGTCCGCCTCGCGGCCAAGCATGTCGACCATCTCCTGTTCCATGCGGAAGTGGTCAAACAGACTCCAGTCCGCGTCGTGGGCAAATGTGACCAGGAGATCCACGTCGCTGGTCGGTCCGAAATCGTCCCGCAAGGATGACCCGAACAGTGCCAGTTCCCTGATCTTCCAGCGACGGCAGAACTCGGCCAGTTGCGGCTTGTCGATCTCTACCTGAGTCATCGTGACGCCCTTCCCAAGGTGCTTCGCCGCCGTGCTGATTATACCGCACGCCGGCGCCACAGCAAGCAGAAGCGTTCACCCCCCCTCTCACCACGGCCCCACCTCGTCGTAATCGGCCGTGGCGACGACCGCCACGTACACGTCGCGGGCGCCGGCGCGGCGGAGCACGCGGGTGCATTCGCCGATCGTCGTGCCGCTCGTCATCACGTCGTCCACGAGGAGCACGCCCTTGCCTTTGAGGGCGTCTTTGGAGCCGCGTGCGGCAAAGGCGCCGTGGACGTTCTTCCTGCGCCGGGCGGCCGGCAGGTCGGTCTGATGGGGCGTCTGGCGGGTGCGCCGAAGCAGACGGGACGAGACGCCCCCGGCCTTCGGCGCGGCGGCGGCCAGTTCGCGCGCCAGCACCGCCGCCTGGTTGAACCCGCGTCGGATCCCCCGGGTCCAGTGCAGCGGCACCGGCGCGATGAGGTCCACCTGGTCGGCCCACGGCGCAAGGGCCAGCCGCTCGCGGAGCAGCCCGCCGAGTGCCCCTGCAATCGCCACGCGCCGCTCGTACTTGCACCGCAGGATGAGCGTCTTGAGCGGCCCCTCATACGGGCCCACGCGAACCGCCCCGCGGAACCGGACGGGATACGCGCGGCAAAACAGACAACCGTCGGGGCCCACCGTATACGGCCCGGCCCGACGGCCGCACAGCGGGCAGTACGGCGCAGAGATCAGGTCCGCCATCTCCCGGCCGCACACCTCGCACAGCGGCCACCGCCGATCCGGCGGCGCCGGCGCCCCGCACGCCGCACAGTGCACCGGCAGCACGAGTTGTCCGACGGCGGTCACCAGGCGCGAGAGCATGCGGTGATTATAGATGGCGGTTCCGGCCGACCGCAAGACGTGCCCCGTACCGCGCTGCGACCGCGACGGCCCCTTCTTGGCCGGCGCTTACTCCTACAACGCTACTTCGCCTTCTTGTCCGCCTGGTGGCCTTCCCAGGCCACCAGGAACAGGCATAAACTGCGTTCGCGGCGGCCTGGGAAGGCCGCCGCGCGGAACGTAGCGTAGTAGTACTACCGCCCTTTGGGCTTGGGCGCGACGGAGTGGAGTTTCGGCTTTGCTTCGGGCTCGATCGTGAAGGGGCCGGTATCGTGAATGACCTTGACGCGGATCCGCTTGGTGAACCCGAGCGGAACCGGGCACAGAAAACCTTCACGCTCGCGGGCCGTCGCGCCGGCGGCGGAGGTCACCCTGAAGCCGCCCCGCTTGTAGTCGCCCTGCGTCAGGCTCCTCCCGTCCTCGTCGAAGATACCGATGGAGGGAAGTGGCTTCGGAAGGTTGCCCACCTTGAAACGAGGGAAATACTGCTCGCCGGCCTGCCCAACGTACCGCACCACCACCCAGATAAAGCGGCCGGTCGAGGGAACGAGGGCGACCGGGCCCGAAAGGCCGACGTCCGAAGGGCTAATGTCGTCGGCCGTCAACACGTTGACGCGGACGTTGACGCGCAACGGGCCTCCGCCCTCCAGGGTCGTCGTTTCGCCCTCGGCGATGGTGAACTCGGCCAGTTTGCCGAGTTTCCCCTTCGTCTCGAGGCTCCATAACTTGCCGGCCTTGTCCTTGGCATGCAGCGTGGCCGAGACCCCCTTGTAGGAGCCCACCGGAAGCGGCACGGCCCGTAGCGGGGGAACGGGGATCTCCTTCGGCTTGTCGACGACACGGCTTTTGCCGCCGTCAAGTTTCAGGACCAGGCCCGGCGTGTCCACCTTCAGCGCCCCCGTGGCCCGCCCGCCCGCGCCGCCGGCCCACGCAACGCCTGCCAGTACGAGCACTCCCGCCGGAATCAGGTATCTCGTCATTGTCCCCCCCTCCCTCACGAGCGACCGCGACGCCCGACGTGTTCGGCCCGGAGGTGTTTGCCCCGGCCGAGCGCCGCGGCAATTCTCGACAGACCAGTATACGGTTGCGCAAGGTTCCGTCAAGAAACCTTTTGCCAAGGCGCCGACTTCGGGTGTCGTGTGGCAAGTTCTTCTGGCGAGCGCAGGCGGTTGTAGCGCCGGGCTTTATGCCCGGCGGCCGTTGGCCGCGGTGCCCGGCAGGATGTGCGCCGGGGATAAACCCCGGCTCATGCCGCCAAGCCGCAGGAAATCGTGCCATGCCAGAAATCGTTGCCACACCCGCAGCAGTTTTCTACGGCGACAGACTCAACAGCCGACCCGCGTTTTGCCGATATAGAGGGTGCACCCACCCGTACGGCGCACCCGGCCGGTCACCGAGCATCCCCTGCTCTCAGCGTGTGGGGAAGGCATGTACGACTATCACGTCCAGGTTCTTCACGATGCGGCCGACGTGTTGAAAGGGCTGCTGGAGATCGGCGTCAACCTGTCGGCGATGCCCGACCGGCAGAAGATGCTGGAGATGATCCTCCTGGAGGCCCGCAAACTGGCCTGCGCCGAGGCCGGCAGCCTGTACGTCCTGCGCGACGGGCGCCTTCGGTTCGTCGCCGCCCAGAACGACCGTCTGCCGGAGAGCGAGATCTCGGACGTCTTCCTCGGGGCCGAGATCCCCGTCACGACCGACTCGCTCGCCGGGTTCGTGGCATCGACCGTCCAGGTGGTCAACATCCCCGACGCCGATCACCTCGCCGACAACTGGCCGTTCCGCATCAACCGCGACTTCGACGCCTCCAGCGGGTACCACACCCGGAGCGTCCTGGCCATTCCTCTGCGGCGGCCCGACGGGTCCTGCGTGGGCGTGCTCGAACTGCTGAACCGGCTCGACCCCGAAGGCGGCGCCGTCGCGTTCCCGAACGCCGAAGGCACCGGCATCTTGTCGCTGGCGTCGATGGCGGCCGTCACCATCTCCAACGCGCTGCTCCAGGAGGAACTCAAGGCCGCCCACCTCGACACCATCATCCGCCTCAGCGTGGTCGTCGAGCACCGCGACAACGTCACCGCCCAGCACGTTCGCCGCATCAGCCGCACCGCCAGACTCATCGCCGAGACCATGGGACTGGACCAGCGGCAGGTGGAACTCATCGAGTGCGCCGCCCCCATGCACGACGTCGGAAAGGTCGGCATCCCCGACGCCGTCCTCCACAAACCCGGACCGCTGAACACCGAGGAACGCCGCATCATCGAGCAGCACGCCCTGATCGGGGCCGACATCCTCGGCCACCCGCACAATGACCTCATCGCCACCGCCCACGACATCGCCGTCTCCCATCACGAACGCTGGGACGGCGGAGGGTACCCGTACGGGCTGACCGGTACCGAGATTCCGCTCTCGGGACGCATCGTCGCACTGGCCGACGTTCTTGACGCCCTCCTCGCACAGCGGTGCTACAAGGACGCCTACAGCAAGGGCACGGCCCTCGATATCATCCGGTCCGAGAGCGGCAAGCAGTTCGACCCCACCGTCGTCGAGGCCTTCTTCCGTGTCGCGGACCGCGTTCTGGAGCCGTACCTGTCCCAGACGGCCTCGCCCGCTGCGGCGGAGAGCGCGGTCTGACATAACTCTTGCCCGGTGGGTCTCCAGTCTTGCGCGGTGGGTCTCCGTACGTGTTTAGCGTTGTCATTCCGAGCGAGCGAAAAAGAGTCGAGGAATCTCGCCGTTATCCGTGTTCGGACGACGAGATTTCTCCGCTCGCCCTCGCCCTTGGCGAGGGCTCGGTCGAAATGACATCGCTTCGAGAGCACGCTAAACACGTACGGGTCTCCCGACCCACCCCACGGACAGCACGGGGATTTGCGCGTGGCATAAGCCCCCCGCCGGGGGTTAAGATGGCGGCGGGCAGCAACGCGATGAAGCGTGTGCGGCAACGTGAAGCGGCAAACGTGTTATGACCTCTCTCTTCCGATCGCTCCGACATCGCAACTTCCGGCTCTACTTCTTCGGCCAGGGCATCAGTGTAACCGGCACCTGGATGCAGAGCGTGGCGATGGGGTGGCTGGCCTACCGCCTGACGGGGTCGGCCGTATTGTTCGGGGTGGTCGGGTTCACGGGCCAGATTCTGACGTTCATTATTGCCCCGTTCGCGGGGGTGGTGGCCGACCGGTGGAACCGGCGGCGGCTTATCATCGTGGCTCAAGCCACCGCGATGGCCCAGGCGCTGGCCCTGGCGGCGCTGACCCTGGCGGGCGTGATAGAAGAAGATGCCCCTTTTGCGCTACCGCTCCTGATCGCACTGAGCGTTTTCACGGGCCTGGTGCGGGGATTCGAGGTGCCCACGCGCCAGTCGTTCATGCTCCAGATGCTCGACGAACCGGCCGACCTGCCGAACGCCATTGCGTTGAACTCGTTTCTGGTCAACACGGCGCGGCTGACGGGGCCGCTCGTGGCCGGCTACATCGTGGCGTGGTGGAACGAGGGGCTGTGTTTTCTCATCAACGGCGTCAGTTACCCCGCCGTCATCGTGGCGCTGGTGGCGATGCGGATCACGCCCCGGAGGATCGAGGCGCCGAAGACCGACGTCTTGGCGGGTCTGAAAGAAGGGTTCCGCTACGCCTTCGGCTCGCCCGCCCTGCGGTCGATCCTTCTGATGCTCGGCATCACGAGCCTGGCGGGCGTGCCGTACATCTGGCTGATGACCATCTTTGCCAAGGACGTGTTCGGCGGCGGGGCGGATACGCTCGGACACCTGATGGGCGCCACGGGCGTGGGGGCACTGGCCGGGGCGGTGTTCCTGGCGTCGCGCAAGAGCGTGGCCCGCCTGGGTGGGATGCTGCGGCTGGCGGCGATCGCCTTCGGGGCGGGGCTCGTTGCCTTCGGGGCCGTCCTGTTACCGTTCGACGCCTCCAAGACCGGCGAGCCCTGTCCCTGGTTCATCCTCTGGACCGGCCTGGCCGTGCTCGTCTGGCCGGGCGCCACCATGATGCTCCAGATGTCGATGAGCAACACGCTGCTTCAGACCCTCTCCGACGAGAACAAGCGCGGACGCGTCATGAGTTTCTATACCGTGATGTTCATGGGCATGATACCCTTCGGAAACCTCCTGGCGGGGTTTGTGACGGGGGCCGTGGGCGCGCCGCTGACGGTGATCCTCGGCGGGGGCGTCTGCATCCTCGGCGCACTCGTCTTCGGAAGACGCCTGCCCAAACTTGCCGAGCGCGTCGCCCCCGGCACGGAGGAACCCGGCGCCGCGGCGTAGCCGAGCCGCCGGTCCCCCTCAGGCCATCAGCAGAAGCGACAGGGCCATCACGACGCTCGAAGTCACCGTCCCGGCCTTGGCCAGCGGCGTGGCGCGCCACGCGATGATCCCGCATACCAGCGCCGCAATCTCGCACCCCAGTAACGCCAGAAAACTCGGTTGGCCTACGAACCCGCGGGCGAGCATCGGCACCATAACCTGCAAGACGCCGACCAGACACAGCGCCAGGCTTAGGATGCCGAGCGTCCGGTACGTCTTCTTCGTCTCGGCGGCCTCACCCGGCGTCCCGCGCAAGGCGCGCCAGACGAGCCATGCGATGACCACGTCGGCCACAACCGCGAGCACAAGGCCCACGACAACCGCCCAGGCCAGCGAGCCGACGAGGTCGTCGTGCAGAAGGGCGGCGCAGAGCACCATAAGGCCGTCCAGGACGATCAGCGGGAACAGCAGCGCGTCGAACACGGCCAGCCCCATCCCGTAGATCCGCCCGCCCGACCGCCGGATGTGCCCGATGGCCACCAGGCCCAGGATGGTTGTCCCGAAGGGCGCTGACAGGCCCAGGAGGCCGAGCGGCGCGAGAACCAGGATGGCCAACCCGCTCAGTCTCGTTTGCCGCTGCACCCCGGCCCGGTGGCGATCCATCTGGACCTCCCGCTTCAATCTGGCCAATCTGGCTGCCGCCGCCTCGTGAGCGGCTTCTCGCTCCGCCTCGGTCGCAGCGCCGCCCGGCGCTTCCTCCGTAGACGCTGCCTGCTCGAGCGCGACGGCCGCGGTCACGTGATGCCGCGCATTCGAGGAGGAGGTCATCGGCCAGAGATGCAGAAGCACCAGCGGAATCAGCGCCAGCGCCACCGGCGCCCAGCACGCGCCGACGATGGCGGCCCGGGAGAAGTGCGGCCGGTCGGCCTTACGCGGCGGCACAGGCGGCGGCGCGCCCAGAGTCGAGGCCCGCGACGCTGATTCCTCCTGAGCGTACGCCTCGGGCGGGTCGAGTTGCGCGAGGACCGCTTCGACGTCGGCGACGGTTGGCTCGTCGCCCCCGCGGGCGGAGAGCATCTCGAGGACCTGGGCCTCGACGTCGTCGGCGATGCCTTTGCGCTCGGCGCGCGGCATGTCGGCCGCTACAAGCACACGCTCGATGGCGTCGAGGTAGGCGTCCATGCGCTCGCGCGCCTCCGGCGAGGGGTTCACGGATTCACTGGTCATGGCTTTTCTCCGGACAAGAGACTATCGACGGCTGCGGTCAGATCGCGCCAGTAACGGTGCATCTCGCCCAAGCGCGCGCGGCCGGCATCGGTCAAATGGTAGTAGCGACGGGGCGGGCCGGACGGCGACGGGGCCACGCGGACCTCCAGAACCCCCTCCTTCGCCAGACGCACCAGGATCGGGTAAACCGTGCTCTCGCTAATCGCCAGGTGCCCGGCCTGCCCGAGACGCTGGAGAATCTCGTAGCCGTACGCCTCGCCGCCATCCAGCGCCCCGAGGACACACAGTTCCACGAGCCCTTTTCGAAGTTGCGACACCCAGGTCCGCATAGGCAACCACCCCACCCTCTACTCTCCAATCCGCTATACTGTAATACGATGTAGCGGAACGTCAAGGGGAAATTGGGCTTTTTTTGGGTTAAACTCCCATTACCGGGACAAAGGGATTGAGGACAACGGTAGTGCTGCTGTATTCGGAAGGCCGGGTGCCATGGTCATCCCGAAGGGTGACCATGTTCCGGAAACCTGCGGCCGCTACCCATGTTTTGGGTTGCTCCTGGGTTTGTGGCCTGGGTGCCCGGCACCCATGCTGACGAGATCTCGCGTGCGCCGCGTGGGTGCCGGTAGGTGTCTAACGTGTCATTCCGAGCGAGCGAAGCGAGTCGAGAGCCTGCCCTGAGCGCAGCCGAACGGGAATCTCGCCGTTATCCGTGTCGAGAGCACGCTAAACACGTAGCGCTTCCGCTGCGCGCCCGTTCTGGGCCCCGCGCCGATTATATACTTTAGTAAAACGGCGTTTTCGCGCAACCCCGAAAATGGCCCTTTTTGGAGACCGAATCTGCGTTTTTGGGCCGTTAGAGGCGATTCAGGTCCCAAATGTTAAGATAGGTAAGGCAAAAAGCGCTGCCTTTTTTCGCCTTTTTACT
>CAZEBQ010000089.1:7273-13586 GCA_964510295.1 uncultured Anaerolineales bacterium | reverse complement strand
TGACCCGCTTTTTCCCCGGCCGAGCGACAACCGGGCAGACGCGCAGGTAGCGTAGTCGTACCAAGACCGCTGACGAGGCGCCCAATGTCCGAATGCTGCACCAACGTCACACGCCGCACGCCGGGGCGCCGCGCCCTGCTAGTATCGGCGATTGTGGCGGTGGCGGTTAGTGCTTTTCCGGGGGTCGCTGGGGCTGCGACGCCTCCGACAGGGCGCCAGATTCGCGCCACCATCCTGCGGGCCGTCGAGGCCCTGAACCGTGCCCAGCGCCCCGACGGCCGGTGGCCCGATTACGCCCAGAAGGGCGGCGTCACGGCCCTGGTGGTCTACGCCATGCTCCAGGCGGGTGTCTCGCCCGAGGAGAAGCGTGCCGCGGCCGCACTCGAGGTCGTCCGACGCCTGAAGAACGAGAGCACGTACGTCGTGTCGCTGAAGGTCCTGGCCCTGGCCGCCGCCGACCCCGCCCGGTACAAGGCCGAGATCCAGACGGCCGTGGATTGGCTCGTGGGGCTTCAGCACGCGACCGGCGCGTGGGGCTACGGCCGACCGCCTCCGTCGGCCATCGCCGACCTGAAGGTGGGGGGGGCCCTGCAGGCGGCCCGCAGCGAGGCGGAACTCCAACGGGCCTACCAGCGGCCCGACGCCTCGAACACCCAGTTCGCCATCCTGGCCCTGAGCGAGGCCGGCCGCGCGGGCGCTCGCGTGCCGGCCGACCTCTGGCGCAAGGCCGACCGCCACTTCCGCTCCACCCAACTGCTCGGAGGCGGATGGGGGTACGTCTACCACGATCCCGACCCGTCGGAGGCCTACGGAAGCATCACGGCGGCGGTGGTGGCCAGCCTCCAACTGTGTCACGAGCGGCTTGCCGGGCAGGAGTCGTCCGAGACGACGGCGGAGCGTCTGGCGGCTATCGAGCGCGGCATCGAGTGGATCGCTCAACACTACACCCTCCAGGAGAACCCCAACCGCGAACTCGCCTGGTACTACTTCTGGCTCTACGCCCTGGAGCGGGCGGGGGTGACGTCCGGACGGCGAACCTTCGGCGACCACGACTGGTTCCGCGAGGGCACCGCCCTGCTGGCGCGCGGTCAGCGGGGCGACGGCCGCTGGACCGACCGGCTCTACCACGACGCGCTGTGCCTGCTGTTTCTGGCCAAGGGGTTCAAGCCGCTCCTGGTCCAGCGGCTCGAGTGGCAGGGCAAGTGGCGGCGCGACCCGCGCGACCTGGACCACCTGGTCCGGTTTCTCGGCAAACGCGTCGGCGGCGACCGAGTCGATTGGCGAAGCATCGCCAGCGATTCGCCGCTCGCCGACTACCTGGCCGCGCCCGTTCTCCACGTGACCGGCAAGGGGACGCTGCGGATGCTGGCGGCGTCGGTTCCGCGGCTGAAGGCGTACGTCGAGCAGGGCGGGCTGATCCTGTTCGACGCCCAGGGCGGCGATGCGGCGTTTAGCGAGAGCGTGCGGCGGATGGTGGCCGAGCAGTTCCCCGGGGCGACGCTGGCCGCCCTCAAGGCCGGCCATCCCCTGGCGCAGGCCGTCCATCGCCTCACGCCGAAGGACATCGAGGTCATGGCCGTCGGCTGCCGCGCCGCCGTCGTCCTGGCGCCGAAAGGCATCGGCGACGCATGGGCGGCGGCCCGACCCGACCGGGCCAACGAGGCGCTGCGGTTCGGCGAGAACCTGGCCGCCTACGCGACGGCCGGTCAGAGGCTGCCCGACCGGCTCAGCGTTGCCACCATCCTCGAGATGCCGCCCGACGAGCCCCCGGCCGGCGACACGTTGCGCGTCGGCCAGATTCAACACGATGGCGATTGGCGGCCGCGACCGTTCGCTGTGCCGGCCGTGCTGAAAGACCTGGCCGACCGCTTCGGCGTGTCGGTTTACAGCCGGCCCGTGCCGGTCCGCCTGACGGATGCGAACCTCGGCACGTTCGCGGTCCTTTACCTGACCGGCCATCACACGTTCAGCCTGTCGGATGCCGAGCGCGCGGCGCTGAAGACCTACCTGGAACAGGGCGGGTTCGTGTGGGCCCATGCGTGCTGCGGCCGGGTGGCGTTCGACAAAGCCGTCCGCGACCTCGTGGCGGACCTGTTCCCGGACGCCGAACTCGAGGAACTGCCGCCCGACCACGCCATGTACAGCGGCAAGGTGGGCACGCGGATCGAGGAGGTCGGCTATTCGCCCGCCGTCAAGGCCGACCTGCCCAAACTCGACAACCCCGTCCTGTTCGGGCTGGAGCGCGGCGGGCACCTCGTCATGGTCTACAGCCCGTACGGTCTGGCCGACGGGCTGGACGGCATCAAGACGTTCGGCGCCCGGACGGTAGCGCCAGCCGATGCCCGGCGGCTGGCGATCAACATCCTGCTGTATGCCCTGGAGCCGTGACGGGACCACGCCGGCTACGTTGCCGCGCTGGGATTCCAGTTGCCTTCGTGGCGGATGTGCCTATAGTATGTTGGGTGGCAGGCTCGTGTTTCCCGCCAAAACGCCAGAGGGGGGGGCAAGAAGTTGCTCCACAAGGCTCGTGACAACATCGAGTTGGCGGTCATGCTGCTCAACTGGCAATACACAGACGGGGCGGCAAACAGGCTTTACTACGCGCTTTACCATGCCGGCTGGGCCTTCTTGGTGAAGAGGGGATACGCGGTGCCAGACCACAGCGGCAGACGCTACTTCCTTCACGATGAGATGGGTGAGACATTGGCAGAGGAAGGCTTCTCGTGGCGTTTGGGTCTTCAGCAAGATTGGGAGATTCTGTGGGAGCAACTGCGCGGCTTGAGGGTCAAAGCTGACTACTACCCCGATTCTGTTGACATCGCAGACCTTGATGATCCGCTTTTGCATTTCGTCAGGAACGTTGTGGTTTCCGTGACCGAACACAGGCCAGCCCCTTGAAGGCCCCGCGACTGTGACCGACAACGCAACACAATCTCTCGGCAACGTCTGTAGTAAGGTGGAACAGGTTTTCCCTGGGGTTGTCTGCGCATACACCGGCTTCGCCCAGGCGCGTATGCCCCGGGAGGATGAGGATGTTGTTCTTGAAGTCTTCTTCGCACCGCGTGGCTCCTCTCGGGCGATAACGCGTGCAACCTATCTGGACGCAAGGCGGATTTGGCGCGAGTACGGCGTGTCCGTTGCCGTGGTTGTGCACTATGTGGAAGACACCCTACGTTACTACAAACGGGACGTACTCTCGATATTTGCCCGCCGAGGTGTTGGGCTTCTGCTCGACCCAGGCGGGTTCCTCGGAGAATCTGTCCCGCTCGGCAGCTACTCCGTGGGTGCAACTTGGTCGGCTCTGCTTGAGTGGCCGAGTGCCGCGCCCGTGTATGAACGAGATCTGAATCTCTCTCAGATGAGAGCTATGTGCGAGACTCCCGTGGAGACGTGCTATGTCTGAATCCGCAACCTGTCGAACCCCGTTTCTTGAAGCCTTTCTGATGGCTGAGGATATCAGGGCGGAGAAGAGCGGCCAGATTAGCGTCGTCGGCATATTCAGCGACAGAGTCTACTCCAAGATATGGCCACTTCAATTCCCTAAGACATGCTTCCATGTCCGGGTGCGGGACCTGCCCAGCACTCCGTCTCACGCATTGGTCGTGTCTCGGTTTGGGAATGGGGACGAAATCGCTAGGCTCGGGGGCACGACTGCCAAAGGAGAAGGAACCGTACACATTTTCAACTACTGCATTGCCGGCTTGGCTTTCCCGGAGCCAAGTTTGTACTCGGCTCAGTTCTCCTTGCGTGAGAAGGAGGTCGTGCTCTTCGCGGCCGAGTACACGTTTAGCCTCATGAACCCAGACGTGGACGAACTGTACGTGGAGTGCTCGCAGTGTAAGGTCAAATACGGCTCGGGCATGGTCGCGAAGAGTCCCACGCAAGTTGTCGGCTGCGCAAGCACCTGCCCTCGATGCGGCACGAGCAATCCTGTCGATTCCAAGACGGCATTTCATCTGCCCAATCCCGCGTGAACACGAGGCCTGAGCCTTTATTGCGTTGAGGCTCCCCAAGGGGCGTGCTATAGTCCGGCCAAGCCGAAGCGCGGTGGGCAGTCTTGCCCACCGCGCGGCCCACGGGTAGCACATCGCCGGAGACGCCGCCGTGGGGGACCTTCGCAGCCGCATCACTCTTGGCCGCGCCCTCGTGCTGGTCGTGGCGCTGGGGGCGCTGTTTGTCCTCTTCACGGTCCTGTCGGCGGTCGATTGGCGGACGGGCGGCCTCCGCTGGCCCTTCTTCCTGAGATGGGACAACCTGGTGGACCTGGTCGGCTCGTGCGCCATCAACCTGACGCTGGGCGTGGGGATGACGTTCGTCATCATCGGCGGCGGCATCGACCTGTCGGTCGGCCGCCTCATCGCCCTGACACACGTCCTGCTGGTGGTGGTGGCCAACGCCACGGGTTCGTTCACGGTGGGCTTGGCGGCGTGTCTGGGGTGTGGTCTGGCGGCAGGACTGGCCAGCGGCGCCGTCAGCGTCCGATGGCGTATCCCGTCGTTCATCGTAACGCTCGGCATGATGATGGTGGCGCGGGGGTTGGCGATGGTGGCGGCGGGGGGCAAGAGCGTCGGGGCCGACATCGACTCGCCGGTCGTCATCCAACGGTTCCTGCCCATTGTCGTGAGCCTGGCGGTGGTGGCTGTCGGCCACGTGATTCTGACCTCGACGGTTTTCGGGCGGCACGTATTCGCAGTGGGCGGCAGCCCGGAGGCGGCCCGGCTGTGCGGCATCCGGGTCGGCCTGGTGCGGGTCGTGACGTTTCTTGCGAGCGGCCTGTGCGCGGGGCTGGCGGGACTGGTGTACTGGTCGCGGAACAGCCTCGGCGACCCGCTCGCAGGCGACGGGCTGGAACTGTATGCCATCGCGGCAGTCATCGTCGGCGGGACGAGCCTCTCGGGCGGGCGGGGGAGCGTCATCGGCACCTTCCTGGGGGCCCTCATCATGGGCGTCCTCCAGTACGGTCTCGATTCGATGCTCGTGCAACCGAGGTGGCAATGGGTTATAATCGGCGCCGTGGTCATCGTGACGGTCCTCGTGGACCGGCTGAAGCGAACGGAGTAGCGACGCCCGAGCCCGTCGCGGAAGCGGCGGGGCACGTTCCCATCCCTGAGCCTGAATCAGGAGGCACTCGCCATGAAACCTTCCACATCGCTCGCCCTCATTGCAGCCTTCGCCGTCGCGCTCACCGGCTGCCAAGGTGAGCCGGCGCCCGGCACGAGCGGCGGGCGCCGCATCGCCCTCATCTACAAGGCCACGACGAACCCGTTCTTCCAGGCTATGGAGAAGGGCGCACGCGAAAAGGCCAAGGAACTCGGCGTCACCCTCGAGGTGGCCGGCATCCCGTCCGAGACCGATGTGGACCGCCAGGCCAACCTCGTGCGCAACATGCTGAACCGCCAGGTCGAGGCCATCATCATCGCGCCGGCCTCCAGCGTTGGCATCGTGACGCCGCTCTTGAGGGCACAGGAGCAGAAGGTGCCCATCATCAACATCGACAACCGCATCAGCAAACAGGAAGCCGCGAACCAGGGCCTGAAGGTGGCCACCTTCATCGGGCCCGACAACCTCGAAGGGGCGAAGAAGGTCGGGGCTTACGCCTGCAACCTCATCAAGAAAAAACTGGGGGCCGGCCAAAAGGGACGCGTGCTCATCCTGCGCGGCATCGACGGCGTTGAGAACGCCGAGGCCCGACGCGCAGGATTCGAGGCCGCCGTCAAAGAGGCGGGGCTCGAGGTCGCCGGAAGCGAGTCCGCTCACTGGCACACCGACGAGGCCCAGCGAGTGACCAGCGCCCTGCTCGCCGCCAACCCCGACGTCCACGGCGTCCTGTGCGCGAACGACAAGATGGCCCTCGGGGCGATTGCGGCCGTCAAGGCGCGAGGCAAGATCGGCCAGATCATCATCGTCGGCTACGACAACATCGACCTCGCGCGCCAGGCGATGAAGCGCGGCAACATGCACGGCACCATCGAGCAGAACCCCGCCATGATGGGCGCCCTGGGCGTCGAGTGTGTCCTGAAGGCCCTCGACGGCGAGACCCTTCCGGAAGTCACGCCCGTGCCCGTCGAACTCATCACGATCGATGACGTGAAGGCCGGCGCCAAGTAGCGCCGCCGCGCCCGGGCACTGAACATGGTCACCCTTCGGGATGACCATGCCACCCGTCACCCGTCCGGTCCTAATCGGAATGTGCCTGACTCTGCGGCGCTGCTTCTTTGCGCGCCGTGGCCAGCGCCGCGACCAGCCGCTCCAGGTCCTCCTCGGTGTGCTCGGCCGTCAGGCTGACACGCAGGCGGCTGGCGCCGGGCGGGAC
>CAZEBQ010000089.1:0-7173 GCA_964510295.1 uncultured Anaerolineales bacterium | reverse complement strand
TTGGCGAGGTCCAGCAGCCGCCGGCGCCGCTCGGGCTCGGTCCGAACGATCTGAAGCGCCGCCCGCGCGGCCTCGCATGCGGCCGCAGGCAAGGCCGTCGTATAGATGAACGGCCGGGCGCGGTTGACGATGAGGTCGCACGCCTGGCGCGACGCCGCAACGAAGCCGCCGATGCCGCCCAGCGCCTTCGAGAGCGTCCCGACGCTTGCGGTGATGCCCTCTGTGACGGCGAGTTCCTCGGCCAGGCCTGCGCCTGTGGGACCGAGGACGCCGGTGGCGTGGGCCTCGTCGAGGGCCAGCATCGCGCCGGCGCGCCGGCACAGGTCGGCAAGTTCCGGGAGGGGCGCCGTCCGGCCGTCCATCGAGAAGACGGTGTCGGTGACGAGCAGCCTCCGGCCTTCCCCGCCGCGATGTTTGTCGAGCAGCCGCGCTGCCGCCTCCGCGTCGCACTGCGGATACCGGACGAGCGTCGCCCCGGCGAGCACGACCGCGTCGTACAAACTCGCGTGGTTGGCGCGGTCCATGACGACGGTGTCGCCCAGGCCGGCGAGCGCGGTGACGACCGCGAGGTTCGTCATGTAACCGGTGGGAAAGACGAGGGCCGCTTCGGTGTGCTTGAACGCCGCCAGGTCGGCCTCCAGCGCCGCGTGGGCCTCGGTGTGGCCGGAGACGAGGCGGCTGGCGCCCGCGCCCCATCCCCATCGGTCGATGCCGGCGCGTGCGGCTTGCTTGACGCGCGGGTCGTTCGCCAGGCCCAGGTAGTTGTTCGAGGCGAACTGAAGGACCGACCGCCGGCCGACCTTGACGTGCGGCCCGGCAGCCGACCCGAGCGCAACGAGGCGGCGGTGCAGCCCCCGCGCCTTCAGGTCATCGAGCGTCTCGCGGATGAAGTCGGGGTCGGCCATGCTTTCGGTGCCTGCTACACGTCGAGGTCGGAGAACGTGACCCGCCGCTGCCGCGGCGGGCTCGGCGGCGGGTTCGCCGGCGGGCTCGAGGCCGAGGTCGGGCGTCGGCGATTCTAGACGCCGCCGCCGGCGATGTAAATGGTTTCGCCGGTGATGAACCCGTCGGTCTCGCCGGCGAGCCAGACGACGGCCCGGGCGACGTCGTCCACCTCGCCGAACTTGCCGATGGGGATCGAGGCCTTGAACCGTTTCATCCGCGCCGGTTCGGTGGCCTTGTCATGGAACGGCGTGAGGGTAACGCCCGGCGCGACGGCGTTGACGCGTATTCCCTCGGCGGCCACCTCCTTGGCGAGGCCCTTGACGAAGGTGACCAGTGCCCCCTTGGCGGTGGCGTAGTGGACGCTGTTTCCCCCGCCGCCCGACCGGGCCGCCACCGACGCGTTCACGATGACGTTGCCGCGCTTGCGTTTCAGCATGGGCCCCAGGGCCGCCCGGACGGTGTAGAAGACGCTGTCGAGGTTCAGGGCGATAACCTGGTGCCAGAGGCGGTCGGGCATCTTCGCGATGGGGCTGCGTTTGATGAGCCCGCCGGCGTTGGCGAAGAGCACGTCGATCCGTCCGAAGGTCTTGACGAAACGCCGCACCATGTCCCTGACTTGGTCTGGGTCGGTGATATCTGCCTTCTTGATGGTCGCCTGGCGGCCCATCTGCTGGATGGTTCTCGCCACCTTCTTGGCCGCGCTCTCGCTTCTGTAGTAGTGCACTGCGACGTTGCATCCCGCCTCGGCGAGGGCGACGGCCGCCGCCGCACCGATGCCCGTCGAGGCACCCGTGACGAGGGCGGTCTGATCCGTGAGATCCGCCATGTCAAACCTCCCAATGCAAGGCCCGAAGACGTGTACGCCGTCACCGTACCGCGCTGGGAAAGGGAAGGCAACCCCTTCGCAACGTCTACCTGCAAGTGCCCCGGACATCGTACCGCCCTTGCGAAGAATCGGCCTTGCTTTCCGCCCGTCGCTGTGATGGAATCGCGGTGGGCGATGAGTCGGAGGGATGTCTGCCCAAGGAGCGTGCCATGAAAGCCTGCACAGGAATCGTTTGCGCCTTGCTGATCGTCGCGGGATGCGCCCTTGTTGCCGCGCAGGAAGCGTCTGCGGCAAAACCGAAGAAGGGCCCGTCGGCCGAGGAGATCGCCAGGATGGCCGACGCCGTCTCGAAGATCAAACCGGCCGCCAGGCCTGCCCGGCCCCGCAAACTGCTCGTGTACTCGGTCTCATGGGGCTACTTCCACTCATCGATCCCTTACGGGAAGGAGGCCTTCCGGATCATGGGCTCGGGGACCGGGGCCTTCAAAGCGACGGTCAGCGACGACCCGTCGATGTTCGAGCCGGAGACGCTCCGAACGTTCGACGCCGTCTTCTTCAACAACACGAACCGCGACATCTTCCTGCCGCAGGACTTCAAGAACCTGCCGCCCGAGAAGAAGAAGGCGGCCGCCGAACGCGACGAGCGGCTCAAGCGGAGCCTCTCCAGTTTCCTCGCCGGCGGCCGAGGCCTCGCCGTTATCCACGCCGGCGTCGCGAGTTTCCGCGAGTGGCCCGAGTACGGCGAGATCATCGGCGCACGGTTCGACAACCACCCGTGGGGAGCAGGGTCAGAGGTCACCCTGAAGATCGAGGAGCCACGCCACCCGCTCACCCAGGCGTTCAAGGACCCGCGATTCGTCGTCAAGGACGAGATCTACCAGTTGAAGGCCCCGTATTCGCGGGACAAGGTGCGGGTGCTCCTCTCCATTGACACCCAGCGCACCGACATGAAGAAGGGCGGCATCCACCGGACCGACGGCGACTTTGCCATCACCTACATCAAGCCGTACGGCAAGGGCCGCGTCTTCTACAACGCCCTCGGCCACATGCACGAACTGTTCTGGAACCCGACCGTGCTTCAGCATTGGCTCGACGGCATCCAGTTCGTCCTGGGCGACCTGAAGGCCGACGCGGCGCCGCGGCCGAAGGCACCGTAGAGACCCCAGCCGCGACCATGGCGTGGCGCCCGCTCGCTTGCGCTCGCGGCTCGGATGAGCGAATCCGAACCGCGACTGTAAGGCACCCGCTCGTTGGCGCTCGCGGCTCGGAAAGGCAAATCCGAGCCGCGAGCGCAAGCGAGCGGGCCGCGCCGACCTCGAACCCGCCGAGTCCGTCCGCCGCGTCGGCGAAGCGCTCACGAAACGGTGGCAGGGGCGAGAAAGGGGCAGGTCATGCGCGTCGGGCACTACCTCCGATTCGGGGCCGCCGTTCTACTTGTCGTCGCGCTGACGGGGTGGGCGTACGGCGGCGAACGTAACAACCTCGTCGCCAACGGAGACTTCGCCAAGGTAACCGACGGCGTGCCCGACCACTGGCAGGCGGCCGGCGACCAGCACGTCACCCAGCGGCTTGACGTAGCCAAAGATTCAGGCGGTCGCATGTACGCACGGCTCGCCTGCACGCGGTTCGACCAGCGTTCCCCTGCCAGCCACGCCATGCTCGCCCAGGTCGGCAAGGTGAACCTTGTCAAAGGCCGCCTGTACGAGTTCTCGTGCCGCGCGCGAACCGACGGCATGGGGAGCCGCAGCGTCAAGGTGGCCGTCAGCGACACCGCCGCCTGGACCAACTGCGGCCTGAACGTCAGCCTGCCGACCGGCAAGACGTGGCGGACGCACCGGCGGTTCTTCACGGCGACCAGGACGGTCGGCGAAAGCACGCGGCTCCAGTTCTGGTTCAACGAGACGGGCACGCTGTGCGTCGCCGACGTGCGGATCGTCGAAACGCGGGCCCAGGACGTTGCGTTCACCGCCGTCATCGCGCCGGCCGGCGGCAGGAATCTCGTCCGCAACGGGTCGTTCGAGGTCGGACCCGCCGGCTGGTCGTCCCTCGGAACGCCGACCGGCTGGGGGAACCTCAGTCGCCTGCACGGGGCCGTCGAGACCGACGGCGCCGGCCACGGCCGCGCTTTTCTGCGGATCCCCCTCGGCGGCGAGCAGACGCCCGTCCTCGCCTTCGACTACTACGAGCCGGTCGTGCGGCGGGAACTGCGGCCCCTGGCGGCGAGCCGAGGGTGGATTCCCGTGGAGCGCGGCAACCCGTACACCCTCTCGTGCATGATGCGCGCGAGCGCCGCCGGCGTTCGCGCGCACCTCGCCGTGCGCGACGCTCGGCCCGGCGGCGGGCACCGCGACCACGCCCGGACCGTTACGCTCACAACCGAGTGGAAGCGATACACGCTGACCTTTCGCCCGCTCAACCGGTACGTCTTCGTCCTCGCCGGGCCCGATCTTGAGAAGGAAGCGCCGGTGCACGTGGACATCGACGCGGTGCAACTCGAGAAGGGCGAGGAGGCGACGCCGTTCGCGCCGCGCCGCCGCGTCGAGGTCGCCCTGGAGCCGTCCGCCCCCGCCGGCATCTTCGCCGAAGGCGAACCGGCGGCGCTGCGGTTGTCGGTCTGCAACCACTCGGCCGACCAAGCCAAGGTCGAGGTCGCCTTCCAGGTCACCGACTACTTCGACCGGCAGGTGCCGTGGCGCGGCGAGACGGTCGAGGCGCCCGCCCGCACCGTCGTCGGCCGCAACCTGCAGATCCCGCCCGCGTGGAAGGGCTACTACCGCGTCCGCGCCACCGCGAAGGCCGGTGACAGCACCGAGACCATCACCGCTGCCCTGGCCGTGGTGCCGAAGCGGACGGCGAGCGACACGGTCCTGGGCATCAACCACGCCTTCACCACGCCGCACCTCATCCGGGCGGCGGCGAAGGTCGGCGTCGCGTGGTTCCGCGACTGGTCGCTCAAGTGGAACCACATCGAGCCGGAGCGAGGCCGGTTCACGTGGGAGCGGGGCGATGCGCAGATCGACCGCGTCGTGGCGCTCGGACCGAAGGTCCTCTGCCTCCTGCCGCCGTTCCCGTCAGCCGACTGGATCAGCGAGGCGCCGGCCGACCTGCCGACGAAAGGCTACCCCGGCTCGCGGCTGCGAAGCGCCTGGGCGCCGACGGACCCGAAGGAACTGGCCCGCTACGTCGGCCAGTGCGTCGCCCGCTACAAGGATCGCGTAAACGTCTGGGAGTTCCTGAACGAACCCATCTACACCGACTACTCGCTCCCCGGCGACAAGGGAAACCGGTACGGCGGCCGGAACTACACGCCGGCCGATTACGTCGCGCTCCTGAAAACAGCCGCCGCCGCCATGAAACGGGCCGACCCCGACTGCCAGGTCATCGGCGGCATCGGAAGCGGAGCGCTGAACCTGACACGCGAAACCATCGACGCCGGTGCCCTGGCGCACCTCGACATCTTCAACCTGCACTTCTACCCGGGGTCGCGGCTGCCGGAGGGCTACGCCGCCGAGATGGACCGCCTGCTGGCGATGATGGACGCGGCCGGTCGCCGCCTGCCCATCTGGGTCACCGAGTTCTCGTACTACGGTGTCGATAACCTGCCGCGCCGGCCGTTCATCCCGCCGAGCGGGTCGTGGTCCGGGAACCGCCTGCTCGAAAGCGAACGCCAGTGCGCCGACTACACGGTCCGGTTCTTTGCCGTCATGCTCGCCAGGGGCGCCCGGAAGATCTTCATCCACTCCGGCGCGAGCGGCGAGGTGAACCGGGCCAGTTTCGAGTGCGCCCTGTTCGATTACGGCGGCGTGCCGCGCAAACTCGCCCCGGCCATGGCGGTGCTGACCGCCCTCCTCGGTCCGGCCCCCGTGTGCGAGGCAACGCGCACCTTCGGCCAAGCAGGCCACGCGGTGGCGTTTCAGACGCGGCGGCACTCGGTCGTCATCGTGTGGAAGGACGACCCGGACGCGTCGGTGCGCCTCATTGTGCCTCCCGCGCCGGGTCTGGGCCGCTTCGACATCATGGGCCGGCGGGGCCCGGCCGGACCGATGGACCTTTCGACCTCGCCCGAGTATCTTGTAGGTCCACCGGGGGCGGCGAAGCAGATTCTTGAGTCCCTGCGCATCGGCCGCCCGTGACGGCTGCGCCGGGAGAACTAATGAAAACAAACCTCCAGGTCCCTCAACGATTAGCACTCGCGCTCGTCCTCTTCCTGACCGCGTGCGGCGCCGCAGTGGCAGGGGCGCCCGCCAAGCCGGCCCTCGCACCCGACCGAGCCAACACGGTCACCTTTCCACCGGTGCGGGCCCGGTTTGTCCGCTTCCTGGTCCATGCGAGCGCGGGCGGCCAACCGTGCATCGACGAGTTGGAGGTATACGGCCCCGACGGCACGCGGAACCTGGCGCTGGCCGAGGGCGGCGCCAAGGCGACGGCCTCCTCCTGCCTGCCCGGTTACGCCATCCACCAAGTCGCCCACCTGAATGACGGACTCTACGGCAACGACCACAGTTGGATCGCCGCCGGAACGCCAGGCGAGTGGGCCCAGATCGAACTGCCCCGACCCGCCGCGGTGGCGAAGGTCGTGTTCTCGCGAGATCGGAAAGGGCGCTACCGCGACCGGATGCCCGAGCGTTTCGAGATCCTGGCATCGCTCGACGGCGTGCAATGGAAGACGGTTGCCCGCGTCGGACCTCCCACGCTACCGGCTGGGCCCCTGTCGGAAGAGGATCTGCTCCGCTACGCCTTTGCGTGCGAGGACCGCACGTGGCGCAAGATTGATGCGGCGGACTCCGTCAGCCGGGTCCTGCGACAGATGGAGGAGATGATCGAGCGCCTCGCCGCCAAGGGTTTGAACGTGACGCCGGAGCGCACCCGGTTGGCAGCGTTACGCCGCCGGCAGGCGTCGCTTGCCGCAGCAGCGTCCCAGGACCCGGTCGCCGAGCGCGCTGCTTTCTTCGAGTCGCGGCTGGCGAAGCGTCGGCTGTTCTTCCGTGACCCCGACCTCGCGGCGATCGAGACGATCCTGTTCGTCAAGCGTCACCCGTTCCTGCCCTCGCACAACTACAGCGTGATCCTGGACGCACCGTTCCGTCCGGGCGCGGGCGTGTACATACTCAAGATTCCTCGCCGCGACGGGCGCCTCGACCCCGGCGCGGGCAATGTCGTCCGGCTCTTCGATGCCGGCGGCGGGATCGCCAGAACCCCCATGGCCACGTTCGACGCCCGCACGGTCTACTTCGCCTATCTCCCGTCCGAGTCCGGCTACTACCACCTCATGGCCATGGATGCCGATGGGAGCGGCGTGCGGCAACTCACGGACGGGCCGTTTCACGACTACTGGCCGTGTCCCCTCCCGGACGGCGGGCTGGCCTTCATCTCCACGCGGTGCAAGGCGCGGTACCTCTGCT
>CAZEBQ010000088.1:0-13641 GCA_964510295.1 uncultured Anaerolineales bacterium | reverse complement strand
TGTCCGCCTGGTGGCCTTCCCAGGCCACCAGGAACAGGCATGAACGGCGTTCGCGGCGGCCTCGGAAGGCCGCCGCGCGGAAGGTATCGTCGTAGTACTAACACTACAGCGCCACTTACCGCGCGGCGGGTCTCCCGACCCGCCGCGCAACGGCGAAAATGGGCTTTCGAGCGCGGTGGGTCCGGAGACCCACCGCGCGAAATGGCGAAGTGGCGCTGTAGGCCTAAGCCCCTGGATGGAAAGGCCTTGAATCTCTTTCGCAAGACTGGCATGGTGGTTGCGATAAACGGGCCGAGCCATCACGCAAGTGGTCTGAACCCTCTGCCGGAAAGGAGTTGGGACATGACCCGGAAAGCGTTCTTCGAGTTCGCCAAGAAGAACCGCGCCGAGATGGTCGACCTGAAGTTCACCGACCTCCTGGGCACGTGGCAACACTGCTCGTTTCCCGTCGATACGTGGGACGAGGACACGTTCGAGGAGGGCGTGGGCTTCGACGGGTCCTCCATCCGCGGCTGGCAGAGCATCCACGTCTCGGACATGATGGCCGTGCCCGATGCCTCCACGGCCTGCATCGACCCGTTCTTCGCCGAGCCCACCGTCAGCGTCATCGCGAACATCGTGGACCCGATCACCCGCGAGGACTACACGCGCGACCCGCGTCACGTGGCCCGCAAAGGCGAGGAATACCTCAAGGGCACGGGCATCGCCGACACGTGTCACATCGGCCCGGAACCGGAGTTCTTCATTTTCGACGAGGTCCGCTACGAGCAGAACCAACACACCGGCATGTACCGGATCGACTCGGTCGAGGGCGCCTGGAACACCGCCCGCTTCGAAGAGCCGAACCTCGGGTACAAACCGAGTTTCAAGGGCGGTTACTTCCCCGTCAGCCCGACCGACACGTACCACGATCTGCGCGGCGAGATGGTGTACGCGATGCGCAAACTCGGCATCGCCATCGAAGCGCACCATCACGAGGTTGCCACGGCCGGACAGGCCGAGATCGACATGAAGTTCGGGCCCCTGCTGAAGATGGCCGACCACTTCATGTGGTACAAATACGTGATTAAGAACATTGCACGCCGCAACGGCAAGACCGTCACCTTCATGCCGAAACCGGTCTTCGAGGACAACGGTTCCGGCATGCACACGCACTTCTCGCTCTGGAAGGGCGGCGAGCCGCTCTTCGCCGGCGACGGGTACGCCGGGCTGAGCGACCTCGGCCTGCACTCAATCGGCGGCATCCTCGCGCACGCGCCGGCGATCCTGGCCTTCGCGGCCCCGACGACGAACTCCTACCGCCGTCTTGTCCCCGGCTTCGAGGCGCCCGTGAACCTCGTCATGTCCGCCCGGAACCGGTCGGCGGGCATCCGCATCCCCATGTACTCGTCCAATCCGAAGGCCAAGCGGCTCGAGTTCCGCTGCCCCGACCCGACGTGCAACGGCTACGTGACCTGGACGGCCATGCTCATGGCCGCCCTCGACGGCATTGAAAACAAAATCGACCCCGGCGAACCGCTCGATCGCGACATCTACGAGATGAAACCCGAGGAACTCGCCAAGTACCCCAAGACGCCCGCGTCGCTCGAAGAGGCCATCAACGCCCTCGAAGCCGACCACGCCTTCCTGACCAAGGGCGACGTCTTCACCGACGACCTCGTCCAAGGCTGGATCGAGTGGAAACGCAAGAACGAACTGGCCGAGATGGCCCTGCGGCCGCATCCGTACGAGTTCAACCTGTACTACGACAGTTAGGCCGGTATCCGGCCGGGACAGGTAGCGTGGGTGCTCCGCACCCACGCGGTCTTGGCGGAGATGGTGGGTGCGGAGCACCCACCCTACGGGCTCAGTTACCGGCCGCCTTCTTGAAGTGGAACAGCACGGCCCGCGAGGCCGGCGCGTCCAAGACGAACGGGCGGGAGGCTCCGTCTGCCAAGACGGTCTTGGTGCTTCGGCCTTCGGTTTCTCTGATTGCGTCGCTTCGCGCTTGCCGATGCTACTCGTATGGGGAAGTTGCTGCGGGCAAGGATCAGGAGAACGTATCGCCAGCGCTCCATCCGTGCGCGGATCGAGGCGTTCTTCTTGGACAACGTGGGCCGGGTGGCTACCCGTGAGCAGATCATCAAGGTGGCGACGGACCCACAAACAGGTCGCGTTCCGGAGAACTGGCATCAGAGGCTTTCGGAATTGCGGACCGACTACGGTTACACAATCTTGACGCATCGCGATCGGCAAACCCTCAAGGTCTCCGAGTACCTGATGCCCACGGCAGAGCAGCGGGCCGATGCCGCCAAACGAGTGGTTATCACGCCCCAAGCCTGGGAGGCGGTTCTGGAGCGGGCTGATCACGCGTGCGAATGGGACGAAGGCGGGCAGCGCTGCGGACTCAGAGAGGGCGACGTCGACCCGGTTGGCGGCGGCACTGTCCACCTGACCCCGGATCACAAGCGACCGCACGCCATGAATCCCAAAGCCCACCCCGGCGACCCCGGTGTGTGGCAAGCGCTGTGCGGACGCCATCAAGTGGTGAAGAAGAACTATTGGGATAACACGACCGGCAAACTGAACGCCTATGCTATCGTTCAGGCTGCGCCCCGGGAGGTCAAACGCGAAGTCTACCGATTTTTGCAGGAATACTTCGGCGACGCTTGACCGCGAGGCGTTTCTCAGCCATAGCCGTATACTCGTGGCTTTCGTCGCTGAGGAGAGCGTAGCGGCCCAGTTTGGCGCAAACCGCACCCGTTGTTCCCGAGCCACAGAACGGATCGCACACTAGGTCACCCGGCTTTGTGGTCATCAGGATGAGAGGCTCAAGCACCTTCTCCGGCTTCTGCGCCGGGTGACCGGTCTGTTCACGCTTGCCCACGAATCCGATGTTCAGTGGCACCTCGATGACGCTTGGCGGGCCAGGTATGTAGCGCAGTTTGCCCTCGCGCTGTTTCTCCAACTGCCGACCATTCAGGAAGTGCTCCGGGTACAGCTTGGTGCCCGGGCGTGCCAGATGCAGGCAAGTCATTTGAGCGGACCGCCATCCTCGGATGACGGACGGGCAGTTCTTGAAATACCACGTCAGCCACGCTACCATTTTCAACTCCGACGGCATGTCAGCGAGCACACACCACACGATGTCCGGGAAGCCCCAGACGAAGACATGGTCCGCGTGCTGTCCGGCCAAGCGAACAATGTCACATAGCCATTCTTTGTAATCCTGGCGTGTGCCTCCAACTCCCTTGTTGTACCAGGGATCGAGCATCATGACCTTCGCGCGTGGACTGAGGGCGATGGCCTCTCTAGCGTCACGAGGGGCTAGAATCGCGACATAAGGCCGTTGATCACGGAGGAGTCCACAATCGGACACGAGATCCTCTCGCAGAGCCAGTTGCCGCGACTCGGTGGTCATGTGTGCGCTCCCACAGCGGTTGCCCGGTTTTTCGTACGACCGACGCCCCATTGTAGGGGCGGGGCACGTGGCGGTCCAACCAAAAGCCGACACGCGGGAAGGGGCGGGCGGTGGCAAGGCAGCGCTCCGCACCACGGCGGTGATTCCACGAATGCAACCGCAACCGCGGCGCTAATCGTAGGGTCTCGCACGGCGGAAGTGGAACAGCACGGCCCGCGAGGCCGGCGCGTCGAAGGCAAAACGGCCTCGCGCCTCGCGCGCAAGCACCTTCTCTTTCATGGCGATGACGTCGAACCGCCTCACCTCCCACGTGCCGGACGGCAGTTTGGCGGCGAGACCCTTCTGCCGCTCGCTCGTGCCGAGAACATATTCGTTGCCGGGCCAGGCCATGGCGCGGCCGTTCTTGCCGGCGCCGGAGAAGACGTCCGCCGGGTCGATCGGCGCCATTTTCCAGAAGGTGATGCGGGAATCGATCTGCTTGCGAAGCCACGCGAGGTGACCTGCGGCGGTGTGCTCGCCGCTCTTGAATCCGCCCCAGAAGTAGTGGCCCTTCTTGGAGGCGGGTTTGTGACCGGTGGTGCCGTATCCCCCGCCGAGGAAGGCGCCGAGGTGTCCCTCGATGACGTCATCGCGGGTGAACTTGTCGCCCTTGCCCTCGTAGCCCAGTTCGTCGTTGATGACGGGCCGGTCGCCGCCGAGGGTGTGGCTCTTCGCAATGGCGTCGGCTGAGCGGGCCAGCGTGCGGATTTTGCTCTGGATGATGACGTGGTCGTTCCACGGCGGCTTGGAGTTGAGCCGCTTGTCCCACGGGCCGCCGCCGGCGTGCACGCTGACCGGCGTGGGAT
Source organism: uncultured Anaerolineales bacterium (assembly GCA_964510295.1). Classification (GTDB taxonomy): domain Bacteria; phylum Planctomycetota; class Phycisphaerae; order FEN-1346; family FEN-1346; genus JAUVZF01. Next base: position 9,396 of record CAZEBQ010000088.1, on the reverse strand, counting down.
AGGGAAGGTGTTTGCGGAGGGTCGCACCGAATCGCTTGATCTCGTCGGCCGTGTATTTCGGGTTCTTGATGTTCCATTCGTTCGCGAGGCACATCCACACGTTCGGGTAACTGCCGTATCGGGCGGCGGCGTATCGGAGGATGGGCGTCGCGTCGCCCTGGTTCTTCTCGGCGCGGAGGATGGACCGCGCCTCGCGCGTGTCGGGACCGCACAGGATGAGGTCGGCGATGATGTCCTCCTGCCAGGCCGTGCGAACGGCCACGTCCACCCGCTTGTGGAACCACTCGGGATTGGGACGGTGCGAGAAGTTGCCGTCGTCGGTCGGCTTGCCGGCATCGTCAAGAAACGGCTTGGCCTTCGGGTTGGGGTAGCGGCAGGGGTGGATGGAGAACCGGACCTTGTTGAGGTAGGCCGCGCCGGCGGCCACGTCGGCGGCGATGTTGCCGGGGCGTGCGACCTTGCCCGCCATCTGGCTGAGGAATGAGTAATGCGTGTTGCCGAAGATGTACGGGTGCGATCCGTCGGACCGTTTGTACCACCGTCCGCCGGGCGTGTCGGGGTCCACGAGCCAGAAGCCCGGATGGTCGGAGGCGGTGGCGACCACGACGTCGCCGCGGTGCTTGCCGGCCAGCCGCTTGTCGCTTGAGTGGACCTCGGCAAGCGTCCACGTGCCGGGCCTGGTGGGGCAGAAGCGGACGTTGAAGACGTCGCCCTCGCGGCCGCCCCGGCCGTCGCCGTCGTAGAAGCCGTGGACCGTGTGTTCCGGCTTGCCGCTTTCGTGCCGGAAGCGGACCCGGAACTCGATATCGCGCGTGGGCGCGTCGGCCGCCTTGCACGCAGGCCCCTCGAAGGGGATCTCCAGAACGGCGAAGACGGCGCCGCGGCCGACCTCGGCTGCGGGCGCCGCCGTCGGCGTAGCGCCGAGGACAAGAAGGCATGTGGCGAGGCGCGCAGATGGAAGCCTCAGCATATCAATAGCATCCCTCGTAACGTGCCGGAATCCCGGCGCCGAACAGGCTCAGGCCCGGCCATCGCATCCGCGGGACTCTATTTCAGCGTCGAGAGGTAGATGGCGAGGTTGGTGGCGACCGCTCGGGCATCGGCCGTCTTGTAACCGCGGCATCCGTGGGCCTGGTAGCCGGTGGTGGCGAAGACCACGTCAAAGGGCGAGTAGAGGCCGATCATCTTCTCGCCGTCGTAGATGCCGGAGAACCGGGGGGTCTGGCGTCCGAGTCTGCCGGCCTTGACGAGGGTCTTGCGGTACTCGACACCGGAGGTCAGGTTGTGCCCTTCGGCGCCTTCCATGCGACCGTGGAGCAGCGGGTGGCTGCCGGTGAGCGCCTTCAGCGTCCACCCCATTTCGGCGGCCAACTTGCGGACCGACTGGTCGAACGTCAGGGTGCCGGTGACCGCCTCGATCCAGAGGAACCCGCCGGCGGCCAGGTACTTCTTGAGGGCAGCGTTCTCGGCAGGCGTCAGTGCGAAGGGCCGCGACCCGCCGAGGTAAGCGACCTGGTCCGGCGCGAGGTCCTTGATGTCCACGCCGCCCTCGCTGAACGGTGCATCAGTCGGTTCGGTCACCTGGACGGTGATGCCGGCGGCGGCCTTGACGTGGCCGGCCAGCGAAGCGAACCCGCGGTAGTTGGCGCCGGCTTCCCAGTTGCCGCCGTGCTTGACGCGGGCGATCCGGAGTGTTTTCCCGGGGCCGGCCTTGACGGGTCCGGCGAACCTGTCGGCCGTTGAGGGTTCGCGTCCGGCGAGTTTTGCCCGAAGCGGCGCCGCGTCGGTCGCGTAGGTGTACAGGTTGATACCCCAGTCAAAGAGGTAGAGTTTCTGCGTGAAGGCCTTGGTCTGCCAGGGGCATGAGATGTCGTCGGGGCTGTAGAAGACGCAGGTGCGGACACCGTCGTGGATGCCCATGATCTCGGGCCGGGTCTTGAGTTTCTGGACGGCATCCCAGACACCGTGGTCCTTGGCCAGTTTGATCAGTTTCCACTCGGGTCCGCGTGGGCGTGTTTTCGATTCGGGCCAGACGTCGGCGGCAAATTTCAAGAACCACCGGCGTACGTCCGCGTTGCCGCACGACGCCTCAAACAGGATCGTGCCGCCGGTGTCGGTGAAGTCGCGGAGTTTCTTCGTCTGTTCGGGCGTAAAGCCGGGGATGCTCTCGGCCGTGATGTACAGGATGGGGGCGTCGTGGAGTTCCTCGAGGGGCGCCCTCAGTTCCACGATCTGCCAGTGGAACATCTGCTCTTTTCGCTGCTCGACGAAGTGCGTGAGGTTGGCGATGTCGCGGCGGTGGGCGTTCCAGGTACCGGGCTGCCCGTCGGCGTCGTCGAACTTGAGTTTGTTGAAGAGGATCGGCGCGCGGCCCTTGTAGAGGAACAGCAGGGCGAAGCAGGTCTTGTCCAGGGTGCCCCAGGAGCCGTCCCTCATCTGTCTGCGGATGACCTCGGCCGCCCCTTCCTTGTACCAATTGTGCGTACCGAAGTACTTGTATCCGGCGGCGATGCCGACGCGCTCGACGCAGTACAGCCAGTACAAGACGTTCCCCTTGCCGACCTTGAACGCCTGGGGGTTGGTCTTGACATCGAAGTACTTGCCGAGCCATCCGAGGGCGGCGTCCATGGCGCGTTCGGTCTTGGTGGTAGCCCTCGGGCTCCCGCCGCGCTTGCACGGGCAGCCGCTGCCGGGTTCAAGGAAGTCGGCGATAATGAAGAGGGAGGCGAGCCCCGCCGCCGTCATCGACCCGGAGGGCTTCTCGTTGCGGCCTTGGTAGTACCACCCCCCGCTGTCCTGCTGCGTGTTGAGGTAAAGCGAGAGGGCCTTCTGGAGGTGCGCGGTCGGGTCGGGGAACTCGATGCCGGCCCGCTGGGCGTCGCGCATGGCCAGGATCGGCCACTGGGTGACACTGAAGTCGTAATCGTGTCCCCCTTTGAGTTCGTACCGCCACCCGCCGTTCACCGCCTGGCCCATTTGCAGGCGCATGATGTCTTCCTTGGCCTTGAGGGCCACGTGCTTCTTTCGGTCGCCGAGGAGTTTCTTGTAGATGTAGGAGAAGCCCATGATGCGGATGGGAACGGCGTAGCCCTGCCTGCGGTTGAAGCCGCTCTCGACTCCCAGGTCCATCAGGTACTGGAGTCCGTTGTCCATGTGGGCGCGGTTGGGGTGCTCGCCCATGTAGGCGAGCGTCATGAAGACCAGCGCGCTGAGACCGCCGCTCATACCTCCGGTCGCCATGGAGCCGTCGGCTTTGGCCTGCTGGATGAGAAACTGGCGTCCCCGCTCGATGGCGCTGCGGACGTGTTCGTCGGTCAGGCCCGCCGCGGGCTTGGTGGTGGGCGGCGCGGACTCGGCCCGGGCGGCAGGAACCATCAGAAAAGCGGCCGCTACGGCCGCGAGCACCACGACAACCAACCCGCGTGTCATCGGGAAATCCTTTCGCATTGGGATGGAGGCATGGGCGGGCGGCCCGGAGCGTCGCGCGGCAAAGGCGCCGCCTGCCCGTCTCGTTTCCCGGCAACCGGGGGTATGCGTTCCGGGGTGCCTCGCCCCATCGCGACCCGGGCAGGCATCCGCCCCGCCGAACCGGCGCCGGGGCCATTATCAGGTTGCCGGCCGGTCGGTCAAGAACAGGATAATGTTCATGGCGACCGCCCGGGCATCCTGCATCTTGTAGCCCCGACGGCCGCACGCGTCGTAGCCGGTCATCGAGAACATGATGTCGAGCGGGCTGTAGACGCCGACGAGTTTGTCGCCGAGGTAGATGCCGGTGAGGTCGGCGTGGGGGCGGCCGAGCCGCGGGACCCGCAGCGACCGGCTGAACTGGACGCCCGAGATCAGGCTGTAGCCCTTGCCGTTCGGCAGGCGGCCGGTCATCAGCGGATGGGTCTGCGGGATGAGTTTCAGCGTCAGGCCGGTCTCGGCGCAGAGTTTGCGGAACGCGCCGTTGAAGTCGGGCGACCCGCAGGCCGGCTCCGCCCAGAGGAACCCGCCGTTGGCAAGGTAGGCCTTGAGGGCCTGTTTCTGGGTCTCGGCCATCTTGATCTCGCCGGGGCCGGTGAGGTAGGCGATGTCGTGCCCGCGGAGGCCGCTCGCCTCGACGCCACCCTCGGTGACAGCCAGGTTAACCGACGCCTTCTCGGAGAGCGCCTTCTGAAGCCGCGGGAACACCTTGTAGTTGCGTCCGGTCAGCCATCCGGGTCCGTCGTACGTGACACGGGCCAGGCGCAGGCTCGGGCGGCTGCCGGCCTTGACCGCGCCGGGGTACCGGTCTTTCTCGACCGGCAGTCGGGCCTGGAGTTTGGCCCTGAGGGGGCTCTGGTCGGTGGCGTAGGTGAACAGGTTGATGCCCCACTGGAACAGGTAGCCCCGGCGGGCGTAGGCCTTGGTCTGCCACGGGCAGGAGATGTCGTCCATGGAGTAGAACAGGAAGGTCCTGACCCCGTCGTGGAGGCCGAGGATCTCGGGCCGCTGCTTCAGCAGGTTCGGGTGCTTGAACGACCCGTGGTCGGGTCCAAGGGGTTTGAGGTCCCACTCGGGCCATAGTTCCTTGACGAACGTCTGGGCCCACCTGCGCACCTTCGGGTTGCCGCACGACGCCTCCAGCAGAATCGTGCCGCCGGTGTCGGTGAACTCGCGGAGTTTCTTCTTGTGCCCGTCCGAGAAGACAGGCTCCTTCTCGGCGGTGATGTAGAGGACGGGCGCATCGTGGAGTTCGTCGGCGGGGGCCCTCAGGCTGACGATCTGCCAGTGGAACGGTTGCTCTTTGACCTTTTCGATGTAAGAGGTCAGGTTGGCGATGTCGCGGCGGTGGTTGTTCCACTCGCCCTCGTACTCGAGTTTGTTGTAGAGGATGGGGGCACGACCCTTGTAGAGGAAGAGCAGGGCGAAGCAGGTCTGGGAAAGGCCGCCCCAGCCCCCGTCTCCCCCCTGGATCCTGACCAGATACTCGGCCCCCTCCTTGTACCAGTTGTGGGTGCCGAAGTACTTGTACCCGGCGGCGATGCCGACCCGCTCGACGCTGTAGAGCCAGTAGCGTTGCCAGGCGTTCTCGTTGTGAGGATGCTTGGGGCTCTTGTCGGCCTTGAAGTGCTTCTCGAGCCATCCCAGCGCCGAGTCCACGCGCCGGTCGAAATCGCCGCTCATACGGGCGCTTCGCCCGCCTCGGCAGGGACAGCCGCTGGCCAGGTCCAGGTTGTCCATGTCGATGAAGATGCTGGCCAGGCCGGCCGCCGTCATGGTCCCGTACCCGGGCGTGTTGACGCCGAGTTGGTTGTTCTCCCCGACGGGCGGGGTGCCGTAGTTCCACGACCCGTCGCTCTTTTGTTCCTTGTTGTAGAGGGCGTAGTTGCGTTCCCAGACGGTGCGGGGTATCTCGACGCCCGCCAAGGCCGCCTCACGCAAGGCCAGGACCGCCAACTGCGTGTTCGAGAGGTCGTGCCGCCCGTTGGAGCCCCCAAGGCTCGTGTAGTCCCAGCCGCCGTGCACCCCCTGGGCCTGGACCAGCCACATGGTGTCCGTAATCAGGGCCTTGCGGATCATGTCGCGCCGCTTGTCGGCGAGTTTACGCTGAAGATGGGCGTAGGCCATCGTCCGAATGGCAACGGCGTAGGTGTAATCGAGGTTCCGCGTCAGCAGCGTGTTGACCCCCCTGGAGACGGCGTCGCGGTTCGGATGGACGCCCGTGTACACCAGGGTGAAGACGGCCATCTCGGTATGGCCGCACGGCGTCGGGGACGCGTTGTGCTTTGCCTCGGGCCAGGACCCGTCCGGGCCCTGCTGGCTCATGATGTACCTCTGGGCCCTCTCGACGGCCTTGACGACCTGCTCGTCGGTCAGCGCCAGGGCCGCCTGCCACGTTGCGCCCACGAGCAGCGCCGCGACCAGGCCCAGTGAGATAGCCTTCCACATCCTCTATCCTTTCGGGTACGCCCCCGGCCCCGTTTCACAAACACGTCAGTAGTTTATACGCCCAAGGGCCACTCGTGTCATCAAAAAGTCACGCCGCCGGGGCGTCTGCGAGCCGCGTCCACTTGCGTCAGCGGTCCTTCCACGGGCACGCGGTGATCGATCCCCCATTCTCCGGGCTCGGCCGCGGCCGCAGCGGGGCCCCCGGTCCCGAGTGGTCCTCCGGGAACCCGCCACGTCCCGGCCGCACGCTTCTACCGCGCCGCCTGTCCCGAGGCAACAGCCGGGCCGTTCGGGCGGGGCCGGCGCCAGGCCGCCCCGCTGCCGAATCTCATTGGCCACCGACCGGAGAACGGCTATCCTGGGCGCGCAGCCCCGGCGCAGGATTCGCCGGCGGACGAGACACGCAGCGGGGGCAACGGCAATGCATAAATCCCTCGTGTTTATGGCCATGATCTGCTTCCTGGCAGCCGGGGCGGACGGCGCCGGGATGTTTCGGCTGGCGGACACGCATCCCACCGACGTGGCGAAGTCCCACCTTGAGGAGATCACCGCGGGGCCGCACGTCTACAAGGTTGTCCAGGGCGGCACCATGGACGGCCGGAACTGCCGGTCGCCCATGGGATGCGGCATCAACCGGGAGGGAGCCTTCGTCCAGACGTGGGAATCCAGCCGGTCGGTGCGGATGGAGAACGTGGGCGAAACGGATGTCGTCGACCCGTGGCTCTCCAACGGTCGGAACAACTTTCGAACCGTCGGGGAGATCGTCTCCGCCGCCGTCTCGCCCGGCATGACCGACGCCGAGAAGGCCTTTGCGCTCTGGTTCCAGGAGATCCGGCATCGCCACCATTCCCCCGGCGACAACAGCGAACTCGGCGACCCCGTGATGGTGTTCAACATCTACGGATATAACACGTGCGGCAACGATTCGATCAGCCTGGCGACGCTGTGGCGCGCGGCCGGCCTCAAGGTGGCGCCGGCCCGGGCCCTCGGGCACTGCATCTCCCAGGCGTTCTACGACGGGCGATGGCACTTCTTCGACGGCGACATGCACTCTGTCTATCTCCTGCGGGACAACGAGACCGTGGCCGGCGAGCAGGACATCGTACGGGACCACGACCTCATCAAGCGAACCCACTCCAAGGGAATCCTCTTCCCCGACACCTGGTGGGCCGGCCCGGAAATGTGCGCCATGTACTTCTATGAGGGGGAGGTCGCGGGGGAGCGAGGCGGCAAAGGCGACACAACGATGAACATGGTCCTGCGCCCCGGCGAGGCGATCGTCTGGCGATGGGGGCAATGCGATCCGGTCAAGTATCACGGGGCGCTCCATACGATGCCCACGTACCCGCAGGCGATCTACAACGGGCTCTGGGAGTACCGCCCGGACTTCTCAAACGACACGTGGCGCCAAGGAGCGGCCGGCGCGGAGAACGTCGCCTCCGGCCCCGACGGCCTCAAGGCCGAGGGGGGAAAGAAGGGCGTCATCGTCTGGCGGATGCGAAGCCCGTACGTCTTCGTGGGAGGCCGGATCGAAGCGGAGGGCGCAGACGCCAGGTTCTTCATCTCCGCCGACGGCAAGGCGTGGCAGCCCGTGAAGAACAACCTGGACAAGTTCTTCCCGACCGTCGGTCCGGCCCGTTACGCGTACCATCTCAAGTGCGAGTTGGAGGGTGCCGCGAGGCTTCGCCGCCTGGCGATCGCCAGCGACGTGCAGATGGCCCCCCTGGCAATGCCCGAGATGGCTGTCGGCCGGAACGCCTTCACGTACTCCGACCGGTCGCCCGGGGGCCGCAAGGTCCGCATCACGCACACGTGGGTCGAACGCTCGGCGACGAGGCCGCCGGAGGCGCCGGCGGCGCCGGTCTACCCGCCCGACGGCGGCGAGGCCGATGGCACCGACATTGTCTTCCAGTGGGCGGCGGCCCGGGACCCGGACGGCGACGCCATCGGCGACTACCACTTCGAGTTGTCGCGCCGCCCCGACATGAAGTACCCTCTCTCGATGAGTTTCTACAAACTCATCTCCCGGACGCGTGATGCCATCAAGGAGAAGGACCCGGACACCGGCAAGGAGAAGGTCGCCGTCAAGCCCCAGTACACGCTGCTTCAGCCGGGCCTGCTGTCGCCCGATCAGCGGCATTACTGGCACGTAAGGGCGATGGACGACCAGGGCGTCTGGGGGCCTTGGAGCGCGACCTGGAGATTCACGCCTCGCGGCCCGGCGTATCCACTGGACGTCACCGCCGATTTCGACCCGGCCAAGGGCGCGGGCGTACTACGCTGGAAGGCCAACGCCGCGGGTCGCCCGCCGGCCCGATACCGGGTCTACGGCAGCGACGAGAAGGGCTTCACGATTGCCGACGAACGGTATCAGAGCACGGTAGGTGTCACGAAAACGGAGATGGCCGCCTGGAACCCGTGGTTCCCGGCGAACTTCATCGCCGAGACGACAGCCACGGAACTGGCGGTCCTGGGCTGCGGCGTCGACGCGCCCGCTGCCAACAAGACCTACTACCGCGTCGTGGCGGCCGACGGCCGGGGCAAGCGCAGCGGGCCGTCCGACTACGCAACCGCCCCCCGGCCCGTCATCTACACCCGCCCCGTGACGGCCGCCAAGGTCGGCGCCGAGTACCGATACCAAGCGTGCGCCAACCGGTCCCTTGGCGACCTTACCGCGCGGATGCGAGGGGGCAATCAGGTCAGCGGCTACTTCGACATCGAGAAGGCCACGTTCACGCTCGAGAAGGGGCCGGCCTGGCTCAGGATCGACGCCGCCACGGGCGTTCTGTCAGGCATTCCGGATGCCGCGGGCAAGACGGCCGTCGCGGTCACCGTGACCTTGACCCGGGAGGTGCGGACGCTGGACGAGAAGGCCCTCGCCTGGGGCAACGAGAAGGTGCTTTCCACCACGGTGGAGCGCGTGGGCACGGCGACTCAGGAGTTCGTCCTCGACGTGCAGTAGCGTTTGAGCCCCTTTCCGTGATTTCATCCAGGTCCCATGAGAGAATCCTGGCGGCCGGCGTGTAAACACTTGTCGCAGGCCACGTTACGGGCCCGAGTTACGGCGTGGCGGGGTCTGCCAGAAGAAACAACGGCCTTTGGCCGTCGGGGGTTATCGGCTCAGCGCAGCCCCCTTGCATCCGGCCCCCTTCTCGGTATGCTTGGAGCACCGGGCAGAACGGGAGATGCGAGAGACGATGATAAAGCAGTTGCCGGCTCGGATGCTCCGCACGAGGCCGCTGGGGGGAAGTTCGAGGAGGGCGGCTTTTCTGCTGGCGCTCCCCCTCGTGGCACTTCTCTCGGTCTCGCACACGCGGGCGAAAGACCGAGAGCCGCAGGCGAAGGTCTGGATGGGCCCGCCATCCTATGCAAATGGCAAGTGCTTCCGCGAGATGTTCGAGACCCCGGACGGGTGGAAGGAAACGCGTTCGGTCGTTGACGTGCTCATGTACGCCGATCACCGGCTCCAGAAGCAGTTCACCG